>CAXNEW010000050.1:0-11712 GCA_964201665.1 Bdellovibrionota bacterium
GCCGATAAAAACCCCTCGCTAAATTTAGCAATGGCCGCAGGTTTGCTGATGTTTCTGTTTTTTCAGAAAACCCAAGCGCCGACATCTAACCCCTCGCCGGGACCCCACACGGGTGCCTTTTTAGAGCCCGAGCGAAGTTTTAAAAGACTACCCGCCACTGAATCTGGCCGCGAAGAGTGGGCCACGCTGGGCGAAAGAGAAATATTTTTAGATTACCTCATGGATACGGTGTCATTGACTCAGTTCCTAAAATATCCAGACCAAGATGCTGTCAGGGCTCGAATTCGCCGCTGGCTACAAAAGGCCCTCATACCCCGAGGCGAACTACTTTTTGCTTTTGAAATTTTGTACAACCTGAAGGCGTGGGGAACAGGAAAGTTTGAAGGGCGCGATTTTTTAAAACCCAGGTAAGCCCTCAGGTCTTGATGCGCGTAAAGATAAAAATTTTTAGAAACCTCGACCCGTTGTTGCTGTGCGCTCCATCGGAGTAGCCCTTCTAACTAAACCAAAAATGTTTATCCCTAAAACGGCAAGTCCGTCGGGTTCAAAAGAACGAAATTCACCCTCATTCAAATTAGAAAACTTCTTAAATTTACTCGGCTTATTTTCGTCATCATTTTGAATTTCAAATTCAATAGAATAGCTCGGAATTCTTTCTGATTTTTCGAGCCGCCCCAATTGAATTTGAGGCCAGGAGAGCTGGGGATCATCCCTTCTAGGATTCACTCCAGATGTGTAGTCCATTCTCGAAAAATCCCAATCATAGGTGTCATACTCCACTCGGGTTTCATAAATTTCGCGGTCGGCATAGACGGGAACCTCGACATTTCGGCTCACTGTGCGAGTTGAATAGCTAGGGCTTGAAACCTCCGAATAGGTTCCATCTCCGTTTGAAACATAACTGTAAGTTGTTCCCGATTCATAAGTCTCAGTGTCTAAAACAGTTTGGGTTTCATAATGAGAAATATACTGCTCAGTATGATGAAACTCTTTTCGGTGATTGCGAATATTGAAGACACCATTTCGCTCGCCAACACCATTATGAGGCATTTGAGGTGAATGGGGAGACAAATCCATAAGCCAACCGGATTTTGTTTGTAATCTGAATTCATAAACACGAACTTCGTGTCTCCAGGTCATACTTTTCACACGAGCTTCGTAGTCAGACGTATCGAGAAAGGCCCAAACCCCCAAACCGAAAGCCGCGGCGCCCGCAGGAATTAGGACTTGGCGCCGAAGGACTCGATCTTTCAGTCTTGATCCTAGGCTGCTAGCGTCATACAAACTGGGCGCCCATGAAGTAACCGTGAGCTCGCTTGGAGTTGCTAAATCATCTGTGGGCCCGGAAGACCCAGAGTTTTCGTTAGACCTAGAAGTTTGACCGCCTAAGTAGCGATTTTGGACTGGTGGCTCTGGATCTTCGGTGGCCCTTGGGGTTTGACTGCCTAAGTATCGGTTTTGGATTGGCTCTGGATCGCTGGCCCTAGGTGTTTGCCCATCAATATATCGATTAGGAGCCTCGCCGGCCCCGAGGCCAGCACGATGGATTTGGTCGACTTCCAGGGGCGAGGGCTCGCTAGGATCGAGCCGCATTTGCGCGCTTTCAATAATTCTCCCGTTAGGCATGTCAGCCCCTGGCAAATAGGTGGGATTGCCCTTTGAAAAATCAATTTTAGTTTGGCAACTTGGGCATTCAGCAGGTTGGTTTTTAGATTTAGGCTTCGCAGAAATACCTTCCATTCCGCAGCCTGGACAATTCCAAAGACCATACAGAACCACTCCGGTTTTTTTGCCCACAGTCCGAGAGAGGTCGGTTCTGCATTGTTTAGCTTTTCTTTTGCCGGGCTGCCCGTAGGACTCTGACGCCTGAAATAGTGATAAAACGGCATAAACAAAAAGTGTTTTGACTTTGAAATTGGAAATCATAAGCACGACTTCAATACCTATCTTTACGCTTTGAGTCAATTTTTTGATTACTTTTGCTAGACGTGAAAAATTCCCTCAAAGGACTCGACCTCGGCACCCTGGAGCGGATAGGGCTTTGCCTATGCGATCCCAAATAAAGGCCCATCATGGCTGATCCCTTAATTTCAGGACACAATTTATCCATTAGCCTCGGCGGTAGAACCTTGTTTACGGGCCTAGGATTTACGGTGGCTGAAGGTGAAAAGGTTGGAATTATTGGCACCAACGGAGTGGGCAAATCGACTCTGTGTAAAATGATTCATGGCCAGCTCGAATGTGATGCGGGCCAAATTTCAAAACGCCGGGGTTTAAAAACGGGCTATCTGTCGCAAACTCCTACGGTTCCCCAAGAAAAAACTCTTTTTCAATGTCTCATGGAGGCTAGCCCCGACCCGGATGACTGGGTTCAGATGAACTTGGCCCAAGAACTTTTTTCAAAATTCAAATTTGCTGAAGCAGGCCTAAATGAAAACACTTTAGCGGGAACACTTTCTGGTGGTTGGCGCAAAAAACTAGCCTTAGCCATCGAAATCATGAGGTCCCCCAACCTGCTTATTCTTGACGAACCCACAAACCACCTCGATGTTGAAAGTATTCTTTGGCTCGAGGATTACCTGCTCGAATCAAACTTAAGTTATTTAGCCATTACCCACGACCGTGCCTTTTTAGATCGCATCTCGAATGTCATTTGGGAAATTGATCCCAAGAACCGAGCCTCAAATGGAATTTTGAGAATCGAGGGCAACTATGCCGATTACTGCGAAGCTAAAGACATTTTAACGTCGGCACTGCTAAGCCAGGAAAAACGCCTCTCAAATACACTCCGCCGCGAAACTGAATGGCTACGACGGGGCCCCAAAGCGCGCTCCACAAAACAAAATGCACGCATAGAGCGGGCCTATGAACTTGGCGATGAAGTGGCGGACCTTCGTGATCTCAACAAATCTCGCAAAGTTGGAATTTCTTTTGGGACAGTCGATGGCACTCCCAAAAAATTAGTCGACCTTGTTGGAGTTTCAAAAACTTTTGGCGATCGAACGATTCTCAATGAGTTCTCTTTACTCATTGAGCGCGGCCAAAAAATGGGACTCATTGGCGCCAACGGTGCCGGAAAATCGACTTTAATTAAACTCATTCTAGGCACCGAAAAACCCTCAAGTGGCAAGATCGTTTGCGCTGACAATTTGAAAGTGGCCTATTTTGATCAAAATCGCGAAGGCCTGGACCCAAAGAAAACAGTGTTTCAAAGTGTTTGCCCCGAGGGCGAATATGTAAAATTTCGAGGTAATTTTGTTCATGCGCGCGGTTACCTCGAGCGATTTTTATTTGGGCCCGATGATATTACAAAAACAATTTCAAAACTTTCAGGCGGCGAACAAGCAAGACTCCTTATTGCACGCCTGATGCTGATTGAATGTAATCTTTTAATTCTGGATGAACCCACCAACGACTTAGACATCGCAACTTTGAATGTCCTCGCTGAAGAGCTGAGGGATTATCCAGGGGCTTTAATTATAGTTAGCCATGACCGTTTCTTTTTAGATCAGGTCGCTGATTTTCATTTAGCTTTACATAATGGCGAATTCACTCGCTTTGCCGATATTCATCAGTGGGAACGCTGGATGCTTAAGCAAGGTTTAGAGCCCCAACCCGTCGTTACCCCAAAGACCAAACTGCCTGTGGTATCCGCCCCCAAGCCTGAAGTTGCTGTTTCAAAAAAAAAGTTAAGCTTTAAAGAAAAACAGGAACTTGAATCGATTGAGGTTCAAATTGCCAAGAGCGAAAAAGAACTGGCGAATCTCGAAAGCCAGTCACAAAGCCCTGAGATTTTGGGAAATCCTAAAAAATTAAAGGAAGTATTTGAGCAACTCGCCGCCTGCCAAAATCAAATCGCTAAGCTTTTTGAGCGCTGGTCTGAGCTTGAGAAATAGATACTAACTAGGTCCTCTGCCCTAGCTTTTTAAAACCAATTCTAAAATTTTTGCTGGTGTTCCTAAAGCAAATGCAATTTTTTCCTTGGGGTTTTTTCGCAGCGAAAATTCTAGCTGGCCGGCTTCAATTCCTTTTTTACCGACAATCAAACGTCGGGGTATGCCCATCAGGTCGGCATCTTTAAATTTTACTCCCGGGCTTAAGTCGCGATCATCGTACAACACATCAATGCCTTGTTTTTTGGCTTCGGCATAAATTTCTTCACAAAGTTTTGCGACCTTTTCGTCCTGCGCGTTTCCGAGCCCCAAAATAATGAGTTTGTAGGGAGCTAGGCTTTCTGGCCAAATCATTCCGTCGGCATCATGATTTTGTTCAACACAGGCTGCTAAAATTCGCGTGACACCAATTCCGTAGGTGCCCATTTCCATAATTTTACTTTGCTTGTCGGCGGACTGAAAACTCACATTCATGGCCTTTGAGTATTTATCGCCTAATTTAAAAATATGACCGACTTCGATACCACGGTGGGCTTCATATTTTCCTTGGGCACAGCGTGGACAAGGATCGCCTGCAACAGCGTTCACTAAGTCAACGCAACTCTCATTTTTAAATCCCGCGATATCGCGAGCGGGATCAAGATGCTTAAAATGATGGCCTTCTTTATTTGCACCACACACTAAATCGCGCCTTCCGATGATTTCGCGGTCAAATAAACATAAAATGTTTGCAGGCGCGTTCACGGGCCCCAAAAACCCAACAGGACTGCCAAAAACCTTTGCCACAGACTCTTCGCTTAAAGCTCCCAATTCAAAAACAGATATTCCCATCTTGGATAAAGTAGCTTTGAGTTTAACTTCGTTCAGTTGCCGATGACCCAAAATAAAAACGGCTACCGTTTTAGCTTCTTTGGGTGCCTGGGTGGTGGTGTATCTGTAAACAAGAGTTTTTAAATTTAAGGACTCCGGAATTTTTAAAAAGGCACTGACCTCAGAAATTGTTTTTTGAGTTGGTGTAGAAACGAGCTCAAGTTTGGCCGCAGACGAAACATTCTTTTGAGACTCTGGCAGAGTTTGCTCAGGTTTTGGAGCCTCAGCTTTTTCAACATTGGCTGCATATTTGCAACTTGGACAAATCAAAATTGCGTCCTCACCGCTACCAGCCAACACTTGGTACTCATGCGAGCCCGTGCCACCAATGGCTCCGGTGTCGGCCTCTACCCTGGCATAACGCAAACCCGAGCGATCAAAAATGCGCTCATAAGCCCCAGCCACAACTTCGTAATGTTTATCCAGGTCGGCTTTATCAGGATGAAAAGAATAGCCATCCATCATAACAAACTCGCGGGCGCGCATAAGACCAAATCGCGGGCGAGTTTCATCTCTAAACTTTGGCGTAATTTGGTACAAGGTTAAGGGAAGCTGTTTATACGAATTCACCTGAGCGCGTACAATGTCGGTAACGACTTCTTCATGGGTGGGGCCTAAACAAAAATCGTTTTGTTTGCGGTCTTTAAATTGCAGCATGAGGCCTTCAAACAAATCCCATCGACCCGTTTCTTTCCAAAGTTCTGCTGGAATCACAAAGGGCATGATGATTTCTTGCCAGCCAATACCATCAAGTTCTTCGCGTACAATTTGACTTAATTTATGAAAGCTTCGGGTCAAAAAAGGCAAATACGAATACAGTCCAGCAGCATGTTTACGGATAAGCGTGCTTCGCGCCATGAGCTGGTGCGAAACAATTTCGGCATCACGGGGATTATCCCTTTGGGTTAAAAAAAAACTTTGGGATAATTTCATTTAAATTTACTCGTCTTCGCTTTCGTCAGCCGCATTTAAATCAACAACTACAATCATGGACATCGTGGCTCTTTGAACTTTAAGCAGGAAACTGTCTTTAACTTTTTTTAAAATGTTTTGGGCCTCGGCAGAATTTTTCACGGGCCTGCGGTCGACCTCTACAATCAGATCGCCTGGCTGAAGCCCAGCACTGGCTGCGGGACTGCGACGATCGACGTCAATAATCAAAGCGCCCTGAGTGCTAGCATCAAGATTTAATCTGCGCCTGAATTCAGGAGTCAGATCTGTGATCTCAACTCCAACATTTTTAGCTTTTTTTCCGCTGAGGTCAGGGGCCTCGCCGCGACCACGACGCCCTTCGCCCGATCCTCGGCCTGCCACTTCTTCGTTTGTGGGTCGTTTGGCCACAGTGACTTTGAGATCCATTGTTTTGGAGTCACGTAGAATTTTAAAATTAACTTGGGTTCCTACGGGTTGATTTCCCACAATCAAAGATAACTCTCGCGGAGTAGAAACATTTTTTCCGTTTACCGCGGTGACAATGTCGTAACTTCGAATTCCAGCCTTGTCGGCAGGTTCGCCTGGAAAAACTTCCTGCACTAAAATTCCTTGGGTTTCAGATTTTAGTTTCATAGATTTGGCAATGTCCGGGGTGAGCTCGCTCATGCCAACACCAATCCAACCCAGTACAACTTCGCCTTTTTCGATGATCTGTGTGATGACATTTTTAGCGATGTTAATTGGGATTGCAAAACCAATTCCCTGAGCTCGCGCATCAATGGCGGTGTTGATTCCAATCACTTCACCAAACAGGTTAATGAGGGGGCCCCCCGAATTTCCAGGGTTGATGCTTGCGCTCGTTTGAATAAACTCAGCTCGGCTTTGCTCTAAATCCCGACCCAAGGCACTTACTAAACCTTGGGTAAAACTATTTTGATGGCCATAGGGATTACCAATGGCCACCACCCACTCACCGACCTGAAGTTTTTCACTATCACCTAAGGGAGCAAAAATGAGATTCTTTTTAGGTTTTTCTTTGAGTTTCAAAAGAGCAACGTCAGTGGATTCGTCAACTCCTAAAACGATGGCCTCGTGGCCTTTAGAATTTCTGGGATCATCTAAAAACTTAATCATAATGGAATCTGCGTTTTTGCCGCCCATCCTGACTACATGTGAATTAGTTATAATGTGCCCATCTGCCCCCACAACAAAACCTGAGCCTAAGGATTGGGCTTCGCGAGGGACCTGCGAAAAGAAATCTCCCCCTCCACCACCTCCGCCGCCAAAGGGATTGCCAAAAAAATATCGAAACAAGTCATCCGTGTCGGCCGGCCCACCTTGGTGGAACCTGGGTTTTTGCGAGACAACTCGAGTTTTTGTGTAAATATTAACGACCGCAGGCGACAAGTTTTTATTGAGATCAATGGTGACCTTATTCAAAGCATTGATATCAATTCCTGGATTTGATTTGGCATTTTTTTCAGACGACGTAAGCTCAGCCCAAATTTTACCATTTTTTGTTTGGGCAAAGGGTCCCGACTTTTCTGAATCACTAGAAAAAAGAAAAATTCCAACCAAAAATAAAACAAACCCTAAAAAAAATTTCTTCATATTTTTCCTTCCAAAAAAAAACTATTTACTGGAAACAACTTTAGTAAACTCAAATTTAAGATCGGTCAGGACTTTATCTAGAATTTTACCCTCGTCGAGACTTAGGTTTCCACGTGTTTTGTCTTTAAGCATTGCCAAGAGTTCGATGTGTTGCCGGGCATTTTCAACTGATTTTCGTTTTGAATGGGTTGCGGGATCTTCGATCAAACCCAGTTCAATCAGAGTAGCCGAGGCTAAACCCATAACGAAGTTCGAAAAAAGTGCCGGAGTTGACGCTGAATTTTCAGGTGTTTGATTCACAACATATTTAATAACTCTGCCCTAAATTTATGACAACTTTTAAAGGCCCGTGAGAAAGCCTGGATTGATTAGCCTAACTCGACGACTCGGAGCGGTATCCGTAAAAAGCTTGAGGAGGAAATAAAATTTCCCACGAGGGGTGGGACTCCTCTCGGTGGGCTCTAACCCAAACCCCGCCTACAAGACTGGCCCATCCCCACGGCCTTTTGATTTCAAAGGTGCTACCGGGAGTTTGAAAACGGCGTTGTTCAACAGGTGCTGAAGAATAAATGCCTTCTCCAAACCAAAAACGTTGGAATTTTTTTAACGGAACCTGGGCCCAAAACGAAAGACTAGGAAAATTTTTGAACTCAAAAAGATCAAAAACAAATTGGGCAAATTGAACAAGAATTTCAAGAGGCCCCACAACGACACTCCACAAAATCATCTGAAGCGATCTCAAGCGGGGGTCACATTGTGCCATTTCGAAGCGGATACCCCTCCAAAGAGAATGAAAACTTTCAACCCTTAACCGCAGTGGAAGCCGGGTCCACGCCGACGAAATACCCACTTTATGCATTGAGCCTGGCGAAAGAGGCAGCGAAAACCAAAAATAACTGAGATCGTCACCCTCACGAATCCAAAACTCAGGCCGAGGCCCCTCGTGAATTAAAAGCAGCTTAAAATATTCTTTTGCAAGAACAGGATCGCGGTCCCAATCGAAGGGCTTGAAACCCAAAATATACAAAAACCCAAATCTTAAAACCAAAAAAGCCAGCACGGGTCCGACCAAAACATACCAGGCCACCATAATGACCCCGAGCTCAATTGATGAAATTGCAAAGCCAAACAAAAAAGCGAAGAGGGTTAAAACTAAATAAATCCCAAGCAGCCGCAAAACCGACGAGCCCGTTCGTAAAAACCCAGGGCTAGGCATGTCTGAAGGTGTCATGGTCACGCAGAAACTATAACCCAATTTTTTTCTTTAGGCATAGCCTCCACAAAGCCCTTGGCCTGTTAATATCACTGTCATGAATCAAGAAATTGCCAAACTTACTGAACTCATTCGACAAGAAGGCGTTTTTATCAATCAAGTTCAAGACGAGGTTTCAAAGGTCATCGTAGGCCAAAGAATTATGGTTGAAAGAATCATCATGGGCTTGCTGACGGGTGGCCATGTTCTTTTGGAAGGACTTCCTGGACTCGCCAAAACTCTTTCGGTCAAAACTGTTGCCGAAGTAACTGAGGTTCATTTTCAGCGCGTTCAGTTTACACCTGACCTTATGCCCAGTGATTTGACCGGCACAATGATTTACAATCAGAAGACGGGCGATTTTTCGGTAAAAAAAGGGCCTGTGTTTACAAATATTTTATTGGCTGACGAAATCAATCGTGCTCCTGCAAAAGTTCAGGCTGCACTGCTGGAGGCCATGGGCGAAAGGCAAGTCACCATCGGAGAAGAAACCTACAAACTTCCCGAACCCTTTTTGGTTTTGGCAACCCAAAACCCCATTGAGCAAGAGGGAACATATCCCCTACCTGAGGCCCAGATGGATCGCTTCATGTTTAAGGTTGTCGTGGGCTATCCCAATCGGGCCGAAGAATTGAAAGTCCTCGACCGACAATCCGGCAATGAAAAAGTTAAACTGAACGCCGTTGCAAATGGGGCCCAACTTTTAAAAGCTCGGGCGCTTTGCCAAGCCATTTTCATGGACCCCAAGGTGAAGGATTATATTTTAGACCTCGTGTTTGCGACTCGTGAGCCTAAGTCTCGCAAAGAGCTCAAGGATATCGAACCCCTCATTGCGATTGGGGCTTCGCCACGAGCTACAATTTCTTTGGCGAAGGCAGCAAAGGCTAAAGCCTTTATTGAGGGTCGCGGCTATGTCAGCCCCGATGACGTAAAGGCCGTGGCTTTGGATATTCTCCGTCACCGCATCACACTTTCATTTGAGGCCGAGGCTCAAAACATAACGACACCGGCTTTGATTAAAAAAGTTTTATCAGTAGTTCCAACTCCATAAGGAAACCCAAAAGAATCTTATGACTCTTGAAGAACTTCTTAAAAAAGTTCGAGCCATAGAAATTTTGTCTCGACGTCTTGTTAAGGAAAAACTTCAGGGAGATTTTCGTTCGGCTTTTCGCGGTACTGGCATGCAGTTTAAGGAGTTTCGAAATTATGTTTATGGCGACGATGTCAGGCATATTTCTTGGAATGTCTCAGCCCGAACCGCTGATCCCGTGCTTAAGGTTTTTGAGGAAGAGCGTGACCGCGTACTTATGCTCGTTGTGGATGTCAGTGCCTCATTGCGAAAAGGCCCCTGGGCCCACGCCAAAGCAGAAAAACTTGCTGAAGTCGCTGCAACTTTGGCACTCTCAGCTGCAGAATCTCGAGACAAATTTGGGTTGATACTTTTTAGCGACCGAGTTGAACGAATTGTTCCTCCAGGAAAAGGCCGCACTCAGTTGCTAAGAGTCATTCGTGAAATTTTGGCCTTCGAGCCCCTGGGCACAAAAACTTCTCCGGCTGTTGCTCTAAAAAGATTACTGACTTTGTTAAAACGACGATCCATCGTGGTTCTTTTGAGTGACCTTGAGGTTTTGCCAGAAGAAACTTTGCTTAAGCGAGTCGCTCGTAATCATGCCTTTGCAGCAATTCATGTCGAACACCCCCACGAATGGACGCCTCCAAAGATTCCCTGTTTTATTGAAGTCGAAACCGCTGAGTCTGAACGGCCCGTGACCCTTGATGTTTCACAACAAAGTTTTCTTGATTTTTTAGGTCAGTTCGGTAAACGCAGGCGTTCCACTATGAACAAACATTTTCGCGAATGCGGGGCCACTCTTTTACATTTATCAACTGACCAAGATACCTTGCCCCTATTGAGAGATTTCTTTCGTACTGCAGGTAGGGGCCAAAGCCCCACGGATTCCAAGAGGTAAAATCCGTGAGCGCTGAATTACCCTCAGGAAATATTTTCATCGGCCAGTGTCCTGAGAATTCAACTCCAGCGGTAAAGGCTTTTGATTTACTCCCTCCCGGAGGCAAAGATCTTTGGGTACGATCGATAAATGGTAACACTATCGAAATTTCACCCCTCCAGGTTGGAAGCTGGAATTTTAAAATACCCTGCACTCCGAGCGGAGAAATCGCTGTGAATTTTGTTTTAGTTCCTGCAGAAGGGGCCGATAAAATCACGCCCGACAATCCCTTAGGGCTGATTAAACCCTCTTATCCGTGGACACTTTGGGGTTTAATTTTTTTAGTTATTGTTGCACTTTCGGTTTTAGGTGCCTGGATTTATCGCAAATGGGTTTCGCCTTATTTAGATAAAAAAACGGCGAAATCGGGATTTGTTCCCCGCGAGCCCCTCGGATCAGAAGTTTTTTCAAAGGCCCTTCATGAATTTGAAATTTTTTTAAAATCCACTCAACCCGCAAATCCCTCAACTTCAAAGGTCTACACTTTCTTACAAGAAGGCTTGAGAAAAGCCCTCGAAGAAAGATTTTGTTTTTCAGCTTCATGGGCCACAACAACAGAATTTATGGGTACCTTGAAACTCTCTGTTTGGGACATTGCAAACCGTGATGAATTTCTTAGAACCTGTGAAAGATTGCTTATTCAAAATGATGGCATTCGGTTTTCTGCCCAAAACCCGGGCCGGGATTCTCAATTAATTTACCTAAGAGAACTTAGGGACATTGAGGCCAAACTTCGTGTCCTTGGAAAGGCTTCGGGTTAAAATTTCAAAGTCATGGCGATGAATTTTGCAAACCCAGAAGCCTTTTTTCTTTTCATTCCTCTCATTGCCGTTTTTTTGTTTTCACGAAAAACAGGCCCCAAACTGCGATCCAGACTTTTTGTACCCTTCAGCAATTGGGTGGATTCTCGTCCTCGATTTAGAGTTCCAACTCCCTTTAAAATTTTTCTTTACTTTCGATTTCTGGCCTTGGCCTGCCTCATCGTTGGCCTGGCCAGACCCCAAGAGGTTCTCACCAAGACCAAACGAAATGTGGATGCTGTTGACATGATTTTGAGTTTTGATCTTTCAAAGTCAATGGATGCTATTGATTTCAAGCCCGACAGGCGTACCGTGGCCATTGAAACTCTCAAGGGATTTATTGA
>CAXNEW010000051.1:0-11437 GCA_964201665.1 Bdellovibrionota bacterium
AGGCCGAATCTACAACGATTGCGGCTTTTTTTGCCTTGAGGTCGTTAATGGCAAATCGAGCCATTGCGAGACCTTGAAAATCATCCAAAAAACAAATTCGCGAAACGAATTCACCTTTTTGGGTAATTGAAACGTTTGTAGAAGCCGAAGTGAGAAGCGGAACCTTGGAAGCCTGCGCAATCGGAGCCGCGGCATTGGTATTTGAAGAAGCAATCGAGCCAATAATGGCCTGAACTTTGTCTATGTTAATGAGTTTTTTTGCAGCATTTGCTGCGTCGGTAACTTCGGATTTGTCGTCTTCCAAAATCATTTGAATTTTAATTTCGCCTTTGCCGTTGATTTCCTCTACGGCCATGCGCACGCCCTGCGAGGTTTCAAGACCGAAGGTAGCTGTGCCTCCAGACATCGGCAAAACAACACCCAAGTTGAGCGTTTTGGCCACTCCCCATGAATTTGGCGAAGCTGCCAAGCCGGAAAGTCCTAAAAAAAGTCCAAAAAAACTGTGTTTACTCAATAGATTTTTCGTCATGACCGATAAGTTAGAACGAAAGAAGGGAGCATTGCAATGGCAGACAAACAAGAGCCCGATGGCAAAAATTCCTTACTCGGGGAATTTCTACTTGCTGTGGCTCGGGCCCCAGAACCCGTTCAAGAGGCCATAATACTCTATGGAATTAAGCAAATGATGCCCTTTGCTGCACTTATGATTCATCCTTACCCCATGCTCAGCCATATGGTTTCGATTTTAGAAAAACAAAGAAGCACTGGCGGAGGCGAAGATTCCGGCGGCGACGGGATGAGTCACTAGTGACTTAAGGTTAAGATAAGTCTTTAAATTTTATGTCTCGCAAATTTTTTAGCCTCGATCAGTTTCAGGAATATTTTAAATCCAAACGACGAGGCGTTCCCCATCTGTTGTCGAACCCCACAGATGCCGGCACCACAGAAAGTTTTGACGGAACTCCGATTCACTGGGAACTTCGCGGACCTCGACCGAGCGAAACAAAAAATCCCGCAATGGTTTTTTGCTACGGTCTTGTTTGTTCGATGAATCAGTGGCGATTTCAAATTGAGCGCTACTCAAAAGAATATCCCTGCATCACGCTGGACTACCGAGGCCACCATGAAAGTGGTATCCCAGCCGAAAAGAGTTCTTTAAATCTTTCAGCCATTGCTCGCGATGTCGCCGCAGTCATTGAAGCGGTACAGGTTAAAAAGCCCGCACACATTTGGGGCCACAGCATGGGAGCAAATGTGGCTCTTGAACTTGCCGTGCAAGAGCCACAGCGAGTGAAATCACTTCTTTTGGTTTGTGGAACCCCCATTAACCCGTTTAAAAATATGTTTAATACCTCGGCGCTCGAAAAGGTAACAGGCCCTTTGCTCGATCTTTACGACAAAAAACCTGAAGTTATAGAAACTCTTTGGCAGGTTTTTTTAAGTGAACCTCGATTGGCAAAATGGATTTCGTCGCTCGTTGGATTTAATGCTTTTGCATCAAAAAGTTTTGACCGCGAAGCCTATGCCCTAGCTGTGGCCAACATCGAACCTCAAGTATTTTTTCCGCTAATTAGAGACCTCACACGGGGCATGACTCAAAATATTTTGGCCCAAGTCAAAGCACCCGCTCTTGTAATTGCAGGCTCTAAGGATTTCATCACACCTCCCCATGTGCAAAAAGACCTGGCAGATAATCTTCCGAAGGGCCAATATGCCGAAATTCTCCTTGGTTCGCACAATGTGCAGTTAGACTTTGGCGAATACGTTTGCCTAAAAGTTGAAGAGTTTTGGCAAAAACTTTAACAGGCTGCTAAGATTTTGCACTCTCATGAAAATATCACTCTCTGGAATTAAGCCCACGGGCGTGCCTCATTTAGGTAACTATTTGGGAATGATTCGCCCGGCAATTGAGCTGCAAAAAACACACAATACTTTCTATTTTGTTGCCAACTATCATGCACTCACAACTGTGCGTGATCCTAAAATTTTAATTGAAGACACTTATTCTTTGGCTGCAACATTTTTAGCGTGCGGCTTTGACCCCAGCAAAGGTGCTTTTTTTAGACAAAGCGATATTCCCGAAGTTCCCGAGCTCATGTGGTTACTCGCGTGCACGGTTTCGATGGGTGATTTGTTTCGCATTCACACTTTTAAAGTTGCCAAGGAAGCTGGTGAAGAGGGTCAGCTAAATTTGGGGGTGTTTTCTTATCCCGTACTTATGGCCGCAGATATTTTGGCTTATGACTCTGATGTGGTCCCCGTAGGAAAAGACCAACTTCAACATCTTGAAATGGCTCGCGCCATTGCAAAAAGATTTAATCATTATTTTGGCGAAATTTTAAAAGAACCCAAAGAGTTGATTCAGCCTGATGTCGCCGTCGTGCCCGGTATTGATGGGCGCAAGATGAGCAAAAGTTATTCAAATGGTATTGATCCGTTGAGTTCGGCCAAGAATGTCAAAAAACAAGTGATGGCCATTGTGACTGATTCTAAGGGCCTCGAAGACATTAAAGATCCCACCACTTGCAATATCATGGCTCTCTTTAGGTTATTTGCTAAACCCGACGAAGTTACTGCCATCGAAGCCAAGTACCGCGGCGGAAACTACGGATATGGCCATGCGAAAATGGCTCTACTCGAAAAAATAGAGGAAGTTTTTGTAGGTCCACGTGGTGAATATGAAAGACTCATTAAAGATCGCGCCTTTTTGGATTCCGTTTTAAAACAGGGCGCAGAAAAAGCCCGCGAAAAAGCGACGGGGGTTTTAGATAGAGCCCGCAAAGCCTGCGGGCTCTAATCAAACAATAACTTCCATTTATTGAAATGAGTTTGAATATTGAGCCTTATGAAAAATTCTAAGTCGTTGAGTGTCATAGGCCTGCCGAATTCCTGAACGAATCCAGGATGAGCGTCCAAAACCATTTTACGAATTTCAACCACAACAATTTTATCTAAAAGTCCAAAAAATAAGGCCTCTTTGATATTCATACCCTCGGGAATCTGAATGCCTTCTTTTTTGGCAGCCAACATCAGCCCGCTTTTTACTTTTTCATCCGAAGAAATTTTTTCAAACTTCTTTAAGATATTTTTCAAAGTCGGAGAATTTTTTGGATTCGCCAAATACTGCCAAAAATAATCGATCACGAGCCCATCGACGCGATCAATTAGAAGCTGGTCTAAATCGATCGAAAACCCTACCCAGTTCCATGGCTGACCGGCGGTTTCAAGACCTTGGGGAACAGGTAATGTTTCAACAATTTGAGAATCTAAACTCTCAAAAAATTTCTTTTGAACAGGAGTGAGTTTTTGCCATCCAGCCTCGGGATAAGGCGAGCTTATTTTCGCATTTTTAGCCAAGTACATGGGTACCTCAAGACACGTAAAACGCGAATGATCCTTCACATCAGAAGCAAAATCATAGGGCAGTGGCTTTTCTAAAACTTCAAGAGAAAATTTTTCAACATGATAATGCCAATCTCCAAGTTCGGGCACTTCGGGTAAAAGCCTAAAAACTGAAAGTCTTCTTTTTCCTGCTTGGTTTTTACTTTCTGCAGTCGGAAAATAGTCTTGATTTGCATCACGCAATTTTACGCCATCTTCAATAAAGGCCTCGGGTAAATAGAATTTATTGTCATCGAAGGAGCGCCACAAAACAGCGGCATGTGAATAGAACGCAGGTCGGTCTCCGAGACGAGTCAAAAACGCGCTCGAGCCCGCTCCTCCTTTTGAAATTAAAACATCCCCGGATAAATATTTAGTGTTTGACCAAAAATGTTCAAATCTACCTTTTTGATTTTGCGAAAGCACAAAGAGGGTTTCTTCCGCCAAGTATTGCAAAAGATCTGCTCGAACGGCGAGCGCAGGAATCAAGCCTCCGCCGACAGAAATATTTTTTGCCAAGAAGGCCTTTTTTAAATTTAAAAATTCGCGCGCGATTAAATCCAATTCCGCCTTGGTTCTTTTGCAAGCAAAGCTGGGACGATCATTAACTAATTTTTGAACTTGGGAAGTCAGTGTGGAATCCGACAAATCCCAAGTTGATTCTAAAAAAATATTTTCTGCCGTTTTGGCAAAATCTTCTTTTGAAAAGGAGAGGCCTTCAGGACAAGTTTTGCCCGATAGGGCCTCAACCCAACCCGAGGCAATGTTTTGAATAAATTTACTACCCAAGCCCTGGCCCCAGGAACTCGTGCTAGCGACACCAAAAACAATAAGAAAAAACAATGAATTCATAGGCAAACGCTCCCTCAGTGGTTGACTGCCATAGCTCAGAACAAGGGCGGGACAAAATAAAAACTGGGTTTTGGCATGCAACCTTGCTAGGAGTCTTGAATTCCGCTAACACGAGGCGCAAATCATCACGGGAGGGGTCATGAGATCACTATTGTTGACTTTGTTCTTAACTTTGAAGTTTTGGCGCCTTCGACCCTCAATTGTGAGTTTTGCAATAGTTCTCCCTTTGGGTTTGGGAGTTTTTCCAATAGGAAACTTTCAAAAATTTCAGGCCTTTGGCGCCAATGACCCCACCAAACTAAGCCGGGCAGAAAAAAGGAAAAAGGACCGGGAGGAACGAGAAAAAAGGCGCCGTGAAAACGACGCCCGCAGCCGGGCTGCCATAGAAAATGGAAGTTTTGCCGGTGGAAATTCTAGTCTTACTGGACAAGAAACTGATCCGCCAAAACCACCGTCCCCTGGCGAAATTGCCCGCCTTCGTAGAATCTCTGAAAGACAAGCCCGAGCTGAGCGTCGCAATCGGGAATATCGGGAAGCAATGGAAGCAAAAGCCCAACTGGAAATTCAAGTACGCGAGCTACAATCCCGACTCGATTCCCACCAAGTTGAGGCGGACCCTCCTTCAAACGTTACAAATTCTGCTGGAGATTCCGAACCCAAATTGGATTCAAATGAAAAACCAAAACCTAAGAAATTAGTTGAAAAAGTTTTAAATCTTGAAGCTGAAAATGAGGCCCTAAGAAGACTCCTCGCAGAAACTCAGGTCGGCCGAGGCCGACATTCACAACCCAGAGAGGGGCCAGGAAAAGGGCGAGGGTTTCAACGAGGAAGAAAAGGCAAAAATCGAGATTTAGAAGCTCCGCACTCATCAGAGTCTGAACATGGCGGTGCTAATCGTCAGATCCAAAAGTCAGGGGCCCCTGCACCCTCGAAACCAGAAGGCCCACTTGGTCCTTTTTCGAAAGAAACCTACGTTAACCAGTTTATTGCGGATACCCTAAAAAAAGATCCCCTACTCTTCAATCCATCTCTAAAACGAGCCGATGAGATTAAAGCGGGCTTGGTTTTGAGTGAAAAAATTACGAAAGATGCTGATTTCAATCCTCTAACGCCTGAAACTCTCGCTGCCATTGAAAAATCTGGGTTTGCCGATTCTTCGCTAGATGACCTCGCAAAAATCTTTCGGATTTTAGGACACACCAATTACAACTGTTCTTTTTTAGTTGGGGAACCCGGCGTCGGTAAATCCTTTACCCTTGAACAGGTCATTTACATGCTTTCATTTGGTGTAATGCCAAAGGCTCTTAAAGAAAAAATTGGTCTGGAATTCTCGGCAGACAAAAGCCCCTATTTCAAACTTTTTCCGGCGATACATGAAGCCTTTATTGGAAAGACACAAATCATAACTGTAAATGGGATTTTATTGTCTTTTGACAACACCCCGCCGGGCCAAGCCTGGGCCAAAGCCGTCGATAGAGCCAAGCATGTTTTAATGGAATTATTTGAGAATGCTGAGAAAGACTTTAGAGAACACGGCATCCGTACTCTATTTGTCATGGAAGAAATGGCCCAGTTTGATGAACATCTTTTTGATACGATTAAAATTTTATTTGATCGCACCGGATTTAAAACTCTTTCTGAAGATCCACTTGTAAGAGGAAAAGACCCAGGATTTAGCATCTTAGGATTAACAACATTTAAAGAACGCGATCTCTTGTTTCAGAACGTTAAGGCGCTCCCCATCGCACGTAGAATGCACAATATTGAAAAGCACGAACCGCCAGTTGAAGAAGTCATTAAGATTGCGAAAAAAAAAGCGGAGATGCTTTTTTATACCCACGGAATTTTACTTGAAGACGGGGTTATCGAGTACCTCATTCACAAAGCTAAACTTTTGTTTAACCAACCCGAGGCCATGCCAGGATCAATTCTAAAGGCGATGGATAATCTGGTGGGGTGGGCCTCGGATAAAAGAAAATTGCAACATCCCCAAAGCGCGACTGTTTCGCTCTATGATGTGAATAAATTTTTTATCACAGAAGTTATGAAGCTCCCGGCCGAACTCTGGCTACCTTCAGAAACAAATCCTGTACCGTTTCAAAATTTGGCTGCCTTTATTGCCGAGGGATTTGTAGATCATCCCTATGTTAGAGCCGTTGATAAAGTCAGCTGGCTGATGAGGGACACCATTAATCGTGGTTTCGATGTATTGCCCTTTCTGATTGTTGCCGGGCCCACGGGCGCAGGCAAAAACACCCTGGTCTCGAGACTAAGTATGGGCGTCTTTGGCCACGATAGTGATGGGCTTCGCATTAGTATTGCCGGAATGGATGAGGACGATATTCGTTATCTTTTTGAAGGATCCGCCAACAGTAACGAAATGCCAGAAATTTTTACCCGAATCCAAAGAAACCCTAACGGATTTATTATTTTAGACGAGTTCGCAGACGCAAAACCTGGGGCCCTAAATTATTTAAAAGTTCTTTTAGATAAGCGCGGACGAATCCAACCCAAAACGCCAGGAGCTAGGGAATACACTCTGGGGTACCACGGGATCGTTTTGACCGGGCAAGCTGGGCAAGAATATTTTGATCAACTCACTTCCGAAAGAGCAATCGATGACATGCTCTATGATTTGGGTGAAAGACTTGCTCGAAAAATCTTATTGGAAGGAAAATATATTTCCAGCAACGAGGGTGGCCTAGACCCAGCAATTATTGATAGGTCCGTTAAGGATGGCGCAGCAATCGCCCTGCCTCCTGTTTCAAAATCTGAGTATCCCGAAATTATTTCACGGCAAATGAGAAAGGTTTTGATTCCATTACACAAAAATCAACGTGGGTTTGAGATTAGTTTTGATAGAGATTTCGTATACTTGGTTGATGAGATTAATGCCAATATTGGAAGCCAGACTCGAGAGCTTGAGGGACTCACTGATAAGATTATTGGACGCTCACTCGTAAGCCTAAATGAATTAGGAGCAGAAAAAAGTCCCTCAGCCGGTGCAAAAATTCAGTTTTCCGCAGATCCAAATCTCCAAGTGTTTGTTGTTAAATTTAAAAACCCGGGTCAGACTCGGTGGAAAACTGTTTCAATTTCGCCAAACAAAATATTAGTTGTAGATTGCAAGCTGATACTTAGAAATGCCCTTGGGGGCCAAGGAACACGCTAACTCGAGTAAACTTTCGTTGATTCATGAAAAAATCTTTTGCGCCAAAACCCATACAGAATTCAGTTAGGCGTTTTTTTATAATTGGCTCTGCCACAGGTCTGGGCTTGGGCTTTGCGCCAAAAGCGCCCGGAACTTTTGGATCGCTACTCGGGATTCCTCTAGGACTGGCTTTTTATTTTTTTCTTTCTTTGCCCCTAGCTTTGACCGCAGTTTTTTTGTTTTTCTTGTTCTCGGTTTTTGTTGCTCAAAAAGCCGGGGACCATTGGGGGCAACGCGATTCAGGAAAAATTGTTATCGATGAAGTTGTGGGGCAGGCTTTGACTTTAGTTTTGGTAGGACGCGGAACTGATTTGCCTCAAAACTTTTCGGTTTTCGAAACTCCCGATTTTGTATTGATCGCAATTGCTTTTCTTTTTTTTCGACTCTTTGACATCATCAAACCAGGCTCTGCACGAAAACTTGATCGTATGGATTCGGGCTGGGGAGTTGTTGGCGATGACATGGTGGCTGGAATTTATGCCGCAGCTGCTACGGTTATTGTCGAGCGCGTTATCTTTTAGATATTGTTGACTCTTCAGATTGGCCCAAAAAGTGCAGGGCATAAATCAAACAAAATGAAGCTCTGCAATTTTGGGAGCTTCGAGAATCAACTTGATGGAACCCAAATTTGATTCTTAAACAATGGTTCTAAAAGTATTTAAACGAGGAGAATTCACACACACATGGCACTAAACCCCGAAAAACAAAAAGCACTCGAACTCGCACTCAGCACCATTGAGCGACAATTTGGCAAAGGCGCTATCATGAAACTCGGCACCGGTGGCGTCATCGGCGAAGGAGTCTCGGTCGTATCCACAGGCTCGCTAGGCCTTGATATTGCGCTTGGAATTGGCGGCTTACCCCGTGGCCGAATTGTCGAAATTTATGGCCCTGAAGCCTCTGGTAAAACCACAATGACTTTGCAAGCAGCTGCTGAATGCCAAAAGGCTGGAGGCACTGTTGCTTTTATTGATGCCGAACATGCCCTTGATGTGACTTATGCGCGCAAGCTGGGAGTCAAAGTTGAAGACGTTTTAATTTCACAACCTGATACCGGCGAGCAGGCCTTAGAAATTGCCGAGATGCTGGTGCGTTCAGGCTCAGTCGACATGGTTGTCGTTGACTCTGTTGCGGCCCTTGTACCGCGCGCCGAAATTGAAGGCGAAATGGGCGACTCACACATGGGCTTGCAAGCTCGACTCATGAGTCAGGCTCTGCGCAAACTCACAGCTTCGATCAATCGCAGTAACTGTCTTTTGATTTTCATTAACCAACTGCGAATGAAAATTGGCGTCATGTTTGGAAGTCCCGAGACCACAACCGGCGGAAACGCACTTAAGTTTTATGCTTCGGTTCGTTTAGATATTCGAAGAATTTCGCCAATCAAACAAGGCGAAGAAGTTATTGGCTCACGCATTCGAGTCAAAGTTGTGAAAAACAAAATGGCTCCGCCATTTCGTCAAACTGAATTCGATATGATGCACGGCCAAGGGACTTTTCGTCGCGGCGAAATTGTCGACATCGCTTCTGAAAATGGAATTATCGAAAAAAGCGGCTCCTGGTATAGCTACAAAGGTGAACGCATTGGCCAAGGTCGCGACAATTCTGTTGTTTACCTTGAGCAAAATGCGGACTTAGAAAATTCTATCGTGGCCGATGTTTATGCGAAATTTGGAATTTTAGCGGCACCACCACTAGCAACTAAAGCCCCCGCCAAAGAGGCTGCAAAAGAATTAACGAAAGAAAATTCTAAAGAAAAAGAACCGGTAGCCCCTATAAAAAGCGCGCCTGTTGTAAATAAAACTACCAAAGCCGCCAACGCTTAAAAAGAACCAAACCCTAGAGAGCCTTTTTGCAGGGCTCTCTAGGGTTTTTTCTTTGGAGCAAAGGGATTGTTTGCGGCCACCAAAGGTTTAGTGGATTTGGCCACATTCATCGCCGGGGTTGATGGCACGTTAGGGTTTTGAGGTTTAGGGCTTGGCAGCGGAAAAGACGCTGCACCTAAATCGAGTTCTAGTCCCTGGATTGATTCAGTCATTCCCGTGTGGGTACCTAAAGTTGTAACGGGGTCGTTTTGAGTATCATCCACCATTGCAAGTTTTTCTAGATTTTTTTCTTTAGAAATTTCTTTACTCCTAGCTAACTTGTTTTCGTTTTGTGGTTGCGACTGAGCCCGCCCCCACCGCCCGTCACTTGACGTGCTTATCCCCCGCAGTTTCAACTCAAAATCGCCAGGGTTAGATGCGTTCTGAACAGCCACTTCTTTTGCAATAACTCCTGTCTTGAGAAGTTGCATAAGATGCTGATCGAAACTTTGAGAGCCGTAGGTTTCTACTCCCTGCTCCATAGCATCAATCAATTGATCCGTTTTTGTTGAATCCAAAAGGCAACTTTTTACCCGCGGGGTATTTAGCAAAATTTCGACTGCTGCAGTTAAGGTTCCGTCTTTTTTTGGCACGAGCCGCTGCGAAACAATGGCAATCAAACTTGAAGCAAATTGAATTCTAACCTCTCGCTGGACCGAAGGATCGAAAACACTGAGAACTCTGTTTAGTGTTTCGAGCGCGTCTTTGGTGTGCAGAGTTGAAAGAACCAAATGCCCGGTTTCGGCGGCATTCAGTGCCGTTTGCACAGTTTCTTTGTCTCTGAGTTCACCAATCATAATGACATCGGGGTCTTGCCTTAAAGCTGATTTTAAGCCAGAGCCGAAAGACTCTGTATCAATTCCCACTTCGCGCTGGGTAACTATTGAACGTTTATCTCTAAAAACATACTCAATGGGGTCCTCAACAGTAATGATGTGGCCGCCGCGATTTTGATTCCACTCATTAATGATGGCCGCAAGGGTGGTGGATTTTCCACTTCCCGTATTGCCGGTAACAAGAATCAAGCCTCGATTTTGTTGAGCCAACCTTTTAAGAACTAATGGCAAGCCCAAATCATCTAAATTTCGAATCGCAAAGGGAATATAGCGGGCGACTATGGCGTAGGCCCCTCGGGATCTAAACAGATTGAGTCTGAACCTACCTACCTGAGGAATCGAATAGGCCACGTCGATTTCGTGACCCTCAACCAAGCCCACTTGCAGGTGCGACGGGGCAAGGAGTGTACAAAAACCCTGAATGTCATCTGCTGTAAAAGGCGGAAACTTGCGCGATAAAACTCGGAGCTCGTCGTTGACCCTCACGATTGGAGGTAGTCCAACTTTAAAGTGGATATCCGAGGCGCCCCCCTCGACTCCGCGCTTTAAAATTTCTTGAAAGTTAAAAAGGCCTCCGCCCTCGCTGCCAGAGGGCGGGGGGGAATTCTTTCCCTCCGCCGAAGACTCGCCGCCACCTAAAAAGCTCATTCTATGAGTTTCGCACGACTTTTTATTGGATTCGACCCCTTTGGTCATGAATAATCACAAGGGCATATGCTGACAGAAAATATTATTCGTGAACTCATTTTGTTTTTACCCCCCTTTATTTTGAGCCTGAGTTTTCACGAGTATGCTCATGGATGGGTGGCCAATAGACTTGGTGACCCCACAGCAAAACACATGGGCAGGCTAACGCTTGATCCCCTGCCCCATATATCCTGGTTTGGTACCGTGTTTTTCCCGATAATGTCGATTGTGATGGGGAGTCATATTTTTTTTGGATGGGCCAACCCTGTACCCGTTGACCCGCGCAATTTCAGAAACGGCAGGCGGGACATGGCCCTGGTCGCTGCGGCAGGGCCCGCCTCAAATGTTCTCATTGCTACCCTCTGCGGAATTTTTCTTGCCTCGCTTGTGCATATTCCGGCAATTACGGATTCTATTGCGCAGATGGGCCCAACGGCCACACGGATGCTGAAATCCGCCATTGAAATGCTCATGATGACAGTGACCTTGAATTTATTTTTGGCTTTTTTTAATCTCATTCCGATTCCACCCCTGGATGGATCACGAATTATTCAGGGCTTTGTTAGCCAGCAGTGGGCCGACAAAATAGATTCTATGGCGTCGGC
>CAXNEW010000052.1:0-10780 GCA_964201665.1 Bdellovibrionota bacterium
TCCAAAAAGTTTGTTGTTTTTCGGCGGTCAAATTTCGCCGGTGTTCAAATCCCGCGTGTTCTGAGTGTTGCCGTGTGGGATCAAGCACCAAACCCCAAAGTGACTCCACGTCGTTGGGGAGTAGGGCAAATCGTAAATCCCCGACAAAAAGTGGATCCCGGGGATCAACGTAAATATAATCAGCCGAAAACCACCGGAAGCGTTCTAAATCACGCCCCTGTTCGGATTCGACTTGAAGCCAAGGGTAGTCACGTTTGATGTCGAGTTTAGTCACCGATGAACCTTCAAAGAATTTTCGCGAGCCCCACCACCCGACCCGGACTCCATCAACGTAGTAACGCCCTTCAAATTCATAGAGAGCCCGAAAAAGATAATTGTTAAAAATAGTGGGTTTTACTGTAAGACGTTCCGGGGTGTGGCCTCGTTCGACTGCTTTTTCGCGAGCGAATTCCATAGCTCGATCCCGCTGAACAAAACCAAAAAGTAAATAAAAAACAGTTAACATTGCCCCCAGGCGAGCCCAGGCGACAGAGGCTTTTTTAACTGCGCCTACACATCCCACCAAAAGTATCACCCAAACAATGGGGTCGATGATGGCCGCCGAATTCCAGGCGACTCGAAAATTCGAAAATGGCCAATAAAGTTGAGTGCCATAGCTTGTGCACCCGTCAATAAGGCCGTGAGTTGCATAGGCAAGGGTGGCCAACAGAAAATATCGCGCAAACGAAAAGGCAAAACGTTTTCGAAACAAAAAATAGAAAAAGCCGGCAACTATCAGCCCCCCAACCGGGATAAACAAAAGGGAGTGAGTAAAGTGGCGGTGATACTCAATTGCAAAAAGGGGGTCTTGCCTTGAAGAAATCAAAACATCGAGATCGGCGGCCGCTCCGGCAGCAGCCCCCAACCAAAAAACAAATTTCGGAGATTCTTGTGGACGTCGAAATGACAACGCCGCAGCGGCTCCAGCCAAACCTTGTACGAGCGGATCCATAGTCTAGATTTTACTCTTTAACCTTCAGTTCGAACATCATCTCGTTTCGCCGAAAAAATGGCAGTGTCCATGGGGGGTCGTAGCCAGCAGAAATAGGTTCAGAAACAATTTCATATTTGCCGTTTGTTAAAAGCCAGGCTTTGAGTTCGGCTGCTTTTTTCTCGTTCTTACTTTGGCCTCTCGAACCTGAATAACCAATAACGCCCAAAGTTTTCGAAGCAACTTCCTCAAGGGTGACACGTTTATCGACAGGACTCGGTAGATCAGCAAGTTTGTATTGAGAGGGCATCATGAAGGTCATAACCCAACCCTCTTCACTGGGTGACTGCACCACGGGTGCCGTCATGGCTAATTTTTGGTTTTGTTTAGATTTTTCTTGAACAACCGGCGCGGTCATAGCGAGGCTTTGTTTTTTTTCGTTTTTTCCAAAAATATATCCTGCAAGCAAACGAAAGGCCTCTCCTTGGGCCTCTCGGTAGTCACCTTTCACCACAGTTTTGGCGACAATGTACTTGGAGTACGAGCGAATCTCCTTTTTACCGTCAACTTGCAGCACTTCGTATTTAGGGCTTTCCTCTGACCGAATTCCAAAAAGTGAACAACCCACGTTAAGTAAAGAGATTGCCATAAAAAAACCCCCAAAAAAAACTAAATTTCGTATGAATAAACAGTTTTTATTTAATAAGTGCATGGAGTTAAGCCTTTCATGGGTTCCCTTTTCGTAAACAGGGCCTATCTGGAAGTTTCGCCTGAGCGCCTGATGATAGTATCAAATGATATTATCATCAGGCGCCAATTCCGGGAGTAGGCTTTTTGCTTGGCTATGCCCGAGTTTTTTGTTAACGCAATGCAAAATATGAAGAATTTGTGTTTTAGATCCAGCCTTAAACTTTTGGCCTTCGTTTTTGCCTCTTTTTGCCAGGCTAGTTTTGCAGGGATAAATTCCGGTGAACCTGATTTATCAACTAAACTTCATTCAGTTTGTGCAGCCGATGCCGCCAAAATGTTTCGTGATCGAGAAGCCCAAATTCAAGAGATTATTAAAACTATTGGGGGAAGCCCCGATGCCTCCAATGCAGGCGTTGTTAAAGGTGTCTTAGCTTATCCGCCTTTTGAAATTAGTCGTGAGACAGCCCAAGCCATTTTGGATTTTGAGGTAGCAAATCCTGGCTATAATTTGCGGAAAGTTTTTAAAGAAACTCGCGATGAAATTTATCGTCAGATAAAAGGCGATGTTGGGAATACCAACAGATTTGCCGTGAAATATCCCGATGCCGATATTCTTAAGGTGGCAATCGCTAACCTAAAGCGACTCAAAACTTTTAGGGAAGAGCTTGTTGCCCTAGCTCTTGATCCGGAAGTTGCCATAAAGCTTGAGAAAATTGCAACCTATCTTCGCATCGGGCACCCACAGTTACGGAGTCTAGCTTTCATTGAGAGTCTTCCACAAAGTTTTGAAAACGTGCCATTTCCATCCCTAACCCTGACCCTTAATGAAGCCATATATTTGGAGGCATTTGCTTCGAAACTAAGAAAAGAAGTTAGAGAAATTCTCAATGGCAAAAAGATGGAGTTGCCTGAAGCGCCAACTTCGCACGAAATGCATGCTTATTATTTTTTTGATCTCTCAAAACAATCCCTTGTCGCTCGGTTTCCTGATTTTTCTAGATCGCTTGTTTTTCCGGAGAGTTTTTTGCCCGCATCAGGTAGTTTGGCTCTTTCGAAGGAAGATTTGGATAAGGCCCGTCTTGTTTTTGAAGCTCTCGAGGCCCTTGAATTTTTACAAAGGTATCCAATGGACCGCCTTGATTCTGATTTGAAAAATCCAAGTAGTTGGCGGGATTAGTTTTTAACCCCCTTTCTATTTTTTTTAACAAGATATTTTTTACCCCCGTAGAATATTTTTTTAACTCGTTTAGACTCAACCTCAGTGAAGATACCTAAACTAGCTATATTCCTTTTTTTAGTTTTAGGTTTTACAACACCAAGTTTTGGCCAAGCCGCTGCGTCTCCAACCACGGGTTCACCGCTTGAAGTTAAAAATGCAGTTGGAACAGTACTTCTGGCCGGTATGGTAGGCGGAGTTTTAGGACTCTCAACACTTTCCTTTTATGATCGTCCCCAAGATAATATTCGAAATATTTATTTTGGCGCAGGCGGCGGAATGATTTTGGCCACCATTTACATGACACTCACGGTAGCCACCAATCCGCTACCTGCAAATCTAAAAGGCCCCGTTGGCTTAGTGTTGCCACCGCTGATGCCTGAAATCGATTTTGAAAAAAAAGTGATTGGCCTTAGCTACACCCATAATTTTCATTAAGTTTAAATCTACCTACCCCACTTTGTTTAAAGGGGGTATTGGGAAAAACCTAACAAATTCAGAGTCTTCAACGCTTGAAATTGTTTTAATCAAGCCTATGTGGAAAATAATTCAAGCATTGTGTAAGATGATTTCATGAAGCCTCTTACTTTGTCAGACCCAGGATTGGACGCTGCAATAGAAAAGCTAGGCAGGCAAAAATTTCAACGTAAATCACTTCCGTTTATTTCTAGTCCGGGAGTTTTTACTCTTTTAGGTCCAAGGCGCATTGGCAAAAGCACTCAGTTTAGGGTTTGGCAAAAAAAACTTTTAGATGAGGGAGTGAGTTTAAATAAAATTGCACATGTAGATGCTGAAATTTTTGAAAACTGGAAAGAACTTTTGGAGGCCTTAGAAAATCTGAAAGTGGATTTTCTGTTTATCGATGAGGCCACGGCCCCCAAGGATTGGCCCAGGGCCTTAAAAATTTTAATTGATCGAGGCACTCTAGATAAAACCTGTATTTGGCTCACGGGCTCAAATGCCTTTGATTTAAAAAACATGAGCGAAAAACTACCCGGTCGACGGGGTGAGAATTCGTCAAACCGAGATGTTGAACTCTTGCCTCTAAATTTTCGAGAATTTTTTGAAGTTCATAAAAAATTTAAAAAATCCCCTGGCGAGTGTTTTTCGAATTTTCTTAAATTTGGCGGATACCCCATCGCCGTTTCGGAATCTTTGCAATTTGATCGTCCCTCCGTTGATCTTATGCAAACTTTTGTTGATGTGGCTCTTGGCGCAACAACAAAGTCACATCGATCGCCAAGACTCACCGGAGCCTTAGTGGAACGTTTATGGTTAAACTTGGGCGGCCTAACTTCCTACCACAACTTATCAAAAGCCCTGGATGCGGGTTCGCACCCTATCATTAGGCAATATGTTGAAATTCTTGAAGGATGTTTTGCTTTACTCATTGCTGAGAAATTTAATGCAAAAACAAGGTCAGGTTTTTTAAAAAAAGAAAAGAAAATTTATTTTTTTGATCCCTTAGTCATGGCTTCACTTGTTTCCTGGGCTCAGAATCCCACTCAGGGGGTAAATCCTCACTGGATGGAAATTCAAATGAGTGACTCGGCTAAGTTTGGAAAGCTTTTAGAAACCCTAGTGGCTTCCGAATTTCGAAAAAAGAAATGGCCCTTTTACTATGATCACGCCTTTGGCGGTGAAATTGATTTTGTTGTTCCATTAAGTGACCAGGAAATTTTGGCCTTCGAGGTAAAAAAGTCAGAACCCTCACTTGCAGAAATTACCCCACTCAAAGCCTACCCAAATAAATCGAAAGTGTTGATTTATGAAAAGTTCGAAAATCAAAAACCCCCTGGATTTGAGAGCCTACTCGACTGGCTCTTAAAATAGGATTTCGCGGGGTTCGGTTGAGTCGGCTGTTACTGTCATGATCTCAATTTTGTCTTCACTAATTGCGACGGTGTGCTCAAACTGAGCTGAAAGTTTTTTGTCGCGAGTGATTACAGTCCAGTCATCATCGAGAATTTCAATATCGGGGCTTCCAAGATTGACCATGGGTTCAATTGTAAAAACCATGCCAGGCTTTATCGGTGCTCCTGTACCTTTTTTTCCGTAGTGGGGCACGGGCGGATCTTCGTGAAAACCTCGGCCAATGCCGTGTCCGCAATACTCGCGCACAATCGAATAGCCCTTGGCTTCAACAAATTTTTGTATAGCCTCGCCGATGTCGCCAATGTGCCCGCCGGGTCTAACGGCTTCAATACCTTTCCATAGTGATTCATAACAAGTTTGAACTAAATCACGCGCGGCTCTTGATACTTTTCCAATAAGAAAGGTTTTCGAGGTGTCGCCATGAAACCCATCCAGGAAAGTGGTGATATCCAAATTAACAATATCGCCTTCGCGCAATTGGTAATCTTTAGGAATTCCATGGCAAACAACTTCGTTAACCGAAGTGCAAATACTTTTTGGATAGCCTTTGTAGTTTAAGGGGCTTGGGGTGGCTCCGTTTTTGACAATGAAATCATGGCAAAGGCTATCAATCTCAAGGCAATTAGCTCCAACTTTTACAAACGGAGCAATATAAACCAAAACCTCTGAAGCGAGTTTACATGTGCGCTTCATCATTTCAATTTCTTGTTTGCTTTTGTATTTAACCATTTACTTAACCATTAATTTAACCGTTAAAATATTAATAAATTTTAAAATTCTTCTCTCAAAAGATCATCTGAATTGACGTCACTTTTTGGAACTAAATTTTGAGAGTCTCCCTCTGGTACTACACCCGCATATCCGGTGACAACTTGAACTTTGTTTAGCAGCCCCGCAGGATCAGGCACCAATTCTCCAGTCTCTGAAAGAGTCGCAACGGGCTGTCCCGGGGCTGTGCCTCGGGCAAAATATTCTAAGTACCGTTTTTTGGTGCTTTGCCCCGGAACATCGCCTGTTTCGACATCAATCATGGTCTGCTCCACGCTCGGCGGCGGGGTCCAATCCAAGACAGTGTAATTTGATGCCGCCACTTGCATGTATTGCAGCCAAATGGGTGCCGCTGCCCGACCCCCAAGTTCGTTGCGGCCTAGGGGGCGATCTTCGTCAAAGCCCACCCAAACTCCTGTAATCAATTCAGGGATATATCCAACAAAAAGAGCGTCTTTGTAATCGCTCGTTGTGCCCGTTTTTCCAGCAACCGGGCGACCCAAGGGTTTCACCGGAGTCCCCGTGCCATATTCGACAACAGTTTTAAGCATGCTTGTCATTAGAAATGCCGTCGATTCTGGAATGACCCTCTCTTCAGGTGGGGCAGCATGCTCTTCAAGAGTTTCTCCATTACGATCCACAATTTTCTTTATGAAATAAGGTTGAAGTCTGTTTCCGCCATTTGCAAAAATAGACCAAGCGTTGAGGAGTTCTTGAAGTGTCATTCCTGAGCTTCCAAGAGCCACTGAAAGATCTGAGGCCATAGGAGATTTAATCCCAAGCTTTTGAACATACTCCAATACAGTTGGAATTTTTAAATACTGTAAAAGTTTCACAGCAGGAATATTGCGAGATAAATTTAAAGCCTGACGGAGAGTCATGTCACCGTAAAATTTTCTATCGTAATTGTCGGGCCTCCAAACTTTTTCAAGTTCGGATTGCTCGTCTTCAGATCGATAAACCAGAGGCGAATCAACAACAATTGTCGAGGGTGTGAGTCCCGCGTCCAAAGCAGCCGAAAAAAGTAGCGGTTTGAATGTTGATCCCGGCTGGCGCACGGCTTGGGTAGCGCGGTTAAACTCACTTTTAGTTATATAAAAATCATAACCACCGACCAAAGTTGTGATTGCACCGTCTGTAATCCGGTAGCTTAACAAAGCTCCCTGAGCGAGGGGTTCTTGTTCTAGAAAATATTCATCCAAAACCCCGGGTGCAGTTCCCGGACTCAGTCCTTCGGTTGTTTGATTAGCTAAAATTTTAGGCTGAACGGTAATGACATCTCCAACCTTAAGGTCTCGGAGCGCGCTGCGAACAACTGGCTCTTTGTAAACTTCCTCAGGATTTGCCTCAGATATCCATTGATAATCTTCAGGACGAATAAATCCCCGTCGGTTGCCTACCTGAACCACAATAAATTTTGTTTTCTTTGTGTCGATTTCGGCAACGACTCCCGAATAGTTTTTTCCAAGTTCTAAGGGTGTGGGTTTTGACATTTCAACGTGGTCTTCCAATTCCCCCGTCGGCGAGAGCAACTTAAAATCATAAAATTTTTCTACAATTTTTTTGTGTTGTTCTTGTGAAAATTTTGAAATGGCTTCTTTGCCTTTGAGTCTCAGGGTGGGGGGTCGAAGGCCCATGCGTTTATCCAAGGCTAGAAGCCCGGCCTTTATGGAATCTTGGGCTGCAATCTGGCTTGTCAAATTTAAAGTCGTGTAAACTTTTAATCCCTGCCCATAAACCGCGTCAGTACCATATTTTTCAATCAAATATCTTCGAACGTTTTCGGTAAAATAGGGGGCCGGACTTTTTGCACTTAAATCAGACTTGTTTTTGATTTGAATGGGGGTTTGGGTGAAAGTTTCATATTCGCCTTGAGAAATTTGTTGTGTTGCAAGCAGTCTGCCTAAAACATACAGCTGCCGTTGTTTAGCCGCCTGAGGATTGCTGATGGGATTGTCTCGGGAGGGTGCACGTGGAAGACCAGCTAAAATTGCAGCTTCAGGCACGGTAAGCTCTGCAGCCTTTTTTCCAAAATAAGTTTGTGCTGCGGCCTCAACGCCATAAGAACCCTGACCTAAAAAAATATGGTTCAAATAAAGAGTCAATATTTCTTGTTTATTGAGTTCGTTTTCGATGCGAAATGCCAAAAGCATCTCACGAATTTTTCGAGTGTAAGATCGCTCAGGTGACAATAAAATGGATTTAGCTACCTGCTGCGTAATTGTTGAGCCACCCTGAACCGTGTGTCCTGCTAAAAAGTTTTTTACTGCAGCACGAAAAATTGTGACGGGGTTAATTCCTCGATGCGAAAAAAATTCATCGTCTTCGGCCGCCACAAAGGCGCTCGTAACATGGATGGGCATTTGATCAACTGCCAGCGGAACACGCCTTTCAGTGGAATATTCGGCAACAACCTTTTCGTCGTCTGAATAAATTGTAGTTACCAAAAGGGGGGAGTAGTTTTTTATGGCATCCAAGGAAGGTAGGTTTCTCGAAAAATAAACCACCACAGATATCGCGCCTACTAGGCCCAGCACAGTTGCTCCTAAAAAACCGAGTAATGTCCAACGTAAATATTTCATCGTAACTTCCTATTTTAGACCAAGTCCCTTTGCGAATAGCTCTGAAGGGGTAATTTTTTCCTGACACACGAGTTCAAACGAGGCCCTACTAAATTCGGAAAGACTTTCTGCGGAGAGTTCTTTTTTGCTCGGAATTTCTCGCAATGCCCAAATTTCGTTGTTTGCCTTTAAAACGCAGGTTTTTTTGCCCCTGGAAAGTGGTGAATCTGCCAGCGAGGCCTTGGTAAACTGAATTTGAGTAGGCCAATCGAGGTTTAAATGCACTACCAAAGGATTTGCTCGCGTAGCAGGCATGATTTGAAGTGTTTTTTCGATAAGAGAAAATGCCTTAGCCCTCTGTTGGGTGAGGGGAATAAATCGACGGACGGGCTCATCTAGACTCGCAAAATTCCAACGCTCTCTTAGCGGCGGCGACAGAGGCACAGGACCCCGGTCTTTGCGCTCCCTGTTCCACCTTTCTAAAATTTGCTCCGCCCGACCCTCAACCTGGGAAATAATTTTTGGATTCAAAATCGGATCAAACCGCACCGGATTGGGGATAATTGCCGCTAAAAATACGGCCTCTTCGATTGTGAGTTCAGAGGCGGATTTGTCAAAAAAATGGCGTGAGGCCAACTCTGCTCCATGAATTCCCGGACCCCACTCAATAAAATTTAAGTAGAGCTCTAGAATCTCTTTTTTCTTGAGGTCCCGTTCAATTTGCAAAGTCCACGGTATTTCAAAAAGTTTTCGAAGGAAGCTACGTTCCTCATCTAGGAAAAGATTTTTTGCGAGCTGTTGGGTAAGTGTGCTGCCGCCCCGTTCAATTCGACCGGCCTCCCAATTTTCAGCCATTGCCTTTTTCATTTCCTCAAAATCAAAACCCTGATGTGAATAAAACTTAGCGTCTTCAGCAAAAACCACAAAATCCTGAAGGAATGGGGAAATATCTCTTAAACTTTTGTAAACTGATGGACTTTGATTTGGAAAATCAAAATAACCAATCACTCGCCTGTCACGGTCCCTAATTTCTTGGGCGGGCCTAGATCTAAGTTTTACAAATGAAAGTTTTTCTTTGGGAACAGCATAACCAAATATTTGTTGGCCCCAAAACCAAAAGGCAAGCGCAAAGCCGGCACCAATAAAAACACACCCAAGGCAAAGTTTAGCTATTGATACACGCATAAATTAAGAAGTCCAATCAATGACCTTCCGCGTAGAGTGCCAAGTTTCCGGTACCTTAACCCCTTCCAATGGTCCAAAATATTTGTACAATGAAATCATGACTAAATCCGATTTGGTAGAAAGATTGACTCAAAAAACCCGTCTGACCAAGAAGAAAGTTGAAGGCATCGTAAATTGTGTTTTCGACACCATGTTTGAAGCCTTGGTCACGGGCGATCGGATTGAAATCAGGGGTTTTGGGTCGTGGTTTGTGAAAGACTATAAAGCCTATCAGGGGCGGAATCCTAAAACCGGTGCCTCGGTTAAGGTTCCCGATAAAAAGCTACCCTTTTTTAAAGTTGGCAAGGAACTTAAAAAAGGTATCGACGATCATAAAGCAACCGGCCCCATCAGAGGCTAACGGACTGCTGAAAAGGGCCCATATTTTAATTTCTCGTTCGCTCAGATACCTCACGCGTATACGCTCGCTCACTGCGAAATCAAAATCTGGACCCTTTTGAGCAGCCCGTTTGAAGCTGAAAAGGGAAAATTATTTTCTTACGGCTTTAATACGTTTTTCGACTTTTCCGGTTTGCGCATCTATCCAAATTAATTCCGACTGCGGGGTCGAACTTTCAGAGGCCTGAATTTTCGCACTTATTTCATGACGAGGTTGTAAACCGGCTCCAGAAGTTTTTTCCCAAATTTTTTGTTTAGAATTTAGGCTTAAAATTTTGAAGCCCTGGGCCTCCATTTCACTTTTAACTGACGGGAAAAAACTTTCTGCATTCGTTTTTGGGAAGGGCGGCATGTTGAGCCCTAAATCAGGGGCCTGGCCCCTTTCGAGTTTTATTTTTCCCGCGGCGTCTTCTAAAAAGCGAGCTTCTGAAAGATAAATTCTGGCTTCGTCTATTTCTAGATAAGCCCAAATTTTGTTTACAGCCCTTTGATTAATTTTTAATCGTGCACGTTTTTTTAAATCAGCCGGGAGTTTGGATAGATAAGCCGTGACCCCTTCTTGGTATTTTGGATTCTGAGGATCCAAATATTCAATTTTTTGATTGGCGGATTTAGGCTCGATTGAGGGCTTGGGCTCAGTGTTTATGGGTGCCTTTGGGTTTTCAGAAGTCGAAACCATTTCGACCTGGGTTTTAGTGTTTGATGTTGGGTCGGTTAATCTCGGGGTATTTTTTTTGGTTAATAAATAGCCTACGCCGGCAACCACGATTCCAACGGTGATTAAAAATTTTCTATTCTTCAGAAAATCCATTTCGGACCTCCTCATTGGATTTAACTTGAAAACCTAGGGATTGAATCGGAAGCCCTCTTTCGAAGGCCACAATCAAATCAGCCATTCGGTAACTTAATGTTTTAAAATCTTTGCCAGTATCGAAACTTGCGAGGGCACTGCTCTTTTTGATTTGTTTGGTGGTGGTTTCTACCCGGCCAAAAAAGTCGAGCCAAATGCGTTCCAACCTTTCTGTTTCGACCGAAAAAAATCGATGCCCAGAGGGATCGCCCTTCAAAATTTGAATT
>CAXNEW010000053.1:0-10497 GCA_964201665.1 Bdellovibrionota bacterium
AGGCCCCAGGGGGAAGAACGCGGCCCAGTCCCCCTGGGGCCTAAAGTCTTTTTCTCACCTCCCGCTTTCTAATAGGCTTGACAAAAAAGACGCGGCGCAATAAGGGATTTCCAGACCTGCTGGAAAGTCCAGAAAGCCTTTTGAAAAGATGAAAAATTTTATATTGTCATTAGTTTTCGTTTACTCCTTTTTTTCTTCAGGTTTAGCCGTAGCTAACCCTAGTTTTTGTTCACGAGCCCTAGCCCAAGTTGTTCACCGGGTTGGCGCAATTGTAACCTTGGGACAGCTTGCTCCACCTCCAATGCTTCGGGGCATTCCCGGACGGGGTAATTTTTGGGGTAGGTCTGGAATTTTTCTTCCAGAGTGGCTGCTGGTTTTTGAGGGATCAAGCGCCTTTGGTGGTTTTAAAAACGGATCTGTAAATGCTAATTCGTTTTTGGTAGAAATCACCCCTGAGGTTGGCTCTAGGGTCTTTAGAACCTTTCAAAAATATCCTGGTAGCGAGGAGATTTTGAGGAAGCTCGTACCCCAAGTCGAAATTTCGTTTAGCGGAAACGCTGACCCCAATGACTACATGGAAGTGATGTATGCCGATTTTTATGTCTACCTGTCACTAAGTAGTTTTCCAACCAAGGAAGACTATGTCCGAGCCGTCCGAATAGTTTATGAGTTTCTACTTTATGGTCCCAGTACAAATCCCTAAACAAATAGTTTTCAGCTGCCTCAAAAAGTTGATCGTAATCTGTATCGGCCAGAGGCCTTAACAAAACTAAATCACCTTCAAGAGTTGGTTGAAGATTCATGTGTTTAGTCCAAACACTCCATAGTTAGGTCTCAATCCGTTGGAGGCTATAAGGCGTGGCTTTATTCTAAGGCTCTGCTGGCAGATCTTCTGCGGGTTGCAGCAGGAGGCTCAAGACATTCCCTTGAATTGATTTTTTGAATTCGCGAAAACCTGAGGGTTTGACCTTTCCAAAGACGAGATCCATATTCACTTTGTCGGCTAAGTTTGCGGTCTCGAATTCCGGATTTGTTCGAATTTTCCCACGAATTTCACCATCAATGGGTTGGCCGAAATTATCGAGTTTAAAATTGATTTTGATGTTTCCCTCCATCGGGCTGTTGTTGTTGCCAAACTTGAGAGGATCAAACATCAGCTGACCTTCTTTGAATGACCCCTTGGCCTCCAGACTGTCTAGGGGAATTGACGGAACCGATACAAAATCATTGGCATAAGAGGGAGTTGAAATTCCGTTTGCCAATAGATTCCAGTTAATTTTATCAGGCAAGCCTCGTTGTTTAAGTTTAATTCCCTCAATCCAAAGGTCACCCGAAAGCGCTCCCGCAAGTTCCATTTTAGGTAGGAAACTTTCAATCTCTTGAAGCGAAAACTGGTTTAAAGTTAGATGAGCCGATAACTGAGAGGGATTCCATGCGGGCCAGATTTTCATTGTAGCTCCGAGCCTGCCAGAAACTGAACCTTCGACCGCTTCGTCTTTTAAAATCTCGCATCCCAACCCCAAACTCAGATTACCGGTAAACAGGCTCCAAAATTGAGGAGTCACCACAAGATTTTGACAAGAAAAGTTTCCTGTTCGCGGGCCGGAAACAAAAACCCTGTCTGCTTTAAGGCCTAAAAGACTTCCATGTGTCATTCCAAGACTTAAACCCGAACCAAATCTTAAATTTTCTAACTGAACCTGAAAACCGGTAGATCGGGCCAGTGGCCCCAAGACCAATCCCTTTAACTGATTCAACGGAAACCACCAGGCAAAGGAAATTAAAAAACCCAATGTAAAAATGATTGTTGGCCCTTTCCAATTTTTCATTAAATTCTAAAACTCCTCTTCCAAAGGTTCAAGAGGCAAAGATGGAGGCGGAATGTCGGGGCCCTCGCCCGAACTAAATGGATCCTGGTTATATGAATCCATGCTACTTGGAGGGGGTTGAAACGAACTTCCAGTAGGGTCACTGTTTGAAGAGGTCGGGGGTGCGGGTGGAAAGTTGGTCCCACTTGGTCCTCCGTTAAAGGCACCCATTCCTTCGCCAAAATCGCCGTCGGTTTCAGGCGAGGGGAGGCTCAGACCCCCGCTTGCAAAACGATTTAACTGAGTAGTATCGAGACTAAAATCAATTTTGAAATCAACTAAATCTTTTCGGACGCGATTGGTATCCAATCGAAATTTTTTAACGACTATTGCGGGATGCCAGCCGTCAATTTGAAAGGTAAAATTTAAAACTTGTCTTAAGGTTATTTCAGTTGCAGCAAGTGAAAACAAGTTACCCTTTTGAGTTAAAAGATAAGAATTTGGACCCACGCCCTGATTGGCAAGAAACTGTGCAAGGACGAGTTCCAAATCAGAAGCATTTGTAACCGGAATGTTTTGCCATCCGGTGGGTAGTGGAGCCGGGCGCCGTTCGGTACGAGTCCCTGTCTGCTGGGCGGAAATCTCCTGAGTCAAACCCACGGTTTTATCAATCTTGCTTCTTAAGGTCACAACATATCCCACAGGGCCCAAAACGATTCCGAGAGTCAAAACCAATACTGCAATGCTTAGAAGTGACCAAATCCGATTCTGACTTTTTTGCTCAAGACCTTCGTAGCTAAGAACTATCTTTTCGAAAACCGAGGATTCTTCAATTCGGGTAAGTAAGATAACTAAAAGTGCCTTTAACTGAGAAAGAAGTTGCTGAATTCTGTTCATTCTTTGGCTCCTTCTTTTTTGTCGGGATTTTTTTCAACCTTTAACTTGTTTTGTTCGGCCCATTTGTAGGTCAAAACCAAGGATTTTCCTAAAGGACTGATCTTTATTGGAGAGTACCCGGGGATGGAGCCCAACTTTAAATTTAACTCAGTTTCTGTGGGTGCACTTGTGGGATTTTCCGGATCCTGAGGCGTTAGCTGGGCTTTGACGTTAATCAATGGCTGTTTGTCGGATCCGGTGCTTTCGATATCAATGAAATCGAGTTTTAAGTCTTTGAAGCCAATCAGGGCAGTCGAAAGATCTGAAACAATCTGAGTTCGGGGTCTTCCGAAAACCTCATTGGAGGTGAGTCCAGGATCTGCGGCTGCAATCGTATTGTTTGAACGTTTTTTTGATTCTGATAAATAAATTTCACGGGCCCGACCAGGATCAAGGGCAAATTTTTCAGCTCTTTTTCCTAGCTCCCTGTCGACCCGCTTAAATTCATTTATAAGATTCTTTTGAGCGGTCGCTAACTGTTTGTTTAAAAAAAATGAGGCCCCAAACGTGTAGGCCAAAACAAAAACTAAAAATGAAAGAAGACCCAGCAGGGGTTTACGCAGTTCAACTTCAAATATTTTATCAAGAGACCCTGTTAATATATTTCGTTGAGATTGTGGGCTTCGCCGAAAGTTAAGCCAACCCACAGGATTTTTTTGGGCAAATCTAAACCCCAGCGAAAGTGCTGCGGCAAAAGTTCTTTCGCGATCCTCGGTTAAGGGCACTTTCTCAGTTTTAAATCCCAAGAAAATTGGCCAGGAAAAAACTGGAAAATGAAATTCCTCACTAAAAAACTCTTTGAGGCCTGCAATGTGGCTCATTCCACCTGTTAAATAGATTGCAGTTAGTGGGGAGTTTGGATTTGAGGCCTTGTGGTGTTGCAAGAACTGGTAAATTTCAACAACGATTCCTCGAAAGGCTGTTTTGATTTCTTCGCTCATTTGGTCTGTGAGGCTGGATTGAGTTTCTGAAGAGGGTTTGATTGTAGCCCGGTGGCTTAGCCATTGTTTTGCATCTTCGAAAGCTATGCTCTTTGTTTTTTCGATCCAGGAAATGACATCCTTCATTCCATGATCAATACTTCGAAAGTCTAAAACCTGAGTTTCTGAATCTTTTTTGGTGCGGCCCTTCCAGGGATCTTTTATAGCCCCTGCGCAAATTGCCATTTGAGTGCGTTCAAAACCCACATCAATCAGACCATAGGAGGTCGTCCCGTCAAGGCTGGCCTGAGGGAGTTGTTGGTAAAGGGCCATTTGCCCAAGGGCTTCAGATTCCAGGAAGTAGCCCGAAGGGTTTTTGCCAATTTTTTCAAAGGTTTGATTTAAAAACTTAACGGGTTCTATTGGGGTTAGGCCTACACGAAAAACAAAGAGTTTCTGTTTACGTCCAACAAATGAAACATCGATAACTTGATCGGTGATTTCAAAGGGCAAGCTATCTTCAAGATCTGCCCTTACGGCCGCGTTTACCCTGATTTTGTCCGAAAAGGGAAGTTCAACATTTTTGATAAAAACGGGCGCTCGCCCAAGGCCCACCGCGATTCGCTCTGCCTGAACTCCGCTTTGAGTAAAAAAATTTAAAAGGAGTTTGTCTATGGGTTCCCCAGGAACGCGAGGTAATTCGTATAAACCTACGACTTCTCGAAGGTTTCGACTCAACTCAAGTTCAGCGATTTTGATTGAAAAATTACCGAGGTCGATTCCCAAAACGCGTGTCATAGTTTTTCCTCCACCAAAACCACCTCAGGAGCTATCAGTTTACCGGGCTTCTTTTCTCTTGTCTCTTTATCGATGGTCATTTCTCGGGGAATTTTAATTCCTAAACGAAGTGTTTTTCGTGCTTCTCCGACAACGCCCGATGCCAGAACCCAAAAAATAGTTTCAGCCTTTTGCTCTTTGAGGCCAGCCGGAAACTCAAAATCTTGGCCATTTTTAATGTCGGGGCTAGTTTTAATGAAATTCTCAAGATCTTTCAGGCTGCTAAAGGGGGTCTCGCGCCGGCGCAAATCAATAACTTTCAGTTCGGCTTCAGTCAGCTTTGGGCCGTAGGCCTTAATTCGGGTTAGTGGCAGAAAGTTTGGATTCACCTCTGTGGAGTTGTTGAGAACGCTTAGGCTTGAGCTAAAGCGATTGAGCAAATCGTCGTTCCAATTTCGAACCATGACGATTTCTGAAAGCGTCGGGATGCGATCATTTCGGGGTGAGTAAATATCTTCGCCAGAGTCATAGTCCCCTGATTCGTCGCCTCCATCAATTTTGTTTGAATCAGCATCAATCCAGTCAATGAGGGGGTTGATTAAATCTTCAGGTTTCAAGTCTGGGTAAAGATCAGAAAATTCTTCATCTTCAAGCGACCCATTAATTAAAGTTTTAAGTTCATCTTGAATTTGGGTCTGCAATTTGGAGTCGCTTTTTCTGTGCACATTACCATCCAAAAGATTAATCGGAATTTTCGAACCCTCAGTTTTGATTTCACCAAAAAAATATCCCGGAAAATGTTGAACGGCTTTTGAAATATCATCCGGTAAAGGGAAGGGCGGAAAGTTCAAGGACCAAATCTGTTCCTGTACGGTATCTGGAATTTGAATAGGAATGTCTTTACGCTCCATAAGGTTTTTAAGCTCGCCATAAATATTAAGTCTGAGAAGGGCCAAATTAGCTGCGCTTTGGGCCAAATACTCAGCCTGCAGGCGGTCACGGGCGTTGCGGCCAATTCTAAAATCAACACGACTCGAGAAAATAATTTCTACTGAAACGACCGAAACTATAGCCAAAGTCACGAGCACTAAAAGGAGTGCAACTCCGCGATTGCCGTAAATCACTCGGGGACTCCTTTCCCGCCAGGATCAGATTTAGTGCTGGGCCAGGATTTAAAACCCGACTCCAAAATTCTAATATTCGTTCGAATCACATGGGTTTTCACTTTGGCTTCCTGTCCAGCCTCAACGGAGGGCTCGTACTCTAGCTCTAAGCGAATAGATTCAGGTAGGGAGTTTCGGGTGTCTCCTTCTTCTGAGTCCCAGTTGTCGATCCATTTTTCTGAATCAGTGTGAAAAAACTCGAATTTAAGTTTTTTTACACCGGTCAACAAAACTTGTTTAGAAAACTGGTCAGGACTTTCACGGTCTTTCACCGATACGGCACGTTTGGATTCGGCTCGAATGAGCTCTCCACTTGCGCTCAATTGATAGGTTAAAAAGTGACATTCATTTTCGGCCGAATCTTCAACAGTTTTAAGGTGCGATCTGGAACTTAAAAACACCTCATTAGTTTTGCCTTTAAAAACCGTCACAATTGGTGGAGGTATTGCGGGTGGTGGTTCGCCCTCGTCAGGCGGCGGTAGTTTTTTTATCGGATCCCAAACAAAGTCGGCGGGTTTAACAAAATAGGCAAGGCGTAAATCTCGATTCAGAATGGCCAAGGTGGCTCGACCTTCTTGTAAAAATTCAGTTCGACGGTCAATGTCAGATTTGTTTCTGAATGTAACTCGAATACTCGTAAAGGTTGAGTAGGCTAGAAAAAACAAAAGGATCAAAACAATCATCAGCTCCACAAGCGTAAAACCTTTGGTGTTTTTCATGAACCACCTTCAGCGTCGCTGCTGCCGCTACTGTCTGAGGGTGTTTCGTTTCCTTCATCCTCAGAATCTGCTGACGGAGAAAATCCTATTTTGGGTTTACCTGGAATAATATGTGTAACTATAGGGAGGACATAACCGCGTCCCATTTGTTGCCATTCAATTTTAAGTTGAATTTCTGCAAAGTTTTCGCGAATATTTTTATTGAGATTTCCAATAACGAGTTTTTGGGAATCAACTTGTGCGTCAACAAGGTCTTCTTCGATTCCAAAGCTTAAAAGAAGTTTTCTAACTAACTTAGAGTTAATGCGGAGTGTGCTTTCGGTAAGTCTGGCCGACCAAGAAAATTCGCTATAGGGATCTTCAAATTTTCCTTCTTTTTTTTCATCCAGGCCTTTTTTAACCCCATTTTTATCAACAAAAATTTGAAACTCAGTCTCTATCTCGTCCATTTTTGTCTGGGCTAGTTGCACCGCTTTAAAAAGCGTTTCCGAGTCAGCCACCGACCGCAGACTAGTGATGCCTGTCTGAATGAGGGCAATGATTGAGAGTCCAAAAATGACTGTGGCGAGCAAAATTTCGACCAGTGTGAATCCCTTTGAATTTTTCATGGTCCTGGTTTGACCTCGCCTCTATTTTTTGCCGAGGCTTCGATTTTTACTCGCCCTGTGAGGCTCTTTGTTTGAATTTTGAACTGGTTGACTTCACCGCGGCCGATTTCGCTTAACACAACGGTGCCTTCATCAATAAAGCCTGAGGGAAAGGCATAAAGATAGAATTTTCCGCTGGGGTCTGGCGAATCGGGTTGATACTCAATTTTTTTAAAGCGAGTTGACTCGGCTGAAACGATTTCAACTCCGCGTGGCATTTTATCAAGGAGAGAATTTTTGAGTCTCTTGTAGCTTGAAGTGGATTTAATGAGTTCTTCAGATCTTTTAACATCGCTGTCGCGGGTGGCTCTAATTCCCTCCACAAAGGTTCCCTCACCTTGGGCCTGCTCTACAGTCCATTCTTGAGAGTCCAGATCCAAAACGATTCGATGGGTTCTCCCCGTTAAAACAGCTTGATCAAAAGCATATTTTACAAGGGCGCCATAGCGACGAACACTTGAGCTCAAACCAATTTGAAAAAAGTTAGTGATTCTTGGAACCACGCTCGTGGCCAATAGGCCTAAGAGCGTGATCACCAACAAAATTTCAATAATTGTAAAACCCGAAGTAGGTCCCGATTTTTTTTTATTCGGGGCTGCCGGGTTCGTCCTCAACAGAGGTGAGATCTGCGTTTTCACCTTCGCCCCCTTCAACGCCGTCGGCGCCCAAGCTAATTATTTCATAGTTACGTCCGTCTTCGCATCGATAAACAAAATCATTTCCCCAGGGATCTTTCGGAACTTTTTTACCGGCCGCATAGCCCATCACACCATAGTTAGGGCAAGGTCTGCCCGCTGTGGGTTTAGAAACGAGAGCTTTAAGGCCTTGGTCAGTAGTTGGGTAAAAATTACAATCAATTTGGTACCGATCTAAATAACCTTCAATTTGCTTAATTTGAATCTTCGCAGCCTTAGTCTGCCCTGAAAAAAGGGCATTAGTTACTCGGGGCCCTACGATTGAAAGAATGAGGCCCAGGAGTACAAGAACCAACATAATTTCAATCAAAGTAAAACCCGATTGAGAATTGGAGTTTTTATAGAGTTGTCTTAAGTTTTTCATGTGCATTTTCTCCTTTAAAAAAATTAACCAGCCATACTGTTCATTTCCAAAATCGGAAGCAAAACAGATAAAACAATAAATCCTACAAGAGCGGCCATTACGACCATCATTATGGGCTGCAAAAGGGCAGTAAGTCCATTGAGTAAGTTTTCTACCTGTCCTTCAAAGTTTTCAGCCACACTAAAAAGCATACTTTCGAGCTCACCAGTTTTTTCACCCACCCCAATCATGTGAATCACAATTGGCGGAAATTCTTGACTTGATTTAAGCGCAAACGAAAGTGATCGGCCTTCTTGTACCAACACAATGGTGTTTTCAATGACCCCTTCAAAAACGGCATGAGACACCACGTTCCTCGAAATTTGCAGAGCATTGATCATCGGTACCCCACTTGAAAGGAGTGTTCCAAGGGTTCTTGTAAACCTTGCCACAGCGAGTCCTCTAAAGAGCTTACCTAATATTGAAACCTTTAGAAAAAATCTATCCTTCTTTAACCGGCCGGCCGGTGTTGCAATGAATCGTTCTATCATGAGTCCGGTAATCAGAATTCCAAAAGATCCGTGCCAAATATAATTCTGGGCGAACTCGCTAACTGAAATGAGTATACGAGTTGGGGCCGGTAACGCCTGGTTCATGTCTTCGAAAATTCGTGTTACCGTAGGGATCACTTTAATAAAAATAACTGCCAAAACTAGAAAACCCACCACAACCATAATGATGGGGTAGGTGAGGGCCCCCACGACTTTACTCTTGAGCTTGACTTGAGCTTCGCGAAAATCTGCGAGTCGCAAAAGAACGACATCAAGTTTGCCTGAACTCTCACCCGCTCGTACCATGTTGACATAAACCCGATCAAAAACTTTGGGAAATAATTCAAAGCCATCTGCCAGCGATTTTCCCTCTTTAACGTGCTGCCTGATGGTTGATAACAATGTTTTGAGTTTTGCGTTATCGATTTGGTCCACAAGAGCTGAAAGAGACTCAACAATGGGCACATGGGCCTTAAAAAGTGAAGCGAGCTGACGAGTCATGTTGGCGACTTCTGCTGCGCCGATGCCACCGAGTGGGGAAGTCAGCTGGGCTGCTAAACTTTCTTCTTTTTTTAGAGCAGAGGCATCCGAGGCCACAACTTCTAAAGGTGTGAGACCTTGGGATCTCGCCTTTTGACGAGCCCCTTTTACAGAATCACTCTCAATAAAAACCTTAACGGTTTTTCCGGAGGCGTTAGAGGCTGTAACTTGATACTGTTGAGACATTCTCTACTGCTCCAACTGGGTCATACGTAAAATTTCTTCGAGTGTAGTTTGGCCCGCTAAAAGTTTCTCGATTGAGGATTCACGTAAAGATTTCATTCCATCCACCACAGCTTGCTTTCGAATGGATCCGGCGTCTTGGCGTCCCAAAATTTGACCTCGAATTTCATCTGAAATGACCATCAGTTCATAAATTGCACTTCGGCCACGGTAACCGGTAAATCGACAGTCCGAACATCCCACAGCTTTTCGAATCATCGGCTTGGTAGATTTAAATTTTTGTGCAAGTTCCAATCGCGAAAGTCCAGCGGGCTTAAGGACATCATCTCCAGCTTCAAAACTCTGTGAGCAAGTTTGGCAGACAACCCGGATAAGTCGTTGGGCCAAAACACCAACCACCGAGCTGCTGACAAGGAAGGGTTCAATTCCCATATCAATCAATCGCGTAATTGCGCCTGGGGCATCGTTTGTATGCAAGGTCGAAAGTACCAAGTGGCCCGTGAGCGAGGCATTAATTGCAATTTCAGCTGTCTCGCGGTCCCTGATTTCTCCGACCATTACGACATCTGGATCTTGGCGCAAAATGGATCTTAGGCCTGCGGCAAAAGTTAGGCCTACCTTTGGATTCACCGCGATCTGGCCCACTCCTGGAATTTGATACTCGATAGGATCTTCTACGGTGATGATATTTCTTTCGGGCGAGGCAATACCCTTAAGACAGGCCGAAAGAGTGGTTGATTTTCCAGATCCCGTAGGTCCGGTAACAAGAAAAATTCCGAATTTTCTATTTGTTAACGAATCAATGGTTTCAATATCTCTAGGAATAAAGCCAAGTTTAGGAAGGTCCAAAACGACACTTGATTTATCCAATAAACGCATAACGATACGTTCGCCGTGCGCAACGGGAACAACAGAAAGACGAATATCAATCTCACGACCCGCAATTTGGACTTTAAATCTTCCGTCCTGGGGAATTCGTTTTTCGGCAATATTAAGCTCACCGACAACCTTAATCCTGGAAGCAATGGCGGGAGCGAGTTGTTTGGGAACCTGGTGAATATCGTAAAGAAGGCCGTCAATTCTAAAACGAACAACGACGTTTTTTTCATAGGGCTCGATGTGAATATCCGAGGCTTTTTCTTTAACTGCCCTAAATAAAAGACTGTTAACAAAGCGAATTACGGGGGCGTCATCTTCACCGGCTTCAAGTAAGTC
>CAXNEW010000054.1:0-10239 GCA_964201665.1 Bdellovibrionota bacterium
ACGAGTAAGTGGATTTCTTAGTTCGACCCGAACACCCCTTCTTGCTCGTACACCCAGATGTTCAAGCAAACGGTGTTCGTGCAAGCGACCAAAGTTTGCACGAACACCGTTGGAAGCGAGCAAAACTGATGGACGACCATTGCCCAAACCAGGATGATATCTAAATCCATAATATTGAAAGCAAAACAACATTTTTGCAGATCGGAACATTCAAAAGAGGCACCCCACGTATTTTAAACAGATTTTATTTATATTGACTTCTAAAACTCGGATAACTACAACACCCGGCATTCGAAGAATGCCACCATGGGTTTCGGAATGACTTTTATTAGAGCATCTAAAAAAAGGGGAAGTCTTAATGGGCAAAATCAATTCGTTGTTTTTTAAAAAGCTTAGCTTTCTTTTTTTCGCAGGCACAGTTAGCTTGCACCCACCACTTTGTGCCGAAGCTACTGAGCCTGACAGGAATTGCGCACAGCTGGCCGATGAATTCTTTTATCGCGTCTCTGTTATTGGATTAGGGGCTGCCTCTGTGGGGGCCTTTTTTGCCGGAAAAGAAATCTTGAAAAAGTCCTTTCCAGAAAGTTTTGATGAACGATATGATCCACTGTCTGATTTGTATAAAACCTCAAGATCCGAAATTGTTAAGAGCAAAATCAAGCAGTTAATCGCAGCTGAGGGGTTAATAAATGTAACTTTCAATGAGTGTCTGGAGTTTCAACCAGGCCGGTTTAACTTTAAAATTGTTGCAGAATACAGCAATAGGTCTTCTGGCCCCCTTAATCTCAAAGGTCGAATTCATATGAGGTATGAGATTCTAAGGACTCCGCCGGCTTCAAAAAATGATATGCCAGTATTTAGGATTAAGGCTAAAAAACCACCATCTCCTGACTACAGGACAGAAGATCCTTTTTCTATGGCTTTGCCGGCAGTTATAGAATCCCCCCCAATCAAAGAGAATGTTTACTATGAATTTGACTACAGTGGAGACGTGAGACCCGTTACTCGATAGGCAAACAGGACATATTAGCGGCCAAAGTTTGCACGAACACCGTTGGAAGCGAGCAAAACTGGTGCACCGAGCGGGGCAGCCAAGTTCACTGGTCGAGTTTTGATCCCAGCGATCGCGAGGCTAGAGCAAGATTTTTCGCATTTGTGCCACCGCACAAATCAACAATGGAGGCGTGGCAGCGCAAGCGCAGAAAATTGCGGCAGCAATTTTATGTGATGCGCGCGTGAGATTTATTGGGACCCTTTAGGAGGCCCAACAAATCGGAACGCTAGCCGGAGGCTATCCCTCTCGTACCCGAGCTGCCCAAGAAAATGCGGAATCATTTTCGCGGTGAGTGCTACAAAAATAGCCAAGCACGGTAAAGATCTCTCACTTCGTTCGAGATGACCGGTGGCGCGATCGGGAAAAGCTTGCGATGCCGCGAGCTAGGCAACCAAGTGTCCCGGGGCGACGTATTTTTTTGATGTGAGGCGTGGCAAATTTCCCGCAGTCCCGCAGCGTGCCCGGAGGGCACGTGAGGACACGAGGACAAATTTGATACGACGCTCATCAAAAAAGGACTAGCCCCCTAAATACGGCCGTTGGTTTGGTTGGCGTAGTGGTAGATCCGGAACACATAATCCGCGCTCAAAAAGCGTCCCTCTACCAAGCCTTTGCCAAAAGCTCCCGGGCCAACATTGTAGCTCGCCAGAGCATAAGGCAAATTCCCATTAAACATCTTTTGCAGAGTCGAAAGATAGTAAGCTCCAAGTAGAGTGGCGCCACGGATTGAATGCACACCGTCCAAGGCATCTAGCCCCTGAAGGGGGTCGCGATTTGAAAGTCGGTTTTGTAAACGCGGCCAATAAAGTTCAGCCGTTTGAGGCATAAACTGAAAGAGTCCTTGAGCCCCCTTTTCTGATCTCGCCCCCACCCTAAATCCACTTTCAACAATGGTAAGGGCAAACAAAACTTCGTGGGCTATTTGAAAGCGTTCTTCAGCCTCAATCAAGGCGTCGACATAACTGGCAAAATCAAAGTCCAGGGGCAAACGAATACCCCAATTTTTAAGCTGCCTTTGAAGGGCCAAATGTTTTAACCCCGCTGATGACAAATCCTTTTTTAATGAAACTTCAGCAAAATCTTCAAAAAGACCTTCAGGTGAAATTGGGGCTAAGGTCGAACCAGTTAAACAAAGCAAAAGCCAAAAATGAAAAAAACGGGAACTTTTTAAGGTGGGCCATCCTTGGCCGATAATTTGCTTCATGCTTGGCGAGGGAGTCTAAATGAAACGGGGTTCCCAAGTCCACACAATCTTAAAGTCCTCGTTTACGTTCTAGCGTTAAACGATTGAATTCAATAGCAAATCTATGAGCCTCATCGCGTATGCGGGTGAGGATTTGCAAGGCCTTGGGGTCCCTAATTTTGAGGGGATTCTTTTGTCCGGGTTTAAAAATACGCTCTTCTGAGGCCTCAACTTCGGAATCCTTAAAGCTTCCCTGAGTACGAGCCTTAGCCAGCGCGACCACAGGAATTTTAACTCCAAGGGATTCCAAAACCGAAACCACAACACTGAGCTGCCCCTTCCCCCCGTCCACTACCAGCAAATCGGGTAAGGGATAGGCTTCGTCGGGCTGCTTACCGTAGCGTCTTGATATCACCTCATCCATTGAAGCAAAATCATTCTGCCCCTCAAAACTTCGAATGTGATACCTGCGATAGTGATCCTTGAAAGGTTTTCCATCTACAAAAACCACACAGGAGGCCACGTTGCCCTCCCCCTGAAAATTTGAAATATCAATACATTCCATGCGGCGAGGGGGCCTGGGCAAATCCACAAGGCGGGCGATTTCGCCAAGCCCCTCCATTCGCTTCAAAGCGAGACGACTTTTTTCTTCCCAAATTTCATTTAAATTTTGGACAAACAACTCCGAAAGCCTAAGCCACTCTCCTTTTTTGTCGATCGTTGAAATCTGAAAACCTTCCTGGGGCGCACCTTCGGCCTCCGTTTTTGGGACCACTTGAATTAGGGCCTCCGACAAACTGGTCGCCTCGGTAAACTTTAAAGTCAAAGGCAAAACAATTTCAGCGGGCAAGGGATTTTTCGAATAATGATGAAACAGCAAAGATTTCAAAATTCCCTCTTCACCCTCTTCAGTCAGGCTGTTTTCGAGGTCGACTTCATAGGGAATTTGCCCCATCCACTTTCCACCTCGAAACTGAAAAGCACCGAATAGCTGAGAGAAAGCGTTCGAATCTGAATTAGGCAGACCCATCCAAAAATCACGATCCACAAGGTCACTTGATTCAACTCGAGGTTTAGAATCTTTTAAAATTTCGCCAATCTGAGAAATTCGATCTCGAAGCTTGGCCGCCCTTTCAAATTCCATTTTCTCACTGGCAATTTCCATTTCCTCGGTCCACTTGGACTGGACTCCATCAAGACTCCCACCCAAGAAATCAAGGTAGTCCTGAACCTGCACCCCATACTCGGCTTGACTCACTTTACCTACACAGGGGGCCGTGCAATGCCCAATTTCATAGGTCAAACAGGGGCGACTTCGATTCGCAAATTCAGTGTCTCGGCAGTCACGAATTTGAAAAATTCGCCCCGAAACTCCCAATAGGGTCGACATGGCTCCCCCATGGGTAAAGGGACCATAAAAAAGTGCCTGCTCACCGGGAGCCAATGTTTTTTTGCGAACCAGATAGGGCCGTGGAAAATCGTGCCCCATGTCCATCTTAAGATAGGGATAGGTTTTGTCATCTTTAAGTCGAATATTATATTTGGGTTTAAATTTCTTAATGAGGGCGTTCTCCAAAACGAGAGCTTCAGCCTCAGTGGGGGTCAGTAAGAACTCCAAAGAATCCACATGAAGCATTAAGTGAGCCGTTTTTGGGCTTAAGCCTTCAGGGGATTGGAAATAGCTTCGCACCCTCGATCTTAAATTTTTTGCTTTTCCCACATAGATGACATGACTCTGAGCGGATTTCATAATGTAGACTCCAGCCGCCGTCGGGCAGTGGCTCAGTCTCATTTCGAGAATTTCCTCGGAGGATCTTAACTCCTCAACTTTTCCTAATAAGGTGAAGGAATTTGTTAGTTTTTTCACTTGATAAGGGGTCTAGATCAGGTAGATTCGCCGCTCAAATACACACGCCGAAAACTCGCTATCGTTAACAACTATATTTGAGCATTTTTGGGTCGGTGGCTTTTTTAAAAAAAAGGCGACTGAATTTCGGCGGCGGACAAACCCGAAAATGCGAGAGGAGACCTATGAGCGCACTTGTGACCATGAAAGATCTATTAGAAGCAGGAGTTCACTTCGGCCACCAAACGAGCCGTTGGAACCCCAAAATGAAGCCCTATATTTTTGGAGCTCGAAATGGCATTTACATTATCGATCTTCAAAAAACCGTGGGTCTTGTTCGTGATGCCCTTAAAAAAGTAACCGAACTCGGCGCCCAAGGTAAAAAAGTTTTGTTTGTTGGCACCAAAGCCCAAGCACGAGATGTCATGCGCGAACAAGCTGAGCGTTGTGGTTGCCCCTATGTTTCTGAGCGTTGGCTAGGCGGAACCCTTACCAATTTTGTAACAATTCAAGGTTGTGTTAACACCCTCGAAAAAATTCAAAGCAAAAAAGACTCTGGCGCTTTTGATCAACTTCCCAACAAAGAAAAAGCGGCTACCGACAAAGAATACGATCGTTTGATGAAAAATTTGGGTGGCATTCGAAAAATGAGTGATCTCCCGGGCGCCCTTTTCGTTGTAGATCCCTCAAAAGAACACAATGCCGTTGCTGAAGCCCGAGTTTTGGGAATTCCAGTAATTTCAATTACAGACACCAACTGTGATCCTGATTTGATTGATTTTGTGATTCCCGGAAATGACGACGCCCTCAAGTCTATTCGTCTATTTGCAACTGCAGTGGCTGACGCCGTACTGGATGGGGCTAAACTCTTTGAAGATCGCGTTCGCGCAATTCAAGACAAACGCGAAATCGAAGCTAAAATCGCTATCACTCAGCCTCAAAAAGTTGAAGATTCCAAGCCAAAAGCAGCTGCCGTTCAAGGATCAGGTACCGCTTTGTCAGCAACTGACCGCGAAGGTCGAACTGTAAATGTGAGCCGTAAAGTCACAAGCCGCCCTACGGATAAAGGCGATGCACCGGGCGAAAAAAACTAAGCTAAACGATTTAATTTTTTTCTGAGCTCAAAGCTCAACAGTCTCTAAGCTTTGAGCTCAAGACTTTCTGAATTTAAGGAGAACCTAAAAATGTCAGCTGGTATTACCGCAGAAAAAGTCAATGAACTCCGCCAAAAGACCGGCGCGGGTATGATGGATTGTAAAAAAGCTCTTCAAGAAACCTCTGGAGATATTGAAAAGGCAATTGATGCCCTTCGAAAAAGGGGCCTTGCGGCTGCCGCTAAAAAAGCGGGTCGCATTGCAAGCGAAGGCTTAGTCGGGGCCTATCTTCACATGGGCGGAAAGGTCGGGGTCTTAGTTGAAGTCAACAGTGAGACTGATTTTGTTGCTCAAACAGAAGACTTCAAGTCCTTTGTAAAGGATATCTGTTTACATGTGACCGCACATAAACCTCAGTACCTTGTTCCTGAAGAAGTGCCTGAGCATATTTTAAACCGCGAACGAGAAATTGCCCGCGATCAAGCAAAAGCATCGGGCAAGGCTGAGGCCCACTTAGAAAAAATCGTTGAAGGTAAAGTTAAAAAATTTTTTGATGAAGTTTGCCTACTAGAGCAAGGCTTCGTGCGGGATCCGGCTAAAAAAGTAAAAGACATTCAACAAGAATTAGTTGCTAAACTCGGCGAGAACATAAAAATTCGTCGCTTCACCCGATTTGAAATGGGCGAGGGTCTTGAGAAAAAATCTGAAGACTTTGCAAGCGAAGTTGCTGCTCGTGCCGGTCTTTCAACAAATTAATTTAAGTTGAAAATATAATTATTCATGGCGGATAAAAAAGACCGAAAACCAGCTGCAAAGAGCCCACAATACAAAAGAATTTTGCTTAAAATTTCGGGCGAGGCCCTTGCCGGAAATCGAGAGTTTGGCCTAGACGCTGCAATGCTCGATTACATAGCCGAAGAACTGAAATCTATTTTGGATTTAAAAGTGGAGTTGGCTTTAGTAGTCGGTGGTGGAAATATTTTCCGAGGAATTCAGGGGTCCAAAGCAGGCATGGATCGCGCAACCGGCGACTACATGGGAATGCTTGCCACCACCATTAACGCTCTTGCACTTCAAGATGCCCTTGAGAGACATGAAATAATAACCCGCGTCCAGAGTGCTATTCGCATGGAGCAAGTGGTTGAGCCCTACATTCGAAGGCGTGCTGTCAGACACCTCCAAAAGGGACGAGTGGTTATTTTTGCTTCGGGCACAGGTAATCCCTATTTTTCGACCGACACGGCAGCAGCCCTTCGAGCCATGGAGACTGAAGCCGAAGTTCTTGTTAAGGCTACAAAAGTTGATGGAATCTACGACTCGGATCCAAAGAAAAATAAGAACGCAAAAAAATTCAAAAAGCTAACCTACATAGATGTTTTGAATAAAAAATTGGAAGTCATGGACAGCACCGCCATCAGCTTGTGCATGGACAATAATCTGCCAATAGTTGTTTTAAATTTAGGTGAAAAGGGTGCCCTCAAACGCCTCGTAAGTGGCGAATCCGTTGGGACCTACGTCGAAAATTAGTTTTTTTTTAGAGAGGGAAATTTTTATGGATCTCAATGCCGAACTTAAATCCAAAATGGAAAAACCCCTCGGATCGTTAAAATCCGAACTCAGCAAACTCCGAACGGGGCGAGCTAGTCCCTCACTCGTGGAACACATTCGCGTTGATTATTACGGCACACCAACACCCTTAAATCAGGTGGCCCAGGTTTCGGTTCCCGACGCACGAACTCTTCAAATTGCCAGTTGGGACCAGTCGGCAATTCCTCTTATTGAGCGAGCCATTATCAATGCCAATATCGGCCTGACTCCTATGGTTGACGGCAAAATTATTCGGCTCAATGTTCCGGCTCTGACCGAAGATCGCCGCAAAGATATTGCTAAAACTGTTAAAAAAATTGGTGAAGACGCAAAGGTTGCCGTCCGAAATGTGCGACGTGAAGCCAATGAGGGCATTAAGGCCCAAGAAAAAAACAAAGCAGTTTCTGAAGACGAGTCTAAAAAACTTCAAGAACAAATTCAAAAGCTCACGGACTCCACAATTACCGAGATTGATAAAATTGTTGAGGCCAAGTCAAAGGACGTCATGACCCTATGAGTCCCAGCTCCGCCCCTCGACAAGGGGACCTTCCAAATCACATCGGAATCATCATGGATGGTAACGGCCGTTGGGCTGTACGGCGGGGCTTGCCGAGAAGTTCGGGACATATTCGGGGAACATCAAATGTCAAAGAGGTCATTCGAACCGCTGACAAAATGGGTGTGAAGTTTTTAACCCTTTATTGTTTTTCTACAGAAAACTGGAATCGGCCCCCGGAGGAAATCGAAATCCTCATGGAGCTCTTAAAAGATTATTTGATTGGGGAAAAACAGGAACTTCTTGATAACAATATTCGCCTCCAAGCCCTCGGGCAAATTAGTCGGTTGCCCCTGGAGGTTTTGAAAATTCTAAATGCCACAATTGAAGAAACTTCAAAAAATACAGGCATGATTTTAAGTTTTTGTATTTCTTACGGAGCGCGCGACGAAATTGTACAGGCCGCAAAAACTTTGGCCGTCAAACATGCTCAGGGTAAACTCGATCTCAAGAATTTTTCAGAAGAGCTTTTTGCCCGCCACCTCTTTACCCATTCGATGCCTGAGCCCGATCTTATCATTCGCACAAGTGGCGAATATCGCCTGTCTAATTTTTTGCTTTGGCAGTCGGCTTATTCTGAAATTTATGTTACCGAAACTCTTTGGCCTGATTTTCAGCCTCAGGATTTGGTTTTGGCTTGCGAGTCTTTTGCTCAACGCAGGCGAAGATTTGGTCGAAGCGACGAGCATGAAACCACAACAAATCTAGATGAAAAAAAATCAGATGGAATTTCGCCTGGCTGCCTCGACATTTCTACCTCTGACCTATTAAATCACTAACAGTTTAAATCAGTAACTGTTTTTTAGGACTCAAGAAAAAATCAATGACCGAAGAACTCAAACAAAGATTGCTCTGGGCTGCCGTTCCTGGAATTTTTGCACTTTCAATTATACTTTTTGCAGGCCCTGATTGGGTCTTTCTAATTTCATCCCTTGTGGCCCTGCAGGGTTGGCGCGAGTTTGCCCGAATGATGGGACTTAAGGATAGACCCATTCTTCATTTTTCAGGTTATTGTTTTTTGTTTTTTCTTTCGCTTTCGTCCTATTTTATTAAGGCACCCGATTTGTTTTGGCTTTGGCTAGCCTGGGCCTTCGGTTTTTTTCTTTTATATTTTGAGCCCTTTATCCAACCCTTTTGGAAGCGCCTATGGGCAGGCACTCAATTTCAAAAGACTTTTGATCTTGGAAATCCTCAGCCCTTTGATCCCATGCGCGACTGGACCCACCTATGCCGATTTATATTAGGTATTTTTTATATACACATGATTTTTGGCTTCATGGGTCCGATTGCAAAAAACCCAAATAGCGGCAACTTACTTTTACTATTGGGAATGGTTGTAGTGTTTTCGGGCGATACGGCTGCTTATTTTGTAGGAAAAAAATGGGGAACCCGAAAACTCTGGCCCGAGCTATCGCCCAACAAAACAGTAGAGGGTGCCCTTGGTGGGTTTGTGGGGTCATTTGGATCCGCGTTTTTATGTTTCTTTTTGTTTAAAAGTTTTGAAAAGCCGCTAGCACTTGATGTTTGTATTTTAGTTGGGCTTTTGGCCCCGCCCCTAGGCCAGGCAGCTGATTTTCTTGAAAGTTTGATGAAACGGGTCTCCGGGCGCAAAGACTCAGGGGGTCTAATTCCAGGGCACGGCGGTCTTTTAGATAGGACAGATGGTCTAGCCTTTGTGATGCCACTCCTCTATTATCTCTTTTGATGGAATATTTTTTTGGATTTGTAATTCTTCTCGGTGTTCTCGTTTTTATTCACGAATTGGGGCATTTTAGCGTCGCCAAAGCCTGTGGAGTTCGAGTCGACACCTTTTCGATCGGAATGGGTAAAAAATTGTTTCGCTTTGTTAAGGGCGAAACGGAATATGTTTTAAGCCTGATTCCACTTGGGGGTTATGTAAAACTGTTGGGCCAAGACCCGCGCGAAGAAGTTCCCGAAGAATTGAATCATCGCTCCTTTAGATTGAAGCCCCTTTGGCAACGCGCAGCCATTGTTCTTGCAGGCCCCGCATTCAATGCAATTCTCGCTGTCGGAGTTTTTGTGGGCCTTTACCTTGTTGGAGTTCCGAGTCCAGGCCCTGTGCTTGAGCGTGTTTTGCCAGGAAGCCCTGCTGAAATCTCGGGATTTAAATCAGGTGATTTGATTTTAAATATCAAAGAACTTGCATCAGACGCGGCCCCCAAAAGAATTTTAGATCTCTCAGACCTAGAGAAATTTGTCGGCAAAAGATCAGGGCGCGAATTAGTTTTTGAAATTGAGCGCAAGAATCCTTCCACTGGCGAAATTTCAAAACAAAGTGTTACGCATTCTCCGTCTGAAGGAAACGAAAGAGATTCCACAGTTGGAGTTATTTCCAAACGTGGAGTCATTGAAGGTGTTGAACGCAATGCTCCTGCTCCAGTGGTTGTTTGGAATTCAAAAACGGGATGGGCCCCTGCTAACCAAATCCCCAATTTTTATTGGATAGAGAAAATTGAAATCCTTAACTCAGGGTCAAATCAAAAGGAATTTAAAATTGATTCTTTGTTTGAATTTGAAAGAGCCTGGACTGATCTTTATCAGTTAAGCCAAAATGGACAGGGTTCAGGTTTAACAGCAAGATTTTCAGGAACAACTGTTCAGCTAGAAAGTTCGTCTGATTCTAAAAAACCCCAAGAAAATAAACAAATTCAAGTTGATTTGGCTTTGAATCAAAATTTTCCAAACGGGTTAAAAGCTGCTGGTCTCATTTCGTCTGAACTGGTTCTTGTTGCGGTCAGCCCGGGGACCCCTGCCGAAAAGTTGGGACTCGTTTCCGGAGATATCATTCAAACATTAAACGGAGAAAGTGTTAAAAGTTTTCAGTGGTTTAAAAACCGTCTGCAAGAGCTCGCCTCTCAACCTGAATCCACAGTGAAGGTCGGCTGGATTCGGGATGGC
>CAXNEW010000055.1:0-10131 GCA_964201665.1 Bdellovibrionota bacterium
TTCAAGGAAAATCAAATTCAAGATGAGCTTGAGGCCTCTATTCCAGAACATAAAAAACCAGAAAAAATTTGGTCTAGTTTTTTTATCCAAACCGATAAAAATTCGGTTCCCCGTGAGGCCTATGCAAAAGTCTATTTGACCCGTGTTATGGGTCCAGCAAAGGCTTATGGTTCCGGCCCCTTTTATAGCGATGAATTGCATGTGTTTACTAAGCAAGGACAATGGCCATTTCGGATTAAGTTCGAATACTACAGATTAGACGTGGAGGATGCCGGTTGGCTTTCCTATGGGGATGCCGTGCACAAGGGTCAGTTTACTCTTATCTATGGTTCCGATTATGTGGCAGGCACGGGCAACTTTCTTGGGGATTTGTCCAAACTCGAATTTAAGTTAAATAAGTTTGGTAGCGTAGGTGAAGGCTCGTCATTTCAACTCCTGCGCAATGAAGAAACGGGGGAGTTTTCAGACCATCCTAGCTCAAGTGAACTTGCAAATAGCCGAAACTACAAACTTTTAGTTATGACCCTTAAAGAGTTTGGAAAAAAGGAAAGACTGTTTTAGCTCCGCCCGCCCGAATCACTTCGCCCTCGCCTTCAAATTAAAGCTGTCCCTAGGATTTTTCTTGACACGCCGCATAAACGGGTCTACAAGTTGGTGCAAATCAAAGGGAGATAAAAAAATGTCATCAATTCAAAAAATAGTATTCACAGGAACCTTGGGAGTATTGGGGCTTTTTGCCCAAGTCGGAAGGGCTCAGGAAGAAACCCCGACCCAGTCAAATACCACTCGAGAGCAAATGATTGAAACCACTTTAAGGCCCTCAAATGGGATCCTAGCTAATTTTTCGAAACTCCTGCTCAAACAAAAACCAAAAAATTTGAGTGAATTTAATGCCCACCTAACTTCGTCTCTTGAGCTCGGGCCCAATGACAATTCAATAAATTCTTTAGAATTCAATTTTGAAGCTAAAATTAAAGATACCGACGAAAGACTCAACGATAAAATTTTAAAGGCAAGCATGGCTGTCGCCAGGGGTATTCCCTGTTCTTTAGACAAAAATGACGGAACATCAAAAGATGTGTCTCATTTAGTGATTGAAGCAAGAATTCCGATGAACGCCTTAGACTACCTGAAAGTTGTTGCACAAAGAGCCGCCGAAAATGACAGCCAACTTTTTGCGACAGAATCCGAAATTGTACAGTCCCTCATTGAAGCAGAAAGTTTTTCGGATCTTGGTGATAAATGGAATAAAGTTATAGTTCCAAACTTGGGAGCTAAAGAATCCAATATTTGGACCACAGCGGGATCTATGGAAGCCACCGAAAATGAACTCAAACTAGCGCTTAATTTTGACTCCGATGAAAAGCTTGCGTTGATGCCTGCAATCACACGCATTGCAAAAGCCATTCGAATGAACAGCGTTGAAAAAGGAGAAATCACCCTTCGTATGCATAAAGAATTTATGAGTTTTAAGCTAAGTGTTTGCGGAGCTCAGGATGAGGTCAACTGGATTCAAAACAAGAATGAAGTTTTGGATTACTCTAAAAACTTCGATAAAAAAGAAATCGCCCGTCACCAGGTGCTAGCAGCCACTGTGTTGCCAGAAATCGTAAACGTGATTACCGGCGAAGGTTTCCACAAGTCCTTCTTGTTAAAAATTAAATAACCCGCAGGAATTGCCAGCGGCCTGGACGGCGGCTGCAACCGCGTGAAGCGTCCCGACCGCCCTTGCTCGCTTCCAACGGTGTTCGTGCAAACATAGCCCGTTTGCACGAACACCGTTGGAAGCGAGCGGTTGTTTTTGGCACTGACTCCGCGTGCAAGTTAACAGACGACTGCCGTTGGGGTGTGCGTCGCCCCTTGTCGGCACGAAAATTGTAGGGGTCTTGGGTATGACTCCAAAAATTCAACAAATTCAGTCGTTTCAAATTTCCGAAAACTTTTTGCCTCGCGCGCAGGTTCTTGAAGACCATATTTGCGGTACCGAGATTTTAGTGCAGGCTCCGGCGCTGCCCGAGGGCGATTCAGATATAAATCCCGAACCTGTTGGAATTGGCATCATTGGCACTCGGCGCCCCTCTCCCTATGGAATTCATTTTGTTAATTGTTTTGTCGATCACCTTGCCTTTTATTTGCGCAAATTTGCTTTGCCCTCTCCCGTAATTATTTCGGGAGGAGCCCTAGGAATTGACGGAGCAGCACATGCTGCCGCACTCAAAGGCAGCCTGCCAACTTGGGCTTGGCTGGTCGGCCCGCTCCAGTCACCGAGTCCCAGGGTGCATTCGGGCCTTTTTCGGCAGATATCTCAAACTCCAGGGTGCGCCCTTTTGGTTCCCAAATCTCTTGAGCCATCCTTAAGGGCAGAGAAAGGGGCTCCCTTTAAGTCAGATTGGATAGATCGTAATGCCTGGCTTGCGGCCTCATGCGAAGCCCTCATAGTTGTTGAGGCCCAAGAGAAATCAGGTACTTGGGCAACTGTTCGCATGGCCAACAAAATCGGAATCCCCGTTTTTGCCCTTCCGGGTTCAGTATTTTCAAATCATTCACGGGGAACTAATTCAATGATTTCAAACGGATACGCCCACCCCATCCTAAGTGTCGAAAAACTGGTGGAAGCTCTAGTTGTGGAGCTTTGGTGAAATCTTTATAATAGAAGATGAGGGCAGGAGAATATGAACCCAAAAGTTATGGATGTTGTCGGATTCATTGGGAGAATCATGGCAGAAAACTTTGATTCCCTAGTGGACCAGCATGACCTTAAAGAAGAATTAATGGGACTTGGTTTTTCAAACCAAGAAATAACCCATGCATTTAAATGGATCGAAGATACAACTTTGGGTTCGCGCATGGCAGAGGCCGAAAGTAAAAAACCCAAATCAAAAAAACTTAAAGCCGATGGGTCAAACGCAAATCCTACAATACAGCCTCCATTTAGGGCTCTAAGCCCTATGGAATCAGCAAAATTAAAACCACCAGCTCAGGGACTTCTCATGTCCTTTTACAATCGCGGTCTTCTGGACTCCCTTTTGCTCGAAGAAATTTTAGAAAAAGTTCTACGTTCGCATCTTGAAGAGATCGGCGTGCGCGACATTCGAAGAATTGCTGCCTTGACCCTATTTGGACGGGTTCAGGGTGATTGGACGCAGAGCGGATCAGGCACCGGCACCGCCATAAACTAGCCGACCTTTTTCGCGGCCGACTAAAAATTTAAATTCTCACCTGCCTATTCACTGAGTTTCGGGATTTGGCTAACATGCCTACAAAAAGGGGAATTGTATGCATCCAAATCGTTTTTCCATTTTATCTCGTCTCGGCAATGGCCCTCATTTTTCGCCTAATGATAAAGACATTCCAGTTAGCGAAATTTATGGCCGATTTGTTTTTGGATTGGAGGAAATGAAAAACCGACTTCCAAAAGATGCCTTCGTTTCGCTTCAAAAAGTCATGGCAGGCGAAGAAGATCTCCAGCCTCAAGTGGCAAGCGCGCTTGCCGACGCTGTAAAAGAATGGGCCCTAAGCCTCGGAGTTTCGCACTTCACTCATTGGTTTCAGCCGCTGACGGGTTTGACAGCCGAAAAACATGATTCGTTTTTGGCGTTTGATAAAAACGGAAAAGCAATTGAAAAATTCTCGGCTGCCATGCTTATGCAATCTGAGCCCGATGCCTCGAGTTTTCCGTCTGGTGGCACACGCAGTACCTTTGAAGCCCGTGGCTACACAGCATGGGACGCCGGAAGTCCTATGTTTATTTCAGACTATGCAGGAACAAAGGTCCTTTGCATTCCAAGTGTCTTTGTGAGCTACACGGGCAATGCGCTGGATACCAAAACCACGCTTCTGCGTTCTCTTCGAGGCATATCCAAGAATGCCGTTGAATTTTTGAAGGCCATTGGCGATACCAAAACAGAAAATGTTTATGTTAATGTCGGCGTCGAACAAGAATATTTTTTAATTGATACAAATTATTTCCAATCTCGCCCTGATCTTCTTTTGTGTGGCCGCAGCCTCTTAGGGGGCGACATGCCCAAGGGGCAACAGCTCGAAGACCACTATTTTGGAACCATCCCCGAGCGCGTTCGTGCTTTCATGGTTGAGGTCGAAGATGAACTTCACCTCTTAGGGGTTCCCGTAAAAACACGCCACAACGAAGTTGCGCCCTCGCAATTTGAGATGGCGCCAATTTTTGAGGAAGCCAATTTAGCTTCCGATCACAACATGCTCACTATGGAAGTTTTAAAGAGAACTGCCGAAAGCCATGGCTTTGTTTGTTTACTTCACGAAAAACCCTTTGCCGGCGTAAATGGTTCGGGCAAACATTGCAATTGGTCGATGGCCACCAACAAAGGCGAAAATCTTTTAGAACCCGGCAACACTCCCCAATCTAATTTTAGATTTTTAGCTGTATTGAGTTGTGTGCTTAGGGCTGTGTTTCAGCATCAAGTCGCTTTGCGCGCAGCTATCGCTTCTCACGGCAACGACCATAGGTTGGGAGCTAACGAAGCCCCACCAGCAATTATTTCTGTTTTTGTGGGATCGACTCTCACTAAAATAATTGAAGCCGTTACCGGTGGAAGTGATTTGTCCAAAGTAAATGTCGAAAAGGCCCATATTGAATTTGGCATTCACCAACTTCCATCAATTCCAAAAGACAATACCGATCGCAACCGAACTTCTCCGTTTGCATTTACAGGTAATAAATTTGAGTTTCGCGCCGTCGGTTCGAGTCAGGCCATATCGCTACCCATGACAGTTTTAAATGCAGCAGTTGCCGATAATTTTGCGGAATTTACAAAGCGATTTCAGAAAAAATTGGAATCTGCGTCAGACAAAAATGCCGTCCTCTTAGAAGTCACGCGAGAATTTTTTACCGAAAGTGAAAAAATTCGCTTTGAAGGTGATGGTTATTCAGCAGAGTGGCGAGAGGAGGCTCGTCGCCGCGGGTTGTCCCAGTTAATGACCACCCCCGAATCTTATGCGGCATTTAACAAGCCCGAAAACCATAAATTTTTAATTTCTAGCGGAGTTTTTAGCGAGGGTGAATTTCATGCCCTAAATGAAATTCGTTTGGAGAGGTACATTAAGCATCTTGATATCGAGGCTCAAACTTTGGTGACCCTAGTCAGGCAGCATGTGATTCCAGCTTCACTCAAGTACCAGGAGCGAATTGCAAACGCTATTAAAGCCGTCGAAAGCGTAAATGGCGGTGCAGGAGCAGCTAAAAACCAGAAGTGGCTTTTAACAGAAATTACGAGCCTCATTGAACAGGTTTTTGATGGTGTAACCCGAATTCAAAACGAAATTAAAACGGTTTTGGATGTTTCAGACTGGGACAAAAAGGCGCAGGCCTACGCAACCCGGGTTAGCCCAGCGGCTCTCGAGCTTCGCCAGTACTGTGATCGCTTGGAGGCTTTGGTGGAGGATGAGTTGTGGGCTCTCCCCAAATACCGAGAAATGCTCTTTTTGAGATGAGTTGCCGTTGACGGTGCACCGCAAGCTTTTGGAACTCTCACCGCATCAATTCAGTGCTCAGTCGTCCGCGTACCAAAGCGTACAGCTCCCTCCTTGCGCGCTGAATTGCCGCGGTGATAGTCCTCAAAATCTTGCTTCAGCTTCTCGGTCGTACGAATTGAAGGTCATTCAGAGCGCAGCGATGAATCTCTAACGTGCTTGGCTTTTAGCTTCTTGGCATTCGAAGTAAGGGAAGCCCACGCGCCGTCAGCGCGTGGAAAGAGTAGTCGAATGGCTAAAAAGTCGATATTGTTGTTTTTATGTTTAAAAAAATTAAAGCCGGTGCGGGGTTTTTGATTCTATTTGGGGCGATGAATACTGCCCGGGCTGATTTTGTTCCTGTTGATGGTTATATCGGTGCTGGTTACAATTTTTTAAGTCACTTGAGTGACTCAGAATCGGGTTCGCGCAGTCGGCTGAGTTTGGAATTCGGTAGAATTTCTAAATCGGTTGCCCTCGACCTGCTTTATGGCACAGGGCTTGGCTATACTGATGCCGGAGTTTCACTTAGGTTCTTTCGTCCCTTTGCTATTCCTAACGAAGACTCTCTATTTAGAATTCATTTAGGCGCAAATGTAACGGGGACCTATGCTTCGGTCGGCCTAAATTCTACATTGGCTGATGGCTCCCAATCTGTTCGTAAGTTTGGTGATTTGGGTGTCGGATTTCCTGATATCAGATTTATTTTTGATTTTGGAATGGGACTCGCTTTGTCTCTCAATCTGGGAACAGAATTCGTAATAACCAGATCCTATGTATCTGGCCTTCCCGGCAAAGACAGCACTACCCGAACAAGATTTATGGGGGGAATATCGTTACTGACATCCTCCCGCTGGCTCGAATAAGTTAAGAGCTAGCGGAGGCCTTGTTTTAAAATTCTCTTGATGAGCGATTGATCGGGGATTCCTTCCATCAATGCTTTCTGTTTGAGTGCCTGCGGTTTCTTCAACCGGCAATGTATTCGTTTTTGTTGTTTAAGCGCTTGAATTTATTTGTAAATTGTGGGCGAAAATTCCATCCTGACCCAGCGCGTCAAAATAGGTATATTCTCTGCGATTTTTAACCTTAGCACTCAGGAAAAATATAAATGAAATTTAATTTTTTAATAGTTTTGTCTCAGTTAGTTAACTTTAAACATCGAATACTTATCGCGCTCTTTTTTTTATCCCAAAATATTTTGGCCAGTAGTCTATGTTATGTGTGGATTCAAACGGTCGTTGGGAGCGACGAGGAACAGCTCCAGCAACTATCTAAGGACCTCAAACATTGGGACTATTTTAGAGAATCTTTAGATAGTGTGGACTTTGGGTTTTCAAAAGTTGGCGAGGCGTTTGCAATCAGTCGGGGTTTTCTTTATGAGCACCGAGGCATTAGAACCCAATCGGCCATAGGTACAAATTCGTCTCCTGTTTTCCCCTACTTTACAGCTTTTAGGGAAAATCAAAAAATCGTAGCCATGTATCAAAATAATGGGGACCTATTGGGGTATTTAAAAATGGAGACCGCAATCCATGATGTCGCATTTATCGGGGTAAAAATAGATTCTGAACTTTACCCAGCCGTTAATAACCGAGTCGTGTTTGTGAGAAGTGAAAATTCACTTTCCTCCCTCCTCTTTAAGGGAGGGGGTTTTGAGCTTATAGATACTGTCCAAATTGGAGACCCACAAATCAATCCGAAAAATCTTGAAATTCCTGCTTTTGGGTGGGGGCTCTACCGAATGTGGGCGAGTGTAAATATCGATAAAATTCAGGTTAGTGTTTTTGGTGATGAGGGAATTGCTGAACTTGAATTTACCCACGCCGGAAAATTTGTGAAACAAACGATCAAGCATTGATAGGGGGGCTGAAACTTTCCGATTGACTCGACGCATAAAAAGCCTTACATTCCCTTCCGCCTTTAACTTTGTTTTTAACCGCCCAAAGGAGACCTTGATAAATGAAAAATACTTACAAACAACTTTTAATTGGTTTTGTGGCTTTCGGAAGCTTCGGAGCATTTGCTGAAAATCCACATGACCCCGTTAATGACCCTACCGATACCTCGATCGAATGTTCACTAAATTCTCAATCACGAACCGGAGAAGTTGCCCAAGTGTTTGCTCCCAAAGAGCTCGTTCTGAACGCTAAGCAGGGTCTTGTTTTTAATGATATAGGCGAAGATGGAAAACCAGGATTTAGTTATATTGCCAGATACAACACCGTGGGCGCCGGACCCACTGTCACTCTTGAAGTTTGGGCCTCTGATGAAATGATCGTCGACGCTGCAGCCCAAGACATAAACAACTCATTTCAAATTCGCATGTCTTCTCAGACGCCGGGTGAGTATCGAGTGCTGGTCTGCAAAAAATATTTCAAGGCAACTTTTCAGAAAATTGAAAACTTCAAAATCTTTAGGTTAAACGAAACAGATTTTGAAAATATTTATAAGCTCATGCCAAAAAGCGAATTCATGTTGCATCAAATAAAAAAAGAAGATGCGGGTGAGCAAATGATTGACCTCTATCGCCAACTCAAGCTTGAGAGAGCAATGCGCGGCGAGAGCATCAAGTTCGCCCCTGAGGATAGTCTCATGAAAGCCATTCGCGATTATGTTGAAGGGACTAAAGAAATGATTGATTGGAAGGCCATTTACAGAAAAAAATTGCGTTCAAACGACTAAGCCTTTCTTTTAGTACTCCGTCCGAAAAATAAAAAAGCACCCCGTCTTCGGACAGGGTGCTTTTTTTGTTTCAAAATCGAACGACATTTTACAGCATTTGATCAGGCCCGGTGTTTTTTTTGGGGCATTTATGCCTTTAATTACAATAACTTAGAAAAATACTCAATATACTGAGTAAAAATACTCAGTATATTGAGTATTTTTGCTCAGTTGCCCAATCGAGTTCTTCAAAAGCTTGTCGAAAGCAGCACTGCAAAGCTGGGTCTTAGATAAGTTAAATTCAGTTGCACGCTGAGTTTTGCTAAAAAATCGATTCTTGCTCCGAGTGTAATATGGGGGGCCAAGCTCCAATAGGGTGAAGTGCTGACTCCGGGCTCTACCACTCTTGACTCTACACTTGCTCGGACAACCTGAAACCCTGCCGAAGCATAGGGTTGCCACAGTAAAAGGTCGCGCGAAACTTGCCCTGCGAGTGTAAAAGTTTGAGCATTCAAATCGCCAAATGCCGAAGCGATTGTGTAACTAAAAAGTGTGCTTGAGGTCATGGCCCAATCTGTTTTGCGATCAAAGATCCACTGCAAACCGGCTCCATAAGAAGTGATACCATCAAACAACATTCCGGGCGCCATCGATGCCGAAAGCATAAAGTCAGCGGGCAACTCCCATGAAAACCAAAATCGTGGCACGGGCACGACTCGCGGAACGACAGCGTTTCCATCGCCCATGGGGCCAATCTCTTCACGTAAAACAAAAGTGCTTTCAAAGCCCGCATCAAGACCTAAACTTCCACCGGGGAGTCCGTGCACAGTCCAAGGGCGGTGTGCGGTACCGTTGGCAAGGAGTTCAACGGCGGTTTTTATCTCAGTAGTATTTAGAGAAGTCGACAGTTCGGTGGCTCTTGAATGTTGAAAGGCTAAAAGGATCGTCAAAAGCGCGGCGGCTTTGCAAACATTTGCAAGCCCCATTCCTTGTGGGCCTCGTGGTAGAATTTTCTTTGTATCCATGAACGAAAATCTAACACCGGAATTGCAAGATGTTGAGGTCGATCCAAAAATTAAAGCAGTCCTTGGTGATTTCTCATTGTTTTTGAATATTCAAAAAAATCGCAGCCTAAAAACGCAAGAATCCTATATGTATTGGCTCACCAAAAGCTTTTTGTTTGCTCAAAAGGAGAGCCAAAATACAACACTCGATTTGGAGTCGTTAAGAAGTCAATTTGCTCATGAAGCAAATCGGTTAGAGCCCGCGAGTCAGGCCCTCTGGGTAAGTGCCGTGCGCGCCTTTTCAAAATGGTTTCAAAATAATCCTGATTTAAATTCGGTAAAAGCACTTTCTGATTTTTCGCCCTCTGAAATTTTAAGAGATCTGCGCCGGCCCAAGCTTGCCAAAAAACTTACAAGCATTGTCGAAGAAGAAGATTTGGTTTTGCTTCTTAGATTTATGGAAAAACGCCCTCCAGTAGAGCAGCTTCTATTTGAGCTTTTGTATGCCTCAGGGTTACGCATTTCAGAGGCGCTCAATTTGCAGCCCGACAATATACGGGACGAGCCCGCCGAAATTGTTTTCAAGGGGAAGGGACGTAAAGTGAGAAAGGTTCCGCTAACTCCAAAAGCCATGACGCTCATGAAAAATTTAGACTTTCCTTGGTTTGGGGCAGAAGCCAGTCCCCGCAAACTTCGTCACTGGGTTTATAAGTGGTCAAAATCTTTGCCTTTGGGCGAGGACGGCAACCTGCATTTGCACCCCCATAAGCTGCGACATTCCATTGCGAGTCATTTGCTTAGGCGGGGGGCAAATCTGGCTCAAATTCAAAAACTCCTGGGGCATAAAAGTCTAGCGACGACCCAAAGATATACCCACTTGAGGGTCGAGGATTTGCTCAAGGCTTACGACGCGAGTTTTCCGCAAACTCGCAGTTTCCGTAGAAGGCGGTAGGCGGTTTTAAATAAATCGGTTATTTCT
>CAXNEW010000056.1:0-9918 GCA_964201665.1 Bdellovibrionota bacterium
TCGGCACTCAAATCTAAGTCTGTTGTCAAAGCTGCAAAAAAGAAATCACTCTCAGCTAAAACAAAAAATCCCTCAGCTCCTAAAAATCAAAAAGCAAAATCAATTTCTAAAAGTTCCGCGCAATCTGCTCCATTGAAATAAAAATAAAATAACCTTATCTTCCGGAAGTGCAGTTAATTCCAAAACAGAAATCGTTTCTTTTTTGGCTTGGAATCTCTGTACTCATTCCCTTTTTAATTTATCCTTATTTTTTCTTGGGTCTTAAGACTCCCGTCATGGTTCCAACGGGAAGCTTAGCCCTCAACGATGTGAATGTGGGACCCCTCACATTTTTTGGGGGTATCAGGTCTTTCACTTATGAGTTTTGGAATCACGGCCAAGTACTTTGGACATCACTCAAGGGCCAGGGAGTCCCACTCCTTGCCCATGACATTCAATCTGCCCCTCTAAATCCCTTGAGTTGGTTAAGCCTCATTTTAGATGAAAGCACCTTTTGGTCGGTGTGGGGAACTTTAAGGCTCATTTTGCTGACTTTGGGCTCGTTGCTTATCGGCAGTAGAATTTACAAGCTCGAGGTGTGGCCTGCGATTTTATTTGCTGTCACCTTGGTTTTTGGAAATTACGTTATCGGCTGGAGCAATCATCCCTGGCAAACGGCCATGCTCTATGGAATCTGGGTTTTCTATTTTTCTTATGAACTTTTTTTTGGAGTCGGCAGAATAGGTTCGTGCCTCGGACTTGTATTGAGTACCTATGGCCTCATAAATTCAGGTTTTCCAGGAGGGACTGTAGTTTTCAGCCTTTCGTTTTTCTTTTTGTTTGCGCCTTATTTTTGGGAATTCTGTAGAAACACCGAAATTCATTTTCAAACTCGAGCCTTCAGAATTTTTTTGTTTTTTTTGTGCGTTGTCTTGGGCACCGGTTTTTCAGCTTTCACATTATTTTCGCTTTTTGAGTATGTGGGGCTCGCGGGAGATGACTTTAGGTCTAGGTTTGCAACGATGACACTCCCGGCTTCAGTTTTTCTAGATATTTTGTTTCGCTTGGACCACCCTGCAAATTTGCATGCAGGAACGAGCACCCTGAGACTCATACCGAGTCTCTTTTTTTGGACTGGAGTTTTGGCAACTCTAAAGGGTTTAAGAAAATTAAATTTGGGTGACTGCTCGGTACTTTTTTTGCTGATATTTTTTTGCGTAAAACTTTTAAATTTTATTCCGCCTCTTAATGATTGGATCAGCGCACTGCCCGTTATCCGAAACACCAAATTCTGGAATTTCAGTTTTGTAATGTTTCTCTTTTTTTGGGCCTACTATGCAGCACAAGGACTGCATCAGTTACTGCATAACCCAAAGAAATCACGAAAATTATTATTGATCTCAGCAACTCTAACTTATTTATGGCTCGCGTTAGGTATATTTAGACGGATTGAGATTGGTGGGGCCTTTGTTGCCCAAAGAATTCTGGTTGGAATCTTTTCAGTAATTTTTATTTTTGTTTTTTTGAAGATTTTAAATTCCCCAAATTCTCACACACCAAAAAAATCTCTTTGGCTTGGCCTCATTTTTTGCTTTGGATTTGAACTTCTTTTTGTAAATTCCTCTTCTTTTTTATCTAGACGAAGCCCTGATTACATTCAGAATTTAGAAAACTCCCGATTTCAAAATCTTCTGAAACCCCTTCTTGAAACAAATCGAGATGCCTTTTTGAACTATCGCACCGTCGACCAAAACGGACTTCTCATTGGAATGGGAATTCCAACTATCGATGTCGGCGCGACGGCCATTTTAACCAAGAGATATAGCGAGCAGCGCACAACTCTTTTCAATTCCGAGTGGAATGGGTATATGCCCCTAAATGGCCCTAAGCATCCTTTGGCTTGGGATTGGACGGCCGCTGGATTTCTAACCGATGCCAATTTTAGGTCTGAACTTTTTGATAAAGGCCAAGCTCATTTTAAATTGGACCCACAAACTTTACCTCGATCTTTTTTAAGCAAATCCTGTGTCTCTGTTGAAAGCATTGGGGAGGCCAAAACCCTTTTAGAAAATCATCAGAATCTAAAAAAAGGCCTGGTTTTGCTGGAACTTAAACCCAATGACACTGATTCAAAAAATTTCTGCAAAAGCCTCATTCCTGCCTCTGAAATATTTTCAATTGCAAAGGTGGTTTCGGACCACGGAAATAAGGTTGAAATTGAAAAAATTCAAGGTCCGGGGGTTCTCGTTTTGGCCGACCAGTTTTATCCTGGTTGGCGGGCCTTTGATCTTTTAACTCAGACAGAACTGCCCGTTTTTCCGGTTCAAATGGCCCAGCGAGGCCTTTTGCTCAAAGAGGCGCGCTCGTATCAGATCCGATGGAGCTACCAACCTGATTGGCTGCCAATTGCAAAGGCAAGCATTGGGATGAGCGGAGTCGGATTGTTTCTGGTTTTGGGCCTACTTTTTTTACGATCCAAAAATCACAGTAAAAAAGGACTGTTAAAAGATCCCCTCATTTGACTCCACTCGGCCCTTGGACCAATCTTTGGCCCCCAATAAGGAGAAATTCTACCCATGAAAATAGCAATCAATGGTTTTGGCCGAATTGGCCGCATTGTGACTCGACAACTCTTTTTGAACCCCGAGTTTTCAAAAAAAATTGAACTCGTTGCTTTAAATGATTTAGGTGCTCCTGAAGAACTGGCTTTTTCGTTTCAATATGATTCTACACACGGAAAATTCCCCCATCCCGTGGAGGCTTCTAAAGATGCCATTTCAATTGCGGGCAAAAAAATTCCCTGCCTAAAAATTGCCAACCCAACCGAGCTTCCCTGGAAATCTTTGGGGGTTGACGTTGTACTTGAGTGCACAGGTCGATTTACAGATAAAGAAGCCGCGATGGTGCATCTTAAATCGGGTGCAAAACGTGTGATTGTTTCGGCCCCGGCAAAGGGGGCAGACCTTACAGTTGTTATGGGTGTCAATCACACCCAGTATGATCCACAAAAGCATGTTGTGCTTTCGAATGCTTCTTGCACAACCAATTGCTTGGCCCCGATGGCCTCAGTCATTCACAAAAAATGGGGCATCAAACAGGGCTTCATGACAACAATTCACAGTTACACCAGCGACCAAAGAATTTTAGATAATTTACACAAAGATCCCCGCCGAGCCCGAACCGCCGGCACCAATATTATTCCCACCACAACTGGGGCTGCAAAGGCCGTTGGTGAAGTCATTCCTGAACTCAAGGGGCGCCTTGATGGAATTTCAATGCGAGTGCCTACGCCCAATGTTTCGCTCACCGATTTAGTTGCCACACTTGAAAAACCTGCAACGCGCGAAGAAATTAACGCCACACTCAAAGAAGCCAGCGAAACCTCGCTCAAAGGAATTATGGGTTTTTGCACAGAGCCACTCGTGAGCTCTGACTTTAACGGTAATCCACTCAGTTCAATTATTGATGCCGATTGCACGTCGGCAATGTCTGGCCCCCATGGAAACCTCATTAAGGTTTGCAGTTGGTATGATAACGAAACGGGTTTTAGCTGCCGCATGCTTGATCTTGTAAATTATATTGGCTTAAAGGGCGCCTAATGTGGCCTCAGAATTCGAAATTTTTCGAGCACCTGTTTATTCTATGAAAAAAAATCACTTTGCAGATTACCCGGGTGGCGAAAAGATTCGTTTACTTACAGATCTCGAGGTTACAAACAAGCGCGTTTTTGTTCGGGTCGATTTTAATGTCCCCATGAAAAATGGAGTCATTCAAGATGACACACGAATTCGCGCGGCAATTCCCACAATTAATTATCTTATCGAAAATGGAGCGAGACTCATTTGCGCCTCCCACTTGGGGCGACCCAAGGGTGTTGTCGACCCCGCCTATTCTCTGGAGCCCGTGGCTGAGCGACTCGGAGAACTTCTCGTTCGTCCGGTAATTTTTTCAAATGACGGAGTTGGTGAGGGGGTCACCCGGCAAAGCAAAGATCTTAAGCCTGGTGAAATCATGGTTTTAGAGAACTTGAGATTTCACGAGGGTGAAGAAAAAAACTCCAGTGAATTTGCGCACAAACTTAAAAGCCTGTGCGATGTGTACATCAATGACGCCTTTGGAACTTGCCACAGGGCCCACGCAAGCACGGCGGGTTTACCCGCACTCGTGTCACAACGGGCAGCAGGATTTTTGCTTGAAAAGGAAATCGCAGCTCTTGGCAAATTGGTTCACAATCCCGATCGCCCTTTGATTTCTATTTTGGGTGGCTCAAAGGTGAGCGACAAAGTTAAAGTCATTGAAGCCTTGATGGTTAAATCTGAGAAAATTTTAATTGGCGGGGCCATGGCCTATACTTTTTTAAGGGCTCTTGAGTGCAAGGTCGGAAATTCGCGCATCGAAGTTGATTTGATTCCAATGGCTAAAAAGATTTTGGAGAGGTCAAAAGAATCTCGCTGTGAAATCGTATTGCCCGTGGACCATAATCTCGGGAATAGTTTTGACAATCCTGGGACACCAGTTTTTTCACAAAATGCCCATATTCCTGACGGCAAAGTTGCCTTAGATATTGGTCCAAAAACGTGTGAACTTTTTGCCCGCAAAATGGCAGGGGCTCAGACTTTATTTTGGAATGGCCCGCTGGGAGTTTTTGAAAAACCTCCTTTTAATTTGGGAACAGAGTTTGTGGCCCAAGCCATTGCGAGCCACACGGCTAAATCAAAAATATGTGGTGGAGGAGACTCTGTTTCTGCAGTGACTGCTGCCGGACTTGAAAATTCATTCACACATATTTCAACAGGTGGTGGTGCGAGCCTTGAAATGGTTGAGGGAATTCCGATGCCAGGAATTGAATCTTTAAAGGTTTCTCCTTCTCAAACTTAAGTCTCAAGCTTAAGCCTGGCTAAACTGAAATTGGAGGCCGAAAATGAAAATTCTCGCAGGAAACTGGAAACTTCACAAAACTCGAGTTGAGGTCAAAGAATTTTTTTCTAAAGTTCAAGGAAAACTTCCCACAAACAGCCCTCAAAAATTTAGATTTGTCGTAGCTCCAAGCCCATGCCTTCTTGAATCAACACTGAGTACCGCCCAAAATTCTGGAATCCAGGTTTTTGCCCAGAATGTCCACTGGGAAAAAAAGGGCGCCTTTACCGGAGAGTGTTCTGCCCCTCAGCTGCGTGAACTCGGTTGCACCGGAAGCCTTGTGGGCCATTCGGAGCGCCGGCAATTCTTTGGGGACACCGATGAAACTGTCACCGGGCGCGCACGCGCACTATCGAGTGAAGGACTCGCAGTTATTTATTGTATCGGAGAAAAACTTTCTGATCGTGAAAACAATAAAACCGAGGCCGTACTTGAGGCCCAGCTACAGGGGCCGCTAAAGCTTTTGAAAGAGAATCCTAAACTCGATCAGTTGAGTTTTATTTTGGCCTATGAACCTGTATGGGCCATTGGCACGGGCCTTACCGCTAACTCAGAACAAATCAAACAGGCCCACCAGTTTATCGGTCGAGTGTTTGAAAAGGCCGGCCTTTGGGTTCCCTCGATACTTTACGGGGGTTCGGTCAAAACCAATAATTTTAAAGAAATTTGCCAGCTGCCCGGGGTCGCCGGCGGCCTAGTTGGCGGAGCCTCACTTGAGGCAAGTGACTACGCCGAGCTAGCCGGTCAACTTTGAGATTTTAAACTCTTGAGTTGGGCATTCAAAGTAGCTATAAAGTTGTCCATGCTTACACCGGTTTTTGCCGTAACAGTTTTACTCTTAGGCTTTTTGGCTTTTTTAATTGCGGGCTCGATGGGTCGCGGAGTTTAAATGACCATTTTTGTTTATATTGTTATCGCATTCTGTTGCGTGGTTTTGATTGCAGCCGTTCTTCTGCAACCCTCCAAAGGCGGTGGCCTGTCAGCCCTTGGCGGTTCATCACAAAGTGTTTTTGGAAGCACCGGTGGAACCACATTTTTGTTTCGTACCACAATGATTATGGCGACAATAATCGCCGTTTTGAGTTTGTGGCTCACTCGAAGCCAAATTCAAAAAGCCCAGTCATCGGTTATCGATGTCAGCGCACCAGCCATTGACTCTAATTTACTTAAAGCTCCGACCGCTCCAGGTGAGGCTACTCCGCCAGCTGCTGAAGCTGCCCCGCAAACAGCGCCGACAGCCCCCGCTGCAACCCCTGATAAACCTAATTGATAGGCCTTTTCAGGTGGCTTTTCTTTAAAGTCTAGCCCTATCGGGCTGAATTTAAAGAAATTTTCTCGTACCGAAAGCAATTTACACAAAATTAACTCCCACCTAAACAGGTTTCGTTTAGCCTTACTTCTTAGGACCTTCAACAAGGTGAGATCAGTAAATCGCGTTTTTTGACTGTATGTCGATTTTGCCCCACTGAATCGCTTTTCTCACCCCGAGGAATCCCTGGTCCGGGTTTCTTAAATTTTCACCCTATGGTACGGCAACAAAATTACCCTCTTATTTTAGCACTTTGCCTGGGCTCAAAAGCTCTGGCCCAAGACTCGGATTGGGACTGGGATAAAAATCCAATTCGAAATCCTGACCTGAAGTCCCACCAAAATTTCAAGCCACGGTCGATGGGAGCCCTAGGCGATTCAATGACGGCTGGATTTTTAGCTCATTTTCAGAGGCAGACTTCAAAACTTCCTTGGAACCAGGCCTGGCTCCTAACCCAAATCGCAGCCTTCGGTCTTTCACAGGAAACCCGTTTTTTAGAATCACCTGGATTGAGCTGGGCAACGGGCCTTGATTCAAAAAATATTGTTAAAAGTCATGCACGAAGACTTTTGAGCCTAGGACTTAAATCGGGTCGAAATGTCATCAATGAGTCCGTCACAGGCGATGCCTCACAAGAACTTTTGATGAGTCAGATTCACAACCTCAACAAAGCAAGCAGGTCTCGATTTGGAACTCAGTACCCAGACTACGTCACCCTACTTATTGGCGCCAACGACGCCTGTGCTGAGACAACAGAAGAAATGGAGGATCTTGGTACCTTTTATGCCAGATTTTACATGGTGACTGAGGAGCTTTTGTGGAACTCACCAAAGACTCACGTTTTGGTTTCTCATTTGCCAAACATTGAAAAAATTCGGGCCATTGCAAAAGACGCTTCAGTTTTTGGTTTTGACACTCTGGGCATCACGACTTGCCAAGATTTATGGGAGACCATCAACCTGTGCCCGACTTTCACAACTTTAAGTGACCCCTTAGAGCGCCAAAAAGTTTCGACTCGGATTTCTCAGTACAACCAAGTTATGAGTGATGTCACAAAACAGCTCAGGGGTCGATATGGAGATCGCCTGCGACTTTCTAAACGCGCCTACGAGGTTGAGTTTACTCCCGACCACTTAAGTTTGGATTGTTTTCATCCCAATGCCAGGGGGCAGAATATGCTTTCTGAGGAAACCTGGAAGGATTCCTGGTGGTCTGATCTCGCAAACTCGAAATAAAGGGGTGAGGGAAAAAAACTTAAGAACAGTCTCTGCGGAAGAACCCGAGCCAGTCCGCAGAAACTGTTCTTAAGTTTTTTTCGCACGAACTGTAGCTATCAAATTCTAGCATCCTTTCTTAGGGCCTAGGAAAGTCCACTCAAAACTGATTAGCTTTGTAGAGTGAATTTGAATACCCCAGGATCAAAGGTCCTTCTGCCAATTGATCCCTATTTGAATGAAATTGCTGAAAAACTTTTTTCCAGTCCGACCCATTCACTCGTTTTAACGGCGACACCTGGAAGTGGTAAAACCACTCGTATTCCCCCTGCTCTTTTGAAAAAAATCCAAGCGCAAAAAACCCATGGAGCCATTTGGGTTTTACAGCCTCGACGAATCGCCGCCCGTTCGGCTGCCACACGCGTAGCTCAAGAAATGGGAACCTCAGTTGGCGGGGAAACGGTGGGATATCAAGTTCGCTTTGAAAAGCGCTGCACTGATAAAACAAAAATTGTTTACCTTACGGAAGGCACGCTTTCTCGTATTTTAGTTTCCAATCCCTACTTAGAGGGTGTGGAGATTTTAATCCTGGATGAGTTTCATGAGCGATCCATCCACACGGACTTAGCGCTAGCCATGGCTTTGCAGATTCAGACCACAGTCCGACCGGATTTAAAAATTCTAGTCATGAGCGCGACTCTTTTAGCTAAACCCCTTGCAACGTTTCTAGGCGGGGCTAAGATCCTCGATATTCCGGGCAATATTTTTCCCATAGAAACTCAATTTGAGCCCCAGCCCCTTGGACGGCTTTCACCTTTTGCCCTTGCCGACAAGTTAGCCTCGAGGGTGATTGCTTTTTCCAATAACTCGGCGGTCAAAGATATTTTGGTTTTTCTGCCAGGAAAAAAAGAAATCGAAATCTTAAAAGAGGTTTTACTCGAGGCCCGCGGGGCTCGGAAAATAGAAACCTTGCACGGGCAACTTGATCTCGAGTCCCAGGCCCAAGTCCTAGCGCCCCAAACTGCATCGTCTCCGCTTAGGATCATACTCTCAACAAATGTTGCCGAAACCTCACTCACTGTGGATCGGGTTAACTGTGTCATTGATTCAGGTTTATCTCGAATTTTAGAAACTGATTTTGATTTAGGCATAGAGTCTCTCAGACTTAAACAAATCCCCAAGTTTTCTGCGACCCAAAGAACAGGACGGGCGGGCCGTCAGGGAGCAGGATTTTGCCATCGACTCTGGACTCGAGACGAAGATCTACACCTCGAAGAATCCTCTCAACCCGAAATTTTAAGAGTGGACCTAGCGCCCACCCTTTTGACCTTGGCTCAGTTTGGAGTCCGAGATTTTTCAGCCTTTCCATTTTTTGAGACCCCTCCAGCTCAAAGAATTCGACAGGCCACTCAACTCTTAGGGGAGCTAGGATTATTGAAAGACCAAAAACTCACCAGGGCTGGGCATGAAGTTGTTGAATCTGCGCTTGATTTTAGACTGGCCTCAGCCCTGAGCTTTGGCAAAGACTCAATCGAAGCTAGCCCAACAGAAATTATTGAGTCGATTCTTGAAATTTCAGATTACTCCCCCCTTGAAAAAAGAAATCTTCAAAACACCTTATCCATTGAAACCTCTAAAACTAAGAAAGTTTTGTTTAGACCTGCTGATCGGCAAGCCCTTGTGTCGGGGCTTGCTCTAAGGGGATTTCCAGATCGTGTTGGAAAATGTCGAGACTTGATATGCCAAAATGGGATTATGGTTGGTGGGCGAGGTCTTGAGTTTTCGGATGAGGCGAAAAACAGTCTTGCAGAATTCTCCAGGCGCGAGGGCTATCCTTGTTTTTTCATAGCCCCCTACCCCTTTGAAACTCGCAAGGACGGAAAAAAAATCGCAAAGGTTGAAAAGGTTTTTCCGGTTAAAAAATCAGATCTCGTTTTGCTCGGTGCAGACGCAATCCATAACAACACTGAGTTTTCGTGGAATTCAAAAAAACTCCAAATCGAGGGCAAGTATTTTCAGGCCTATCACGATTTACCCCTTGGCTCGGCCCATCCCACCTCAGACAGTGTTTCTGAAACTCATGACTGGCAGCAGGCCCTCGATATTTTTCTAAAATTTACAGTGAAAGATCTTCCACGTTTTTTAACTGAAAATCATGTAGCTTTCGCAAGCCTTGTTTTACGTTTTTATTTTTTAGAACCGTTGAAGATTCTTCCCTCCGGTAATTTTAAACTTTGGGAGCCTCTAGTTTTTGAAAGGGCCGTAAGGGAATATTTTGAATTCTCAAACACCAAAAAACTAAGCCTCTTGTCATGGACCGAGTTTCCTTTCACAGATTTTATAGAGTTCTTAGTCGCCTGGGACTTAAAAATACTCTTACAGAAGGAGGCTCCTGAAAGGATTGAAGTCCCTTCTGGTATGAGTCACTCAATTGTTTATGGGGGACTGGGGTCGACTGATATAGCTCCGAAACTCTCCGTCAGACTCCAAGAAGTTTTT
>CAXNEW010000057.1:0-9523 GCA_964201665.1 Bdellovibrionota bacterium
CGCTTTCGACGGGCTGGGCCCATGCCGCAACTCTTCTTGATCGTGTTGAACTCATTCGACAAGAAAAAAGTCCGGATGCAGGCTCTGCGGACGACCTCAAGCTTCATGCCCCACGTACCGATTTTTTCACCTGGTACGGTGGGAGCGAACCCCAATCTGAGTTAGTTAGCGAAACCGAAACGGGGCTAATTGATTTTTTTGAAAGTTCCACAAAGAGTGAATGGCTCACTTTATCAACGGCTCTCACTGGAGCTTTTTTGTCTGAGCCTGGCTTCGACAATCTTGAGTCTATGGAACTTAAGTCCAAACAGCAAAAGTCCAAACAAATTCCTATTCTCGGTGAGGCCCTTAAGAAGCGCATTCGCCTGGTGAGTTTTAGCTTAGGCGCAAACGATATATGCGAACTGAGAGATCCCACGCTTTCTCAAAAGGCAGGCCAACCTACATTAAAATCACGCCTTGAAAAATTTAAGAAGAGTTTTTCTTCAGAAACAAAAGTAATTGTTTGGGCTCCACCGCGCGTTGATGAAATGAAAAAAAACATCTTTGCCCTCATTGAACGAGTCTTCCCAAATACCCCTCAAAAAAAAGAACTCTTGGCCTATTGCAAGGCTATTTGGACTGAAACTTTTTGTTATGGTGGAACTCAAGAAAATCTTAGACTCATGAATCTGATTCAAGGCCGCATCCTCAAGGACTATAAAGATGCCGGATTCTTGATTTTTGATCCCTTTGAAGGACTCTTTGAACAAGGAAACCTAACCGATATTCAAAAACTTGAGCTCATTGGTAGCGACTGCTTTCACCCCTCCTACAAGGCTCACTCTCTAATTTTTGAAAAACTAAAGAATTTTATAGAAACCGAAACCCCAGACGTTTTAAAGCCCTAAACTACGATGCAACCTCGAAGAATTTCGCTTCGTGAAAATAAAGAACCCGCAGATTTTGAAAAAAACCTGGCTGCTCGAGCCTGTACGCTCACGACGCCTCACGGAAATATTCAGACCCCCGTTTTTATGCCTGTCGGAACCGCTGGCACAGTAAAATCCCTCACCCCCCAACACCTAAGCGATATCGGCGCCCAAATTATTCTAGGCAATACCTACCATCTTTGGCTACGACCGGGACTTGAGACTCTGAAGGCCGTGGGTGGACTCAGAAAATGGATGAATTGGCAGGGCCCTTTGTTAACAGATAGCGGAGGTTTTCAGGTTTTTTCGCTCTCAAAACTTAGAAAAATCACTGACGAGGGGGTTCATTTTCAAAGCCATATTGACGGGCAAAAACTTTTTATGAGCCCCGAGGTTTCCATCGAGGTTCAAGAAGCCATCGAGTCTACAATAATGATGGTGCTTGATGTGTGCCCTCCCCTCCCCTCAACCCGCGAAGAAATTTTGGAAGCTATTAAGACTTCAACGGGCTGGGCTGAGCGATGCTTAAAAATTAGAAAACCCCAATCTGGGGCACTTTTTGGAATTGTCCAAGGCGGCCTTGAGATTGACCTTAGACTCGAGCATATGAAGGCCCTCTACGAAATGCGGGCTTCGGACAGCGCTGGCAACGAGTACGGATTTGATGGCTTGGCTTTGGGAGGATTTAGCGTCGGAGAAAGTCCCGAAAAAATGGCTGAGGCCCTGAAAGTCCTTGGCCCTCAGATGCCCCGCGATTTGCCACGGTACCTAATGGGAGTCGGCACGCCGCGAGATTTACTTGAGGCCATTGGCTCTGGAATCGACATGTTTGACTGTGTCATGCCTACCCGCAATGCACGCAATGGAACACTTTTTACTTCAACCGGTTTGGTACGCATTCGAAATGCGCAGTACGCGCAATCGAGTCTTCCCTTAGATTCCTCCTGCTCTTGCTATACGTGTCAGAATTTTTCATTGAGCTATTTGAGACACCTTCATATGGCTGGAGAAATTTTAGCCTCCACGCTGAGTACTCTTCACAATTTGCATTTCTACATTCACCTCGTAAAAGAGGCCCGCCAAGCCATTCTTGAAAACCGTTACATTGAATACAAAGCCCAGCAGCTCAATAATTGGCGAGAGGCATAATTGGTGTTAAATCCTTGGGTCTATGCTTAAAATCTCTTTAATTAGTCTTTCCAATTTAGTTATTCCTGCAGCTCTGGCGCAAACCAGTCCTGCCACACCTGCACCACAGGCGGATCCCATGACTTCAATGCTCATGCAGCTTCCGGTTTTTGCCGGAATCTTTTTTATTTTTTACATTTTGTTGATTCGCCCCCAACGCCAACAACAAAAAAAGCAAACTGAGTTTTTGTCCAACCTCAATCGCGGTGAAGAAGTCATTACGAATGGCGGAATACTTGGAAAAATTGTTGGACTCACCGACAGAGTGGTAACCCTTGAAGTGGGCCCAGGAACCGAAATTAAAATTTTGCGGTCACAAATTCAGACTTCGGCCCGGGATGCACTCACACCCCCAGCGGCATCCAAGCAAACTCTCGCAGCATCAACGCCAAGCAAGAATTTATAGTTAAAAAATATCTTTTTTAGAGGGGATAAAAGTGGAAAAATCTTCAAAAATTAAACTTTTTATTTGCACATTTATAGCAGCGGTATCTTGCTATCTCGTGGCACCAACTCTTTGGACACTGTACAACCCAGACGCCGAAAAACTTCCTGAATATCTACCCAATACGGCAATGCGCCTAGGCCTTGACCTCAAGGGTGGGATTCACATGGTTATGGGTGTTGATCTGGACAAAGTTGTTAAAAATCAGAGTCAGGCCTATGCAAACAGTTTACAAAAATATTTAGACGAAAAGAAAATTTCGGGAGCCAAAACCCGATTCAACAATCAAACCGACGATGTAGAAATTGAAGTGAGCAGTCCTGAAACCGCTAAGGCCGTTTCTGATTTGATTGCAAACGAATGGACTGTCTTAACTCTCATTAGCGACAAGGCCCCCTTAATCACCACTCACATAAGCCTCGAACAAGAAAGATTTATTCGAACCAATGCCCATGAGCAAAGTATCGAGACCTTGCGAAATCGAATTGATGAATTCGGTGTTGCCGAACCCACACTTGCAAAAAAGGGGGACAGTCAGATTTTGGTTCAGTTTCCGGGCGCCAAAGAACCTGACCGCCTAAAAAATCTTATTGGTCAAACGGCCCAACTCAGTTTTCAGATAGTCCATGGCTGTTCCGAAAAGGACCGCAATGTGGGTTGTTTGCAAAAACAACGCGATGACTTACTTACAAAACTTGCTGCTGCCGAAAAAGCAGGCAGCTACAATCGTGAAACCTTTAAACGGCCCTCGGAGTATCGCGATCGCATCAATCAAGATTTGGCCGCCCAACTGCCGCCAAAAACTCAAATTGCTTTTGAAAAAGTCAGCGACCCCCAACAAATTGGAAAAGTTGAATGGGTACCCTATTTGCTCTCAACAGAAAATGTTTTGTCCGGTGAGTATATTGAAAACGCGGGCGTAATTATGCAGCCTCCACGACAATTTGCTCCCGACCAACCTACAGTAAATTTTAGTTTAAATGCAGCGGGCACCCCACTTTTTGGCAAACTCACTACAGACTTCACAGGGCACTACATGGCAATTGTTTTAGACGGGGTCGTGCGAAGTGCGCCGGTCATAAACGAGCCCATTACGGGTGGTGGCGGCGTCATTAACGTCAATGGATTTTCTTTTGAAGAAATGGAACGCGAAGCTCGTGACACTGCCATTGTTCTCAGGGCTGGCGCACTGCCTGCGACTATTGAGACTTTAGAAGAAAGAGTTATCGGCCCTAGCATTGGACTCGATGCTATTGAATCTGGAAAAAAATCTTTAGCTCTAGCTGCAATATTTATTTTTGCCTTCATGTGGATTTATTACGGCACTGCGGGCCTCTTGGGAAATATTGCTATAGTCGTCAACATTGCAATCATTTTCGCTGTATTGGGTTCGGTTGGAGCAACTCTTACGCTGCCCGGAATCGCGGGAATTGTTCTTACTCTTGGAATGGCCGTTGATGCTTTGATTCTTATTTTTGAACGAATGCGAGAAGAAATGCGAGCTGGCCGAAGCCCGGGGCAAATTTTGGATTTGGGTTTTGATAAAGCCTTTTCTTCAATTCTTGATGGTAACCTCACAACGGCCATCGGAGGATTTGTTCTTTTGAATTATGGAACAGGCTCAATCCGAGGTTTTGCCTTGACCCTGCTCGTAGGGATTATCGCAAACCTTTTTGTTGCGACTTATTTCATGAAGGCAATATTAGAAATTTACTCTGGAAACGGAAAAGGATCTATTGGCTTAGGAATTCCAGAATCTGGTGATGGCCTTTCGACTCCCCAAGCTCGGCCTTTAAAAGCTTAAGAAAAGGAAAAATTCAAATGGAACTTTTTAAACCCCAAAACATGCGTTTTGATTTTGCATCAAAATTTAAACTTTTTTTTATAGTATCTATGGTCTTGATGGCCTTATCCGCGATTTCAATTTTTGCTCCGGGCATCAACTATGGAATTGATTTTAGAGGCGGAGTGGATGCTCAAATCGGAGTTAAACCCGGTGCCAATCTCGATATCAGTGTTTTGAGAAATGCCGTGGAAGCCAAACTTCCGGGAGCAGCCGTTGTTAATTTTGACACTGGAAACTCAAGCCAAGCTTTTATGGTGACCGCCCAATCAGATTCAAAAGAGCAAGTTTCCACCATTATTAAGGAAGCGCTAATTCCTGTTATTGGACCTGAAGGCGAAAAATGGTCCCTTGATAAACTCGATATCGTAGGGCGAAAAGTGGGCGCAGATTTGCGCAAATCCGCGATTCTCTCTCTCATTTACACCTGCTTACTGATCAGTCTTTATGTTTACTGGAGATTTGATATTCGCTACGCCCCGGGCGCACTTGTAACAATTTTTCACGATTTGTTGCTGACAACCGGTTTTATAGTTCTCACGGGCACAGAGTTTTCTACAACTGTTGTAGCTGCTCTGTTAACACTCGCAGGTTACACGATTAACGACACTGTGGTTATTTTTGACCGGATCCGCGAGACTGAAGCTAAGTTTTTAGGACGATCAAAAACTCAAATTGCAAACGAGGCTCTCAATTCAACACTCTCGCGAACTTTTTTAACTGCGGGCACAGTATTTATAAGCTGTTTAGTTCTTTATTTTGTTGGCGGCCCATCAATTCGAGATTTTGCCTTGGTTTTGATGTTTGGACTTATTGTGGGTAGCTACTCGTCTCTTTATATTGCCTCACCGCTTTATGTTTGGACCGACGATTATTTTTCAAATAAAAATAAAACTCAAACTACGCCTTCAAAAGCCTAAATGATTTTTGGTCCTAAATGGATTTTAAGGAGGCCCGAAGCGGCCTCCTCTGTTTTTTGTGAAACCGAGGGCGAAATCATTGGCCAATGGCTTTGGTCTCGCGGACTCGAAGATACTCGCCAAAGAAAGTCAAAGCTTGAGGGCAGCTTTTCTGATATTCGCTCGCCCTTTAATTTTTTAAATATGAGGGCCTCGGCAGAGCGCCTTGCTGATGCCCTAGAAAATCCCGAAGAGAAAATTGCAATTTACTCAGACTATGACATGGATGGAATGAGTGGCCTTGCGATTCTAAAAACTTTTCTTGAAAGCTTAAGTCCAAACCCCATTCGGGGATATTATCCAAACCGCCTTGAAGAAGGTTATGGAGTGCATCCGAGTGCCCTAGAGGAGCTGGGGAAAGAAGGAATCCGTGTTGTAGTTACCGTCGACACGGGAATCACAGCCCTTGCTGCGGCCGAAAAGGCCCGCGAACTCGGAATTGTTTTAATCATCACTGACCACCATAAACAGGTCTCAGATAAGTTGCCTGATACTCCCTTTATTGTGAATCCAAATCAAAAAATGGATACCAGCGGGATGCCCTATATTTCAGGGGCCGGCATGGCCTTTTTTGTTTGTATGGCCTTGAGGACAGTTTTGCGTGAACGTCGTTTTTTTGAGAACAAAAAACTAACTGAACCCCGCTTAGTCGATTGGCTTGACCTTTTTGTTTTAGGAACTATTGCAGATGTGGTGGATTTGGTAGGCGAAAATCGGATTTTGGTAAAGGCCGGCCTTGAAACTCTGGCCCGCACTCAAAGACCCGGACTCAGAGCCCTGCTCAATCGGTGTTTGAGAGATCCTCATACAACAGAAATTTCTGCCCGTGACGTTGCCTTCAGTGTGACTCCCAAACTCAACGCCGCTAGCCGCATGGGTCACGCTCATTTGTCGGCCAGCCTTTTGGTGGAGAACTCAGTGCCGGAATCAGAAGTTTTGGCTGATCAGATAATGGCCCTAAACGCCGAGCGTAGCCGCGTGCAGGAAGAAGTTTTACAACTGGCCTTAAGCGATGCCCGCCGCCAGATTGCTGAGTTTGATCCACCCGTGCTCGTGACCTTTGGCCCCTGGCACGAGGGAATTTTGGGAGTTGTTGCTGCTAGGTTGGTTGAGGAATTTAATCGAGCAGCCATTGTTCTAAATCAAAAAGCCAACGAGGAGACCCTTCGAGGCTCCATGCGAGGAAAACTGCCGCTGAGTTGCGTAAGACTCTTAGATCAGGTTTCGGACATTCTGCTTTCCTATGGCGGACACACTCAAGCAGCTGGCCTCAAACTCCACAAAAATCATTTAGGTGATTTTTGCCGGAGAATTTGGCAAAATTCTAAGGAATTTTTTTTAAAAAACCCGCAAAATGATGAAGTTCTTTTTGATGGCTTTTTAGATCTCAATAAAAACCTAAAGATCGAAGAAATTGAACAACTTCATCAAATAGGGTCGCCCTGGGGTCAGGGAAATCCTGACGCCTTGTTTTTGTTGAAAGATATTCCGTTAAGCAGCGTTCAAAGACTCAAAGAGAATCATGTTCGGTGCCAGCTTTCTGACACTCTTGGCATTATTGGATTTTCAAAATTTAAAGAAATTGAGGCCCTACAAAATTCTGCCTCAAAGAACCCAAATTTCGACGCTCTGTTGACGCTCGAAATCAATCGCTTTCGGAATAAGAAATCCGTACAATTGAATTTAAGACATGTCAGACCCTCAGAGAATTTCAATTCTGGTTCTTGATCCCGACACTGATTTTTTTGAAGGCCTTACGACACATTCCAAATCGGCCAATATTCATTTTATATCAAAGCCCTACTCACCTCGAGAAAGGCCGATCATTGAGGACCTTATTTTTGAAACCTTTCCGGACATTGTCATTTTAAATCTCGACGTCGATGATGAACTTCATTTTAGCGAACCCATAGGTAATATTCTCAAAGTTCCCATGCCGATTCCGCCCATTGTTTTGGGAACAACGGCACGTGAAGGGATTGCACTTAAATCTCGAGCCTATACTGCAGGCATTGATGACTACATGGTGAGACCCTTTACCCCAGCTGATGTTTGGCTCAGGCTTGATGTTCTGATTCGAACCCGCAGACTTCAAATACAACTCGACATGGCCACCCGAAAGCTAAGTGCTGTGAACTTGCGACTTTTTTCTTCTAATCGCCATCTTGAAGAAATGACACTCACTGATGAACTCACGGGCCTAAATAACATGCGTTTTATGACCCAATTTTTAGAAAAACAGTTTTCGCTTTTTGCCCGACATGATCGGAGTTTTTCGATCATGATGATCGACCTTGATCATTTTAAAAGTGTGAACGATTCCAATGATCACCTCGTGGGATCAGAAACAATAAAAATCGTTGGAAGGCTCGTGCATGAAGCCACCCGAGGTTCGGATATCAAAGCTCGGTATGGCGGCGATGAATATATTGTTGCAATGCCCGAAACCGACGGATCAATGGCACTCCTCGTTGGTGAGCGCATTCGCACGGCCATAGAGGCCCGCGAATTTATTGGTAGCGATGGCAATTCTTTTCATGTCACTTCAAGTATTGGGGTTGGAACCTTTGCCAAGGGACGACATTTAAATTTTCAGGATATTATTCGGGATGCCGACTTTGCCCTCTACATGGCTAAACATGGCGGAAGAAATCGTGTTGAGCTTTATAACGAAGAACACGCCAAGGCTCAAAAAGAAGGCGTCGAAGGCTATGATCAAAATCAAAGTGCAGTATTTTCGGAAATTAAAAAACTTCGCTCCGGATAAGTGCAAAAACGATTCCCGCTCCAAGCACTAAAGATAAAAACAACAAAAAAAACTTAGATGAAAAAAGGTCTCCAAGCTTTTCGCGCAAACTTGAGCCCGCTGGCGGCAGCGTTTTTTCGGCAATACTTTGTGTGAGAGTTCGCGCCTGCCCGGTTAAAAAACCAAAATCACCAAGGAATTTTTTAATTCGAACATCGTAGTCCACACTAAAATGCGTCAGCAAATAGTGAACAAGTGTTGGCGTTATCGTGTCTACCGAGGCAGGCCTTTTTGATGCCTTTACCTGAAGGCAGTCGGCCACAACTTTTGAAAGTATACCCGGAATGTCTTCTCGGATTTTTTCGGGTTCAATGTACTCACCCTTACGGATTCGAGCATAAACGGATTCTGATTGAGTTTCAAAAAAGGGTCTTTTACCTGTAAGAATTTCGTAAAGCGTAATCCCAAACGAAAATATATCCGCGCGAAAATCAGCCTTGTCGCCCACAATTTGCTCGGGTGCCAAATAATGGGGCGATCCGATGAGGGTACCGGGTCGAGTTAAGGCCGATGCCGTGGGATCAAGAGCAATTCCAAAATCCATAATTTTAACTTCGCCACGCGGAGTGATGCGCACATTGTCGGGCTTCAAATCGCGATGAATCATGCCGTGAGAGTGAATGTGCGAGAGACCTTCAAGAATTTTTACTGCAATTGCGAGCCCGACATCGATGGGAATTTTTGACCCGGTTTTTTCGACAATTTCGGCGAGATCAAAACCCTCTATCCATTCCATAATTATGAAGAATTCATTTTCGACCTGAACATAGTCATAAACGTTGGCAATGTTGTGATGTGAAAAAGCAGCTGCTGTTTTTGCTTCGCGACTAAAGCGCTTTTGAATATCCCCGTTAGCTCTAAGTTCGGGGCGAATCCGTTTAATCGCGACGGGACGATCTAAATTAATTTGCCGAGCTTTGAAGATCTCAGCCATTCCACCGACCGCAACAGGCTGAAGCGAATCAAATTGGTCACCCAGACCCTGAAGTTTCATGAGTTTTATTGTAACAGGCTGCCGAAAAACTGCATTATTATAGCTGTCGAGAAATCTAAGGATTGGGAAATTTCTCAGTGACTTGTGCGCCAATTTTTCCGCGGGCAAGTTGAATTTGAAAATTTTGACCTATTTTGAGCTCCTGGGCGTCCTTTACGACCTGCCCTGTGTCGGACTCCCTCACAACGCTATAGCCCCGATCAAGCACCTTCAGCGGGCTGAGCGCGTCCAGAAGTCCCGCAAACCGGCGCAACTGAAACTGACGGGATTCTAGAACTCTCTGAATGAGATTAGTTAAACGAATTTTTTTTTCGTTTAGAATTGCCTTTTGTGAGGCGATTCGTTGTTGAGGAGCCGCCGCAATGAACCGATTCGTT
>CAXNEW010000058.1:0-9356 GCA_964201665.1 Bdellovibrionota bacterium
TCAGGAACCTCTGAAAGCGCAACAGGACTCTCTGATGGTGAGCTTCAAAGTCTTGACCAATACACACAAAAGCAAGTCGAAAGATTTAGGCGCGGTAGGGAGTCCTCTGGAAAAGGCAATTTAGGATCTCGCTATTCGGGCACTCTAGAAATGCATGACTCAAATTATGATGGCATCTCAGACCATGAAAATTCCAATAACAGCCTGGAAGGCGGAGTCGACAAAGCCGCCATCGGAAAAGCTGGAATTTCTAACCGTGATGAAAGAAACCGTTTACTGAGTGAGGCCAAAGAAAAAGCCTGTAAATCAGGCTCAGGCGGAGATGCCGCAAAACTTGCCAATTGTGTTTCAAATTCATCCGCTGTCATCATTGATCGGGGCTCTGCTCACGGAGGCGAAAATGACCCTCACAGAGTTTATGAACTTACCGACAAAGCGACTCAAGCCGCAAAAGACGCCGGTAGTGCCTATGCCAATCAAGTTGGCGCAGAAGCCACAAATTACGATACTCAAGGGCTTAAGCAGGTCGAAAAAACTTCAAGGCAAAATATTGTGCGAGTCAAAACAATCGTCGACGGAAAAGAAAAAATTGAAACTGTAAAAATTGGTCCTGACATTGATCTTGTGAGGTCTGAAGTCGCCTGGCTTGAAGATCAAAAAGAACGCAATATTCAAAACGGTTGGAAATACTACCGCGCAAAACGACTCGCAGGTGGCGCAGAAATGAGCGACGGTGCACTTGGCGAAACGGTTTCAAAATTTTACCGAGATGCCGATCCCAAAAACGCAGCTAAGCAGGACGCGGCTTTTGCACAAACAGTGGCCGAACAGGCACAACTCAAAATCGAGCCTGTTTGCGTTTTGAATGGAAATATTTCGCCTAAGCCAAAAAACGGGGCCTGCCCGGCAGGCTCTACTTCTTCCGATCTGGGCGAAGCTCTCAAGAACGAAACCGATCAAAACAAACGCCTTGCCGCAATTGAAGCCCTGAAAAAAGAAAAAAAGAATGACAAAGACTTTGCCAAAAATGTGCAAGAAACCCGCGCCAAACTTGCAAACTGTATGAAAGAGGGAGTCTGGTGCGATAAAAACATGGAAGATTTGGCGAAAAAAAAGGGGGTCGGCGATCCTGCGGGTAATGCGGCCTCTGACGCTCGCGAGCTTCAATATTACAATCTTCAGCAAGCAAGTCGCGGCCCTTTAAATCAATTCGAGCGCAATGTGACCTCAATGGACTTCAACAAAACTACCGATGCAAAAACCCAAGGCAAACCCTATCAGGACATGCAACGCCAGGTGCGCGAAGCCCAAAAAGCATACAAAGATTTTATTGATGAAGAACGCCGAACCAATCCCAACAGTTCTTATTTACGAAGTGGAAGTGATCCCAATCGCATGAATGCCAGGCAAATATTTGGAAGAAACGCTGCCCGAGATGGAAAAACTTTAGGCCGATCGGGGCCAGGCGCTGCAGGTTTTATCGGAACAGCGCCCGCAAATCCTGGGTCCTTACGTACAAATAGACCCCCACAAGGGCCAGCCACGAGGGGCCCCACGCTGCAATAATCGGGTGCAACTTGCCCGAGGTTCCCATGTTCAAACTCAGACTGTAAACCAGCCAATAGAACAAACAGAGCCCAACAACAGTCACAGCATCGCGAGCTAGGCTCGAAACACGATCAAATTTGAGAGACATGGGAAAAGCTAAAATTAAAAAGACCAAGGCCACAAGAAAAAAACTCATGCGGGCATGAAAGATCACTTCCCAATTTGCAGTATTAACCCCTAAGGCTCGACTTCGTTTGATGGCATTCCATAAATCTTTTTGAGTCATGGTTTCGGCTCCAACTTCAATTCGCTGAAAAGCCGAAGGGGCTTCAATCAAACGAGTTGTTCGAGAGGCAAAATTTTCAATTACCGGAACCTCTAAACGTTTGTCAGTTATGCTTACCGTGCCGTCGCTTAGCTGCCAAAATTTACCGTTCCATTGAGCCTTTTTTGCTTCTAAAATTTGAGCGATGTTGAACTCAAGATCAAAGGTGTAAATCTTCACATCAAACAATTCGTTTTTTTGTGAATCAAAAAATCCTATATTGTAAAGAACGTCCTTATTGCGATACCAAATTTTTTCTTTTCGAATTTGGGTAAATCTTGAGGGCACTCTATCAATTTCGACATCTTGAACTTCTAGATGTCTTCTCATTCCCCAAGGCGCCACCTGATCGGTAATGTAAAAATTCAAAACCGCCGCCGATAAAACCGCAAAAAAGCAGGGGAAAAAAAGTTTCCTTCTTGAATTTCCCATTGATTGCACGGCAACAATTTCACGAGCCTTATTCATGCTGCCCAAAACAATAATGAGGCTCAAAAGTGTGGCCATTGGAAACACCAATTGAAGATGGCTGGGCACCTTGTACAAATAAAGCATGGCCGCGACCATCGGAGGGGCGTTCACCTTAAAAACCTGAGCCAAATACTCCAGCACAAAAAGCAAAAAGCCCAGTCCCATCCAAATCGGGAAAAGGTTAAAAAGCACTTGCTTGTATAAGTATCGACTTAAGGTTCCCATTAGCTCCTAGGCCTGATAGTGTAACCTTCTCAAAAAGGACACGCCATGGCCTCAACCCCAGAAACCACCTCAACTAAAAAATCTTTTTTCAACGAAGACAATAAATCTCTCTTTTGGCTTATTGCTCTCATTTTGTTTGTCAGGGGTTTCGTTGTTGAACCCTTCAAAATTCCCTCTGGCAGTATGATCCCGACACTTTTGGTCGGAGACCATCTTTTCGTTTCTAAAAGCTCATATGACATTGGCCTGCCCTTTTCGAATGTTAAGCTCTTTAAAGTTTCAGACCCTAATCGAGGGGACGTGGCCGTTTTTGATTATCCGAACTACGAAAAGGCACCCGACAAAGAGGGCATATATTATATAAAGCGCATCATTGGAATACCTGGTGACCGCATCACTGTTCGAGGGGGTATTCCCATCATTAACGAAACCCCAGTTAGGCAAGATCGGATGTCACCAGAAGACGCCTCCCCGCTATTGCCGGGCTACGACCCCACTCCTGATAGCCCGCTGTTTCTTGAAACTCTTTCGGGCTCACAAAACAAACATTGGGTTCAGCGTTATCAAACTATTTTGAGCGAGCTCCCGTATATCGCTTCTGAGTTTAAAAAAGTTTCTGGCAAAGATTGCCTCGACTTAACCTCGGCCATGACGAGTAAAAATTCTTTTGAACGCTTTGTAGCTATGAACGAAGTTTGTACATTTACGATTCCTGAAAACAAGTATTTTGTGATGGGCGATAATCGAGACGATTCTGCTGATGGGCGTGAGTGGGGTTTTGTGGATCGAAGTCTTTTAAAGGGGCGGGCCCTTATGATTTGGATCTCCAAGGTGCCCGATGTTTGGGCTCTGAGATTTAGCCGCACCGGTTTAAAAATAAATTAAGGTCTCGATGGCTTTGCTTGAAATTGTAAAACTTCCAGACCCTCGCTTAAGAGTAAAATCAAAACCTATTGTTCAGTTTAATGAAGCCCTTAAAAATTTAGTTAAGGACATGTCCGATACCATGGCTGTGGCCAAAGGAATTGGGCTTGCGGCGGTACAAGTCGGGGTCCATCAGCGTCTTTTGATTTTAGATATTGGAGACCTGGGCGACGATGAAAATTTTATTGAAGGTGACGAGGAGTCTGAACGAAGGCTTGCTGAAAGGCGAAAAAACTCAAAAATTGAGGTCTTTATAAATCCTGAAATAGTGAAAGCAGAGGGCGAAATCGAATACGAAGAGGGTTGCCTGTCCGTACCCGGAATTTACGCCAAGATTTGTAGAAAAGAAAAAATAACTTTACGCTTTCAAAATCTAAATGGGCAAACTGAAGAAATTGAAGCTCGGGGCCTTCGAGCTATCGCCTTACAACATGAAATTGATCATTTAAATGGGGTTGTTTTCACGGACCACCTTGGGTCGGTCCAAAAAATGATGCTTTTGAAAAAATATGAAAAGCTTCAGAAAAAGGCCAAAGAAGAAGAATTCGAACCGGCATGAATTTAAAAGTTGTCTTTTTTGGCACACCGGACTTTGCCATTCCTGCACTCGAGTTTTGCCATATAAATTCCAATCTGGTCCTTTGTGTCAGTCAGCCAAACAAAGCTCGTGGCCGAGGCCAAGAGATCCTTCCAAGTCCGGTTTCTGCCTGGGCTCTCAAAAATAGCGTTGAAATTGCTACCCCACAAAGTCTTAAGGAATCACACCCCGAGGGCGCCCAGTTTAAGGGCCTTCTTGAAAATCTTGCCCCAGATTTAATTTTCGTCGTGGCCTATGGTCGAATCATTCCAACTTGGCTTTTGGATTTGCCTAAACTTGGTTGTGTTAACATTCACGCGAGTCTCCTGCCCCTGTGGCGCGGGGCGGCTCCGATTCAACGATCTATTGAAGCGGGCGATTCAGTTACGGGTGTCTCCTTACAGAAAATGGTTCTCGAGCTTGATGCTGGGGATGTGCTTTTAGAAAAACCCCTTCCGATTGGGTTCAATGAGAACGCCTTTAGCCTTTCTAAAAGACTTTCCAAACTTGGCGGCGAACTTCTTGGCGAACTTTTTGATAACCTAAAAACCTCAGGAAAACTCCCCCCTGGCAAAAGCCAGGAACCCCTTAAAGTTAGTTTTGCAAAAAAAATAGAAAAATCAGAGGGCCTTTGGAATCCGAGTTGGACTTCAAAACAAACAAATAATCGAGTTCGGGCTTTTTTTTCTTGGCCTCAGGTGGCGTTAAATTTGCCCAAACCCTTTGGAAACCTAAAACTGATTGACTGCATTCCAGTCAAAACTCCTTTGCCTAAAAATCTCAAGCATCCAGCCGTTTTTGAAGATAATGGCCATTTTTTTCTCTCCTGCGAAGTTCGCGCGGGCGAAAAGGCCCCGGACGACGCTTTGGTTGAGCTTTTGGAAGTCAAACCTGAAAGTAAAAAGGCCATGCCAGCAAAGGCCTTTTTTTCTAATTTAAAAAGTTATCTACCTGTAACCCCGCTTATGGAGGCCAAATGAAAGTATTTCCTTCCCTTCTTTCTGCAGATTTTTCAAAACTAGGAGCCGAACTTTCTTCTATCGAGACCGCGAAAGCAGATGGGGTCCATCTAGACATTATGGATGGCGTTTTTGTTCCAAATCTGACCTTTGGCCCGCCTATTGTTAAAAGCCTCAGACCCCACACCAAACTTGATTTTGACTGCCACCTTATGGTCACAAACCCTGACCCCCTTATTGAGCCCTTCAAGTTCGCAGGAGCGAATGGCATTACGGTTCACCTTGAATCCTGCCCCCATATCCAGCGAACTCTTTCTCAAATTCGTTCGCACGGACTGCGGGCCGGCGTGGCCCTAAACCCTGGCACTGATTTTAAGGGACTCAATTGGGTTCTTGATCAAATTGATCTTGTTTTGGTGATGACAGTGAATCCTGGGTTTGGAGGGCAAAAACTTATCGAACCCGCACTTTCTAAAGCTGGTGCCCTTTCAAAGTGGCTTGATAAAGAATGCGCTCAACTTGGGCTAAAGAAACCACTTATTCAAATTGATGGCGGGGTTGACCCGAGCCACGTGGCCCGCGCCAAAGAACTTGGGGTTGATATCTTAGTTGCTGGAACCGCGGTTTTTGGGACAAAAGATTACGCCAAAGCCATCGCGGGCCTGCGGGGTTAACTGGGTATGCTCAGTCTTTGCTTAACGGGTCACGACCTCAAATCCACTGACCTTTGGCGCGCCGCAAAGCAAGGCGCAAAAAATCCCACTGAACTTAAAATTGAAATCTCTCCCGAGGCTCGTATTCGCGTCGAAAACTCCTCAAATTATATTGCCAAAATTTTGCAAAATGAAAAACCAGTATATGGCGTAAACACTGGCTTTGGAAAATTTGCCGAAGTTGCCATTGGGCACGACAAACTTCAGGAACTGCAAAAAAATCTTATATTGAGCCACTCTTGCGGAGTCGGGGATTTGCTTGACCCTGAAATTCTTTACGCACATTGGTTGATTAGGCTCAACACCTTTTGCAGAGGGCACAGTGGGGTGCGACCCTCAACCATAGATTTTGTTATCGAATGCCTTGAACAGGGCCTGCTGGGTCAGGTTCCAAGCAGAGGGAGTGTTGGGGCCTCTGGCGATCTTTCACCCAGCGCTCACGCTAGTTTGTGTTTATTGGGCGTGGGCAAATGCTTTGCGTTTACTGGCGGACAATGGCGCCCGATGGCCTCTGCTGAGGGGCTAAAAATGTTTGGCCTTAAGCCTCTGGTATTGGGCCCAAAAGAGGGACTTTCTTTAATCAACGGAACCCAAACAAGTGCGGCTCTCACTCTCAAGGCCTGTTTGGAAGGGCAAACCCTAGTACGGCTTTCAAATTTAACTCTTGTTCTTTCACTTGAAGGACTCAGAGGCACTCATAAACTGTTTTCAAGAAAAATTTTAGAAAACAAAAACCAGGTTGGAGTGCTTTTTTGCGGTGAAGATTCCAAGCTTTGGATTCCCTCAGAAACCGAAATTTCTAAATCTCATGAGTCCTGTAAACGCGTCCAAGACCCCTATTCACTACGCTGTGCCCCCTTAGTACACGGAGCGATTTGGGATGATCTTGTTTACGCTCAAAAAATTCTAGAAAACGAAATTAACTCTTCAACCGACAACCCGTTGGTTTTTCCAGAAGATGGAGGCCAAACCCTTTCAGGTGGAAATTTTCACGCTCTCTATGCAGCAAGAGCAGCCGATCAAATCACGAGTGGCCTTTGTACTCTTGGCACAATTTCTGAGCGCAGAATAGCGACAGCGATGTCCAAAGAATCAAGCGGCCTGCCACCTTTCCTTGTGGGTGATGGGGGATTCAACTCCGGATTTATGATGGCCCACGTTACTGCTGCTGCCCTTGCGAGTGAATCTAAATCACTAAGTTTTCCAGCAAGCGTGGATACAATTCCCACTAGCGATGACCGAGAAGACCATGTTTCGATGGGGCCCGGAGCAGCCTTCAAGGCGCTCACTGTTTTAAAAAATACCCGTCGAATTTTAGCCATTGAAATCCTAACCGCTTGCCAGGCAATTGATTTTTTGCGCCCCCTAAAAAGCTCGCCAGCCCTTGAGAGAATTCACGCAAGGATTCGCCAAGAGGTAACCTTTTTAGACAAAGACCGAGTTCTCTCAGACGATATTTTAAAAATCGAAACCCTCTTAGAAAATCACTCAGTGGAAATTTTAAGTCTTCAAGATTCCTGACTCCCCTCTTTTTAGATTTTGAATTTTAGAGTGCGAAACAGGGTTTCTCTTGTTAGTTTTTTTAAATGGCAAAAAGAATTGTTAGGGCCCCACGAGGTTCACAACTACATTGCAAAAACTGGGTCATTGAAGCGGCCTACAGAATGATTCAAAATAATTTGGATCCCGAAGTTGCTGAAAACCCCGCAGACCTTGTTGTTTACGGCGGGATCGGCAAGGCCGCGCGTAACTGGGAGGCCTTTGATGCCATTCTTCGCTCTCTTGAAACACTAGGAGACGACGAAACCTTACTTGTTCAAAGCGGAAAACCTGTCGGAATTTTGCCCACCCACAAGGACGCCCCAAGAGTTTTGATTGCAAACTCGAATCTCGTGCCCAAATGGGCTACGTGGGATCATTTTTTTGAGCTCGATCGCAAAGGGCTTATGATGTTTGGTCAAATGACTGCAGGGTCATGGATTTATATTGGCACCCAAGGGATTCTACAGGGCACCTATGAAACTTTTGTGTCCTGCGGAAGGCGGCACTTTCCTGAAAACGCTGGCAAGCTTCCACTAACTGGAAAAACTTTAGTTACATCTGGCCTCGGAGGCATGGGAGGCGCGCAGCCACTAGCTGCAAAAATTGCCGGAGCGGCCTCACTCACACTCGAGATCGACCCAGAACATTTGACCCGAAGAATTCGGGAGGGTTACCTTGATTCGCAAGCTAAAAATCTAGATGAAGCTTTAAGTCTTCTTTCGCTTTATGCAAAAAAAGGCGAGGCCCATTCTCTTGGCCTCGTCGGAAATTCTGCCGAAATTTTGCCCTTAATGTTGAAGCGTGGATTTATTCCCGACGTTCTGACCGATCAGACCTCGGCACATGACCCACTCAATGGCTATATTCCACTTGGCCTTTCTATCGTCGAGGCAGATTCACTGCGCACAAAAAACCCAAACGAATATATTCAAAAATCAATTCAAAGTATGGGAATACATGTTCAGGCAATGCTCGATCTAAAAGCTAAAGGAGCCATCACTTTTGACTACGGCAACAATATCCGCGCTCGCGCCGTTGAAGCTGGAGTTTTGAATGCCTTTGACATTAAGGGATTCGTGCCGGAATACATCCGGCCATTATTTTGCGAAGGAAGTGGCCCCTTTCGATGGGTCGCTCTGAGTGGAGACGCTAAAGATATTTCAGTTACTGACGAAGCGCTGCTAAAACTTTTTCCGGATAATCTGCTACTTAGAAATTGGCTCGTTAACGGTGCCCCGAAAGTTAAATTCCAGGGTCTGCCCGCTCGAATCTGCTGGCTCAAACATGGAGAGCGTGAAAAGGCGGGTCTTTTGTTTAACGAACTTGTTCGAAGCAAAAAAGTTGCTGCTCCATTGGTCATCGGCAGAGATCACCTTGATTGCGGAAGCGTTGCCTCCCCCAACCGAGAAACTGAGGGGATGCTTGACGGATCAGATGCCGTGTCCGATTGGCCACTGCTGAACGCCCTGGTAAATGCAGTAAATGGTGCAAGCTGGATTAGTTTGCACCACGGAGGCGGAGTTGGAATGGGCTACAGCCAACACTCGGGAATGGTCATTGTTGCCGACGGAACAGTTGAGGCCGATCAAAGGCTCAAACGGGTTCTCAATTCAGATCCTGCCATGGGCGTCCTAAGGCACGCAGACGCGGGTTATGAAACTTCAGTAAATTGGGCAAAACAAAACAAAATTAAAGTTCCAATGCTAAATGGATTTCAAGGGTAGGGTGTCTTTGTTGGGCTCAAGAAAAAGTAAAGCAACTGTTGTTTGTGTAAAAAACCTCTCTGGAGTCGTTGATTTAGTTGGGGTTAGAAAAAAAAATGGGCGCAAACTGAAGGCCCAGGATTTAACTTTCAAAAAAGGGCCTCTAGATTGTTCGTTTAATCTTGAATCCAAAGAAATTTTGTCTATTTCAAAAACAAACACCTCGAAAAAACAAACCTCGGGCGTAATTGAATGGGATGGCACGGGACTTTGGGCTACTCCTGGCTTTTTTGACTCTCACACCCATACACTTTTTTCAGGCCATCGATCGTCTGAATTTTTTAAAAGATTTAAGGGCGAAACCTATCA
>CAXNEW010000059.1:0-9315 GCA_964201665.1 Bdellovibrionota bacterium
GGGGAGGGGATCGTTTAAAGATGGGGGATTTTCATTCGTGTGGCGGAGAGTGCGAGACTCGAACCCAGGCGCTCGGCGCTACGCGCGCCTCCGCCTGGGCACCCTCGGGCCGGAACAGACATTGAGTCTGTTCCTGAGGACCCCTCGGAGTTCGAGTCTCACGGGGGCATGGTGGTACTCGCAAGATTTTTTTTTGTTTTGGGGACCACGCGAATCAAAATCCCCCAGGTTTAAACGATCGCCGACCCGAGCGCGTACGCGCGTAGGTACCCGAGGGGAGGGGATCGTTTAAAGATGGGGGATTTTCATTCGTGTGGCGGAGAGTGCGAGACTCGAACTCGCAAGCCTTTTACGGCGGCAGATTTCGAATCTGCTGGATTACCAATTATCCTAACTCTCCGATTTAGAATTTATGTGCAAAATCAAATCGAGCTGCTCAACTGAGTCAACGTGGACATTTTTTTGTACAATTCGAGTCAAAAGCCTGGCGAGAGGCCCCTTCGCTAGTTCGAGCCGGGGGCTCTATACTGAGGTTCTATGTCTTCACCAGATTCCAATCGGTCTTGGTTTATTTATTTTAAAGAAAAAGAAATGGGACCCTTCCCTGAATCCCAAGTTCTTGAGAAATTTAAATCTGGCGAAATTGATTCTACGGCCTTTGTGTATACCGACGGGATGCCCGATTGGGCCGTGATTAAAGATGTTCCCGTTTTGGCCGCGCAAATCCAGCCAAGTTCGGCGCCAAAAGTAAAACCCCAAACCCAATCTGGAGTTTCACTGCCTCCCGCTGGACACACCGATATTAAGGGCGAGCCAACTGCAATTGGTGGAGGATTTGCAAATCCCTCAACGACCAAATCCCAAAGTGTTCAGTCGTCAAAAATTTCAAAAAGCCCTTTTCCTGGAACAAACTCCAATGTTTCTCAAGCAGGACTTCAAAGCCCAAACTCCTCAATCTCGACGCCCTTACCCGCTCCAGCGGCCTCAGCATCAGCTTCGGCAACCCAGGTGGATATTGCAAAAAAACCGAGATTTAATTTCAAGGTCGATAAAAAAGTTATAGTGGCTGCCTCGGTATTAATCGTGATGATTGGAGTTGGGGTGAACCTTCCGGCTTTGCTCGGCCCCGCTACAGAACCTGAGTTTGAAGGTAGCGAGACTCCCTCTCAACCTCTTGTTACTCAATCCCCGCCAGCACCAGCGGGGGCTTCAGCAGTTCAAAAGGCAAATCCAGAATCCCCGGCTCCAGTGCCTGCAGTCAGTTCGGGAGAAATGAAAATTGATTGGCCGACTTTAGTGCAGTTTCGTGATTCCAAAGATCCTAAAAATGCACCCTATCGGCTTTGGGATAAGCCCTTTGGAGGTGAACGACCTCTAATTTTGGGAGTTTTAAATTCACAAATCGCAAGTCCATGGGTTTCGGTGGCCGTGTTTCCTGACAACACTCGCAGTCTCATGGCGATTCCTCAAATTTGGTATCTTAGGGCAGCTGTTACCGATGGATTTTTTGTGATCGGGCCCTTGTCTCATAAGGGAGCAGGTCTGACGGCGGGTCGTTACAAAGTTCTCGTTCAAGTTGACGACAAATTTTTAGGAGAAACAGGTTTCGAATTCGGAACTTGGCCCGATGTGGCCACGCTCAACGAAATGCAAAAAAAATTCCAAGACGAGCGTCAGACAATGGCCAACGAAGAACGAACCCAGTTTGAGGCTCGCCTCAAAGAAGCCAATTCTGCTTTTGAGCAACTTCGAACCCGTGGGGTTTCGGCAACCAAAGGAAAAAAGGGAGCACGAGAATGGGGAAGTTTTTCTCGCGCCTGGATTTCGGCCCTTCGAAAATCCATGGCCGACCATCAAGCCATTTTGCGGGGGCCGATGTTTTTTGGTGAAACTCAGCAAGAACTTTTTGGTTTCTACAATCAGCTCAAGTTCTTGTTTGAGTCCTATCAAATTGTTTCAGAAAAGGGGCCCAAAGGACTGCTCAAGCTAAGAAAAAAAGACTTGGGTAAACAAATTGCCGAAGTGACGAAAGTTCAAAATAAACTTCAAGAAAAAGCAAATGCACTTGCCTCGATTACGCCCAAGCCCTTTGAGCTCGACGCTGTGAGCGTCAAAATTGGACTCAAAAATTTTGCCGCCCAAGCTGGCTCAAGGTAAAGTTTGCACAATGGCCGGGAAAAAACTTTCCAAGAACGAAAATTCACCCTCGCTTTCGCCCATTCCAATTGAAACTCTGATTGTGGGGGCGGGGCCCTCTGGGCTTTTTGCCGGCGCCGAACTTCAGCGAAAAATGCCCAACATGCAAATTTTGATTCTCGAAAGTGAAGACCGCAGCCTGGGCAGAATTCAGTCTGGACTTCATATCACTGAAGAATCTTTAGCCTTGAAGTCAGGATTGAAACTTCAGCCAGAAAAGTTTGGTTCACTACGATTTAGGTGGGATCGCTCTTGGGTGCCTTCGAGTGAAGTCCCCTGGGATCACAAAGATTTTGCCATCGCAAAAATTCCCCAAGTTGAGCGTTTTTGTCAGCCGGGCCCCTGGCGCGAAGTCGCTGGAATGCCTGAAACTGAAACTGCCGTTGCGATTAAAAATCGCAGTCCGGTAAATTTTTTAAAAATTGTCGAAGACTCCTCTAAAATCCTATGGGAGGTCGTAACTCCGCTACAAACTTATTGGGCAGAACGCGTAATTTGGGCCGCAGGAATGGTGGCCTTTCAAAACGCTTTTGGAAAACAAGAATCCCAAGCCCTGTGTACCGGCAATCCCCTATACCAAAAAGAGGCTGCTGATTTTCGCGGTGGAATTGCCCTGGAGCTCGAGTTTAGTACCCCCCCTTCGTTTGAGGAGGGGTTCCCGGTAGATTCTTTGTTCGGTTTGCCTGTTCGATTTGAATCCAAGTTGTACCCTTGTTTTGGAATTAAGGTGGATCGAGAAACGGGGCACGGGAAGGGGTCTATTTTGAAGGTCCTCATGAATCTTCCCGATGAAATTCTTTTAGAGCCAAAAGTTGTAAGTTCCGTTCAAAAAGCCCTTAAAAGAAGTCTCTTGCACATTGTAAATCCCGAAGGTGGAGCAGAACTTTTAACTGGCGAAAAATGGTTGGTTTCTTCGCGCATCAGAGGCTCGGTTCTGGGCAATCCCTGGATTTTTTCTCAATCCCCTAAGCTTTTAGGAATTGAGTTTGTGGGTGATGAAACCCAGGCCGCTGCTGAGGCGGGTCTGATGGATCTTCCGGCAGCCCTCGAAAGCGTCAAGCATTTGACGGCAGTCAAAAGGGCCGAATTTGTTCAAGAATCCGAATCCGATTTCGCAGGCCCGTCTGTTTAAACCAGAATCAAGTTTTTATTAGTTAATTCCGAAGAATCTCCAGAGGCCAACAGGGGCTTTAGGAGGGTTTTCGATGTCATCGGATGAGTCGGGTTCAAAAGTTCTTCAGTTTACTGAAGCTCGAAAAGAAAAACAGGAATTTATCCGTCGCGAGTACGAACGAATTCTCTTTAATCGAATTTTAGGAGCCTATACGGTCATCGAAAAACTCGGCCTTCGCCCTGTCGAAATGCGAGATATTTCTAGGTCAGGTTGTGGCTTTAGAACCCCCTACGAGGACGGGGCCTTTGCCGTTGGCGAAGAAATCGATTTTCGATTCTATTTCTCACACAACACTTTTGTGCCCATTAAAATCCGAATTAAGCGGGTTTCAAAGGTTTCTGAGGGAAGCGTGAGTTACTGGGAGTATGGCTCGTCGTTTGATACCCAAATGTCGACCTATCCGGCACTTGAAAAGTTTGTAGAATTTGTGAATGCCTACGCCTCGCTCGCTAAAGAAGACAAGCAACAATCCAACAAGCCTATCTGGTTTTAGACCCGACAGAGCAAATCCTTTTTTCAAAGTCTTGGTTCGGCAACGTCAAATGCAAAATTTATCTATTCCACCGCCCAAAAAATCGGGTTGATTTTTAAAAAGACATCTGTGGATAACAATCTCATTTTCAAAGGTGTGGGACAATTGGGTATCGATAGCGATATTTGGAAGGATGACAGATTCGGATCCAATAGTATTTAACCTATCCTCCACAAGCCTTGACCCCAGTCCAAGCGAAAAAAAAAGGAGTCGTCTTTCGTAAATAGATTTTAGTTTTTCAATAGACTCAACATTGTTTCCTGCATTCAGGAATTTCCAAGTCGCCTTGGCGTGATGAAAAATCTCTCCCAACATTCGCGTCACCGCTAAGTATTCATCTCTTTCGAAGCATCCACCAGACAAAAAACCACCGTCCTTAGTCTTTAAAAGTAAAATTCGTGATCGATATTTTTGAAATTTATTCACAACGGAATCTGATTCTGGAGTTAGAGCCCAATCTGGCTCAATCAAATTGATAGAGTGAATTTCAATTAAACTTTTTATCTGAAAAATTAAGTCTTTAATTAAGGGACTTTTGAATTCATTTAAAAAAGTATCAATGTTAAAAAATTTCCGTATTTTTGAGCCTATGGAAGTTTGGGTCCACCATTGGTGCCAAATAAAACGCTCCAGGGCTTCGCAAAGGGCATGATTTCGAGCGTTTTTCTGGGCGTTTTCTCTATTCCATCCTACTGGAAAAAGAACTGGATAAGCTCCCATTCCATCGGTATGTCGAAACGAATCATAGGAATTACTTTCAATTTGAGAAAAAAAAGCCTGACGCTCGGCCCATTCAGAAAGGGCTTTCAAAATGGCTTCCTCGTACGAAGCCCCCATGCCTCCAAATGAAAAAGGATTAGTGAGAGTTTCTGAAGACTTTTGAACTAAATTGCAAAACCGAATTGAACCTGCTTCGCTAAGTTGGGCAACTGGAATTTCCCAGATTCCCCAACGTTTCCCGCTTTTCTTTAGTCTTTCCAAGAGATTATAGACTTGAAATCTCTTTACAAAACCCAGCATTTGATTAGTTATCAGTGGGAAAATATTGCCATGGGGGAGTACTGTTGAAGCCCATTACGGCCGAATTGATTGCGCGATTCTCATTTGAGCCAATCAAGAAGGGTCTTTGGTGAGCATAGGGATTCAGAATGCTTTGTCTGAAAATGTGCTCATTAAGTTTTTTCAGTGCGTCAGAACGGTTTTTTGAATCCAGGTCTTTAACGAGTTCCTGAGTAAGTTTTAGAGAGGTTAGTGGTTGGAGTATAGGATGGAATCCTGGGGTTAGAAGCATCTTTACATCACCTATTGGGTCATGTACCCAAAACCCACTATAACTAAAAAATATTTGAATCTCCCCTTTTTCAAAGGCCTGAAACATTTCGCCCCGCGATCTAAAAATTTTTGGGGGATTGCGGACTTTTAAGTCAGCGTCTTTATAAATTTCCTTAAATGTTTGTTCCACAATTGAGGACGATTGCCCTTCGACAAAGCCCCAAGTTGGAATTTCGTTTTCGGAAAGTTTTGAGTTCGAAAAATCTGCGAGTTGGCCATTAAGTTCCTCAAGCGAAACAAAACCCGGCAGATCTCGGGTGAACAGACTCCCTTCGGGCGAATATTTTTGAGCAAACCTTCGCGCAAACGCCATCCTGAATTTTTGGGAAAACTTTTGCCGAGAAGAAATCAGGTCAAAGGGTTTAACTTTTGGATTTAAAATGAAGAGCGAATAGTAGGTCGACTGAAAGGGTCTAAGGGTAAGGGCATTGGCCGAGTTAAAGTGCTCGAGTTCTTCGGGCAAAAAGTCCTGTTCGTTTGCCAAAACTACGGTGGATTTAGGCAGCCCTTTTTGAATGAGATTTGAAAGTCCCCTGGGTGAGAAATAAGTAAACTCAATTTCTTTAGGAAAGTGACCCTTGTTGGAATCGAAAAAATCAGGCCTTTTTTCAAATTTCAGGTTTGGCCCATCAAGGGGCGTCGTTAAACGATAAGGGCCGCTTGAGGGCGGCTGGGCCCCCAAGAGTTCGTTGGTTTCCCAATTTACGAATTTAGACGGGATAATTCCAAAAACTTCGAGGCCGAATCTAAATAGAGGGTTTTCAACTGGACTTGAAAGTTTAATTTTTAGTGTTTGATCTTTGATGGTGAATCCCTCGGGTACGGCTTTTTCCACGAAAAGAAACTTTTTGGATTTTTGGGTCTCAAGATTCTTTATCCATTTTGTTAAACCAAAAATTTCTTTAACCACAGGGAAGTCTGGGTGGGCTCGTGCAAATCTCAAGATTGAAAGACAGATATCAAATACAGTTAATGGGCTCCCGTCCGAGAATTTTAAACCAGGTTTTACTTCAAAAAAAATCTCGAGGTTGTTAGGGTCGTAGCCGAATTTTTCAAGAACTAGACTTTGAAATTGGCCTGAAGCCCCGACATCAATCGGGGTCGCAAAAAGCATTTTTGAAACAATCATATTGTTCCAATTGTCCGCCAAAAGAGGATCCAGTGAGGTTGGGGCGGAAGTATGGGTAATTATGATTATGGGATTTGACATTTTGGGTTCCAATTTTCTGAATAAGGGAATTTGCTCTAAAAACTTGGAATCACATCCTGCCAGAAAAAAACTGAGTAAAACTCCGCCCGCCCAGTAAAAAAGGCCTTTGGAAATCACCTATAAACCTTGGTGGTTGGTATCCGATTCGCTTGGGGAAATCAGAGTGACCTTCTTTACTAATGGATTTTGGTCATTCGACAAAATCCTCTGGAAACTCTGTGAAGATACTCCAAAAAAAATGAAGCCAAACAAGCCTATCCACTTTTGTGTCTGGTAAAAAATTCTCTTAAAGGACTTTTTCATTGTAACCACCTAAAATTTCAGGAAACTTTTCTCGAGGCCGCTCGGAAACTAATGTTTTTTTATTTGTTTTTCAAGTCCTTTCGCCTTTTGCTAGAAATCCCTTAGAGTTCGGCGAACTATGACCCAAAATGAATTTGTTAAAACAAAAAAGCACCCAGAGGGCCCGGCCCCCATAGCCCGAAAGACATGGCTTTTAGTCCTTGGGTTTCAGGGCTTACTCAGTCTATTTTTTTCAGCAATTGTCGGATTTAAGTTAAGGACGATTTTAGAAGAACAAGCCGAAAGTGTAGCAAATGTTTTTTTGGAATCTGAAAATGCAAATTTCTTGCAGGGAAATTGGGTTTCTGGCCTTTCTAGGTTGGAAGGTTATGTTTTGACCGACTCAAAAGTTTTTTCTGGATTTAAGCTCCTTGAAACAAATTTTGTTTCTGGAGAAGAATCACGAGTGGTCTTTCAAGTAGGCGATTCTTTTTTAATTTCTAAAATGATTTTTGAATCTGGATTTTTAAATTCAGAACTTGGAGCCAGCCCAAAATTAAATTCACGGTGGGTTCCGATGAAATTTCGACAGAGTTTTTTTTCGGCAATTTGGGTACTTAGAAATTCTGAATTTCCAAATCGTGCGGCTATATTTTTTAGCGCCGGAGAAAACCTTAGAAAAGAAGTTCTGAAAGCCTGTTTTTGGGTTTTTTTCATTAACTCAATTATTTCTTTTTGTTTTTTGAACATAGGAATTCGAATGAGAAAGTCAGCTTTGCAAGAGTTATTGAAACTTTTCCGATGGGTACAAAGGGAAAAGGGAGATGGGTTGAGTTTGGAAATTAAAAAACGTTGGAGGCAATTTGTTACCGAACAAGAGCGCAACCATTTTATTTTGGATGAGGCTGAGGAAAATTTCAGGCTTTTACAACGATCCAAGCACTTCGAAAATGAAGTTGATCAATTTTTACATGATATTCGATCACCAATAACTGCACTCGTAGTGGTGCAAAAAAATTTGAAGGGATTGCCAGCTGAAAATCAAAATCTATTTAGAGAGGCTTTGGATCGAGGTAGAGAAATAATTTCTGATCTTGAGACAAATTCTGCAAAACAAAAAAAGGATACGGCCCAAAATAATATGGTTTGTGAGGTCTACGAGCTTGCATTTCAAGTTGTTCGGGAAAAAAGATTACACTGCCCCTTCGTTGAATTCCACTTTGAAGGTGATCAGCGGGCATTAGAGAGGGTCCAAGTATTTTTAAATCCCATCAGTTTTCAAAGGCTAATCTCTAATTTACTCAACAATGCTATTGAGGCCTGTTCTGAACCCAATTCAAAGGTACAACTGAAACTGGCAGTGAGCTCCGAAAACCAAAAAGTCCTCGTGCAAATTGAGGACAATGGAAAGGGCATGGATTCGGCACAATTGGAATCTCTGGGAAAGAGGGGTTTTACCCAAGGAAAGTTGGGCGGAACCGGCTTGGGGTTCTTTTTTGCACATGAAATGATCAAAGCCTGGGGAGGAACCCTTTCGGTTAGTTCTGAGGTTGGGAAGGGCACCCAAGTAATTTTGGAATTGCCTCAAAGAAACTAAGTCAAAACTTTACAATAAAAGGTTAAATTTGTTTGTCCTGGTAATAGTATCTCTTGAAAGACCCGCTGCACTAAGCGATAAGCTTGGCCGAGCATGAGTGTAAAACCAGAGAAAATTCGAAACATTGCCATTATTGCCCACGTCGACCACGGAAAAACGACCCTTGTGGACGGCCTTCTTAAGCAGGCCGGAACCTTTCGTGAAAACGAAGCCATTGCCGATAGAGTCATGGACTCAGGCGACATTGAACGTGAGCGTGGCATTACAATCACTGCAAAAAATACTGCGGTTCTTTATAAAGACTACAAAATAAATATTGTTGATACCCCCGGCCACGCCGACTTCGGCGGCGAAGTTGAGCGGATTTTATCAATGGTTGATGGCGCATGTCTGCTTGTTGATGCGGCTGAAGGTCCGTTGCCACAAACTCGGTTCGTACTTCGAAAAGCCCTGGCTCAAGGGCTCAAAGTCATGGTCGTAATCAATAAAGTTGATCGCCAAGATGCTCGTCCTGCTGAGGTTTTAAACGAAGTTTTCAATTTGTTTATTGATCTCGATGCCAACGACGAACAGGCCGATTTTCCCGTGGTCTATGCTGTCGCAAGAGAAGGCAAAGCCTTTAACAAGCTTGAAGATCGCGCGACTTCGGACTCCCTAAATCCACTTTTTGACCGCATTGTTTCTTTTGTTCCTGCTCCAACAGCGGATCCCACAAAGCCTATGCAAATGCTCATCGCAAATTTGGGTTATTCCGAATACCTAGGCCGTTTGGCCATTGGTCGCGTCCGTGCGGGCACCCTTAAAGTTGGTGAACAAGCAGCCGTCATTGGTGCCGACGAAAATGGAAATCAAACTTCAAAAGCCATGAAAATTATGGGCCTGTTTACATTTCATGGCCTCAAGCAAGCTCCTACTGATGAAGTTGTATCGGGGGATATTGCGGTTCTTGCCGGTATCGAAGAAATTAAATTGGGCGATAGCGTTGTGGCCTC
>CAXNEW010000060.1:0-9101 GCA_964201665.1 Bdellovibrionota bacterium
TTATTAATCAAAAAGGCAAAAACGTTTTTTGTATTTATGTAGCTATTGGTCAAAAACAATCTACAGTGGCTCAAGTTGTCGAAAAACTTAGAATCCACGGAGCTCTCGAGTACACAACGATAGTGATGGCTCCTGCGGCCGATTCTGCACCTCTCCAGTATATTGCTCCTTATACAGGAGCCACAATTGGCGAGTGGTATCGCGACAATGGAAAACACGCGCTAATTGTATATGACGATCTTACAAAACAAGCCCAAGCTTATCGTCAACTTTCGTTGCTCCTAAGAAGACCCCCTGGTCGAGAGGCTTATCCGGGAGATGTTTTTTATATTCACAGCCGGTTGCTTGAACGAGCTGCAAAACTTAGCGATGAAATGGGTGGAGGCTCGCTAACAGCTTTGCCGATTATCGAAACCCAAGCGGGTGATGTTTCGGCTTATATTCCCACTAACGTAATTTCGATTACAGATGGTCAGATTTTTCTTGAGAGTGATTTGTTTTACGCAGGAATTCGCCCTGCTGTTAACGCCGGTCTATCGGTCAGCCGCGTTGGTGGTAGCGCTCAGGTAAAAGCTATGAAAGCAGTCGCGGGAACCCTTCGACTTGAACTTGCCCAATTTAGAGAACTTGCGGCTTTTGCGGCCTTTGGTTCGGACCTTGATCCAGCAACCCAGCGACAGCTCAACCGAGGCTTACGTTTGCGGGAAATTTTGAAACAAGGGCAATATGTTCCGATGTCGGTTGAAAGACAGATTATCATTATTTTTGCTGTAACCCAGGGATACACAGACACGATTCCAGTAGAAAAAATAAAAAATTACGAAGAACAAGTTTTAACATTCATGGATTCTCGCGGTAAGGAAACCCTCTCGGCCATTGCAACAAGCAAAACTTTAGACGACAAAACCAAGCCGCAACTTGTGAATCTGTTAAAAGAATTTGCCCAACAATTTCAGGCCCAGGCTTAAAAAGGAAAAAATTTAAGTGGCTTCACTTAAGGATATTCGCCGAAGAATTGGGAGTGTTAAAAACACCCAACAAATTACAAAGGCGATGAAGATGGTGTCGGCGAGCAAACTTCGCAGGGCCCAGCAAGCAATAGGTTCCGCAAGACCCTATTCCCAAAAGCTTGAGGATTTGGCCTCCCGTATTTTGATTGAAATTCAATCAGCAGCCGGAAAAATTGAGGAATCCAAACGCATTCAATTTTTACAAAATCTTCACCCTTTGCTTAAACAAACGCCAAAAGCAGAGGGAGAATCTCCCAAAACCGCACTCGTTGTTGTAACTTCAGATCGCGGACTTTGCGGAGCCTATAACACCAACATGCTGAGATTTGCGCTTCGTGAACACAGGGCACTTAAAGAAGCCGGACATGAAGTATATTGCTTTTTTGTTGGGCGCCGGGGTTCAGAATCCTTAAAGCGCCGGGGCTTAAACGGTGAAATTGTTCCTGATATGTGGGCAGGAAAATTTACAACCTCAAAGGCCGATAAATTAACTCAAGTTCTCACAGAACAGTTTTTATCAGGCCGTTTTGATTCTGTTCAAGTTTTGTTTACGCAGTTCAAATCCGCTCTTACTCAAACAGCAACTCGAAAGCAGTTGCTTCCATTAGAAGTCATCGTTCCATCGGGCGACATTGGCACCGTCCCATCCGAAGCCGCAGCCTCGCCCTTCAAATACGAACCCCAAAGATCAGATCTTTTGGCGACACTTTTACCAGGCTTGGTAAAAACATCGATGTACCGAATGCTCGCGGATTCTTTGGCCTCAGAATTTGGATCGCGCATGACAGCGATGGACAGCGCAACACGTAATGCTGGGCAAATGATTTCTAGGCTTACACTCGAGGCAAACCGAGTGCGACAGGCTTCTATTACAAAAGAACTAATGGAAATTGTGGGCGGAGCAGAAGCCCTTAAAGGTTAAAGGAGATTTTTTATGGCAACACTTCAAACAACAGGCAAAGGGCACGTTACCCAGATTTTGGGCCCCGTAGTGGACGTCGATTTTACGGGAGCCGAGCTTCCACAAATTTACACAGCACTGAAAGTTACCAATCCCTCTTTGGGGGACACAAAAGACAATCTTGTTCTTGAAGTCGCCCAGCATTTAGGTGAAAGCACCGTGCGATGTATCGCTATGGATGGAACCGAAGGCCTCATGCGGGGTCAAGAGGTTTCAAACACAAATAAACCTATTCAAGCACCGGTAGGAAAGGAAGTGTTGGGTCGAATTATTAACGTCACAGGTGACCCTATTGATGAGCAGGGGCCCATCAATGCGAAAAAATCTTTTCCGATTCACCGACTTCCACCTGAGTTTAAAGATCAAAGTGTAGGTGTTGAAGCCTTGTGGACCGGAATCAAAGTCGTAGATTTGTTAGCTCCTTACGCAAAGGGCGGAAAAATTGGATTGTTTGGAGGGGCTGGAGTTGGAAAAACAGTTCTTATTCAGGAGTTAATTCGAAACATTGCCACTGAGCACGGAGGCTATTCCGTTTTTGCTGGAGTTGGTGAGAGAACCCGAGAAGGAAATGATCTCTGGGTGGAAATGAAAGAATCCGGAGTTATTGAAAAAACAGCGCTGGTGTTTGGCCAGATGAACGAGCCCCCTGGTGCTCGCGCCAGAGTTGCTCTTACAGGCCTTTCGATTGCCGAATATTTTAGAGATGAAGAAAATCAGGACGTTTTGTTTTTCATTGATAATATTTTCCGATTTACCCAAGCGGGCTCAGAGGTTTCGGCCCTTTTAGGAAGGATCCCCTCCGCGGTAGGATACCAACCCACTTTGGCTACTGAAATGGGCGCCATGCAAGAGCGAATCACATCAACTGTGAAAGGGTCGATCACGTCAGTACAAGCTGTTTACGTTCCTGCCGATGACTATACAGACCCCGCGCCTGCCACAACATTTTCGCACTTAGATGCAACAACAAACCTATCAAGGCAAATTTCTGAAATGGGAATTTATCCTGCGGTAGACCCTCTTGCTTCGACTTCAAGAATTTTAACTCCTGAGGTTGTAGGAGAAGAGCACTACAATACGGCCCGTGGTGTACAAAGAATTCTTCAGCGCTACAAAGAGCTTCAAGATATTATTGCCATTCTGGGTATGGATGAACTTTCGGAAGAAGACAAACTCGTTGTTTCGAGAGCACGTCGAATTCAAAAATTTATGTCTCAGCCTTTCTTTGTTGCCGAGCAGTTTACCGGTACTCCTGGAAAATATGTTGAAATTGCAGACACTGTTCGAGGGTTTAAAGAAATTTTAGAAGGTAAACATGACAGTCTTCCCGAGCAGGCTTTTTTCTACGTAGGAACAATTGAAGAAGCTGTTGAGCGCGCTAAAAAACTTTAAGGAATAACATGAAGCTAACCGTGCTATCGCCGCATCGAAAACTTGTTGATGGTGAATCTGTCGATGAAATTCTGGCTCCCGGCTTTGCCGGCCAACTTGGAATTTTTCCAAATCATGCCAACCTTGTTTCTGAACTTGAAACTGGAATTTTAAAGTGGAAACAGGGCTCTAAAACCTCAATTGCAACCTTGAGCACCGGGGTTTTGGAAGTTTTCAACGGCAATATCACAGTTTTGGCAGATGTTGCCGAGCTTGGTGAAGAAATTGATAAAGTTCGAGCAAAGGTCGCCCAAGAAAAAGCGCTTAAGAAAATTCAAGAAGGCGGGTTGGACGATGCGAATTTTCGTAAGTACGAGCTTAAGCTTAAACGCGCGATGGCCCGCACCTCTGTAACTGACCTTTAGTTAGTTTTGTATGGCGAGCACTCAGTATGTTTGCCAAACTTGCGGCGCTCAAAGTCCCAAATGGTCGGGCCAGTGTAGAGATTGCGGCGCTTGGAACAGCCTTGTTGAAGAGCGAGTAAGTGCTAAAGAAAAAAAGGGACGCTCACTAAGTGCCAGATCTGATTCTGAGGGCGAAGGAAATCCAAAATCTTCAGAACTTTTGCACGTAGGGGCCCTTAAAGATCCCAAACTTATTGCTCGTATCCCAAGTGGAATTTCGGAGGTTGATCGTGTTCTCGGCGGAGGTTTAGTGCCGGGCTCGCTTTTGCTTTTTGGCGGAGAACCGGGAATTGGAAAATCGACTCTACTGCTACAGGTTTTAGGAAATCTTTCTGCCGCCGGAAACAAATCGCTTTATTTGAGTGGTGAAGAATCGGCCGCCCAAGTTGGCGGCCGATTTAAAAGGCTTAAACTACAAGAATCTGAAAATTTGTTTTTTCTTTCCACAACAGAGCTTGAGGCCGCCATTGAAGAAATTCAAAAGCTAAAGCCCAAAATTGTTATTGTGGATTCAGTTCAAACTCTTTCATCTGAAACAATTGAAAGTGCCGCGGGAACAGTTTCTCAAATTCGAATGGCAACTCATGAGTTTCTTTCGGTTGCAAAAAATTTAGGAGTTGTTGTTATTCTTGTTGGACACGTTACTAAAGAGGGAACAGTTGCGGGTCCGAGACTACTTGAGCATATGGTTGATGGAGTTTTCTATTTTGAACTCGCAACCTCAAGTGGATATCGACTTTTAAGAGGACAAAAAAATAGATTTGGCGCCACTCATGAGGTTGCTGTTTTTGAAATGCGTCCACAAGGCCTCATGCAAGTAGAAAACCCTTCGGCTCGGTTTTTAGCCGAAAAAGTAGACGGTGTTGCGGGATCTTCTGTAGTCGCGCACTTAGAAGGTAGCCGACCCTTTTTGACTGAGTTTCAAGCTCTTTGCCAAAAATGTTATGTAGGGTATCCCCGGCGGACTGTTCAAGGGATTGATCAAAATCGAATTGCTGTACTTATGGCTGTCGCAGAAAAAACACTAAACATTTCTTTTTCGGACCAGGATGTTTACTGCAAAGTGGCGTCAGGTGATCGCTTAGTCGAGCCTGCTGTCGATTTGGCCGTATTGATGGCTTTGATTTCGGCAGTCGAAAACCGACCGCTTCCTGCAGATCTACTTTTTGTAGGAGAAGTAGGACTCGGGGGCGAAATTAGGTCTGTTCCGAATATTGCGGCCCGGATAGCGGAAGCAAAAACAGTAGGCATTAAAAAAATAGTTTTGCCGCAATGGAATTTAAAAGAAACTCTGGACGAAAAAAATTTAAAAATTATTCCTGTAAAAAAACTGAAAGAAGCCTATGCCGAGGCCTTTAATGTTAAAAATAAAACCCAGTTAGATTCCAAGGGAATCGACAAGGACTTTCTCGATGACGTTTCGCCCTGAGGATTTTTTTTCAGCTTCTTCGTCCTGAGTGCTAACACCCGCGGGCGCTCGATCGAGGGTTTGCGAAGACTCAACTACGGCTAAAGGAATTTCTTCAACGACCTCGACGGTTTTCTCGACTCGAGGACTTGGACGCACTGTCGGATTCTTGCTTGTGTGGCGAGGGCCCTGAGCGAGACTTCGGCCAAGAGTTGTAGCGTCCCAAGGCGCCACATTGCTCGAATCGTAAACATCGCTTGCTTTTCCACTTGCTAAAAGATTCATTTTTCGCACATCCCCCATGAGAGCTTTATTGTCGTGAAGTGGAGCGGGTTCGCTCATGTCGATTTTGGGATTACTCATCACAAACTCACCGGATTCAACTTTGATTGGATTTTGTATAAAGGGGGAATTTGAGGTAACTGAAATTTCTCCGTCGATGGCCACAAAAGAGCTTTCTGGAATTGAAGTGTCGTGATGGGCGACAAAGGAAGTGCCCTTCAAAGAGGCTTCAGCGAGGGGAGTTTTTACTTTGAAAGAATCTATATCCGTATAGGGAATTTTAAGAAAAGGCCGCAAATCTCCGTAATGAAGTTTAAGCGTAGTGCCATTAACTAGCCCTTCAGTAGACGCTTTTTCAATAAAAACGGCAGACGAAGGCCCTATAGTTGCTTCGTTATTACCTTCTCTAAATCGAATGCGGGTGGACGAAGAGGTTCCTGTGATTACGGTATCTCCTACATAAAAATTAGTTGCAGGTTTTCCATCACGTAAAGTTTCGCCATCGCTACTTAATATCTGGACTGCGCCATCAACAAATAGAATTTTCCCGGCAAATTTTTGTGAAAATGAATAATTTGCAAAAGAAAGACCCGCCAAAAACCACAATCTTAAAATTAGAGATAAAGGTGTTTTTCGCATAAACGTACCTACATTATGATTTTAACCAGATAGTTACCTTAACAGTGTTAAGGTTAGGTTAAGATTTTAGCCTCAAATGGGGGCTTGTTTTTCAATGCAAAAAAAGACGGCTTTTTGTCATTTTAAAACAATTCAAACTATACAAAAATACTCAGTATGGAGAGACTTTTTCCATCCACCCTAATCCTAAGTGCTTCACTTTTTTTCTTAGGTTGTAAAAAGGATGAGCAGCCTAAAATGGCTCCGGTGCCTGTAGTGACAGGAGGCGTGCCCGAGGGGGAGCCCACTCCTACCGAAAACCCCCAGCCTTCCACAGAAAATCCCAGCGTAAGTTCAGCAAGCCAGCCGGCAGCTTCCACAACCGGCGGAGTTGGAACAGTTGGGTCGACTAATGCCTTCGGATTGGTTCCCTTGCAGGCTTCGATAGTCGCTGGCCTCAAAAATGAAAATGATACTTGGGCTAAATTCAAATCAGAGGTTCTTTCTAAAGAAAACGCGACCATTGAAGAGGGCATTGAATGGCTAAAAAATGAAAATAGGAATTGTGTTCTCATGTTTCATTCACAAGGCCTGCTAAGTGCAACCGAGGCGGAGCCCCGAGTGATGTGTTTCACAGGGAAAGATCAAGATTTAGTGTTTTCATTTAACGGGTCAGAGGATCGTTTGGAATTTATGCAGATTGCTAAATTCAAAAATGGGGTTACCGGTTTTAATTTTCATCTTGTCGAAAAAAACGACCAAAATAAACTGCAGTTTAAAGAAAATCCTAGAAAATGTTTTTCCTGCCATGGGCAATTTGCAAGGCCCGTTTGGGAACCTGAGTCTTTTTGGCCAGGGGCTTATTTTGGTGGAGTTGAAGGAGATTTTACCCCTCCTGATCAAAAATATAACGATGTTTTTAGAAAGAATAAAAACCCCCGTTATAAATCCGTTTATTCTGACCAAGGTTCGATCGCAAATTTCACACAAATTTTGGTTCATGAAAATGCGAGGCGGCTTGCGGGTTTGGTTTTGGAATTCCCAGAAGAAATCCAAGTTCTTTGGGTCATAGCAAATGCTTGCACAATTAAAGAAGGTCAGAAGTTGGTTTTGAATGCGAGCTCTTCGGTTCAAAATCTCTATGAAGCCGTATCAAAACAAATGAACGATCAGCTCGCCGAGCGGCAAAAAACTTTAAAGCAAAGACTGACAGAGTTAAACAAATTTGAATGGAGTGAAGCCAGGAAAAAACAGGTTTCAAGTCAAAACAAAAATTTTGAACGTATGATTCTGCTTCGATTTATTTTAGCCCTTCACGGCCTTCAGGATGACGAGCGCTTTACATATCTTGGAATTGGATTTGATGGGTCACTCACCGAAAATCCTAATGATGAGGGAAAAACCCTACAAACCTACGCGGATATTTTTAGCTATTCACCGACTAGAGCCACCTACCCGCTAGACCCTTGGCCAAACTTTCTTTGGAAAATAGTAGATGAGAGTTTGAAAACAAACAAAAAAGGTTTTTACTTTGATAATTTTGTATCAAAAATTTCTTTGGATCTTGAAAATTTGAAAGACCAGTCAAAAAAATTGGATCAGTTAGAGGTTGAGCGGAATAAGCTGGTTGATGAAAGATTTGCTCGTGGGTTGACCAATGAAAAAAGAAACGAACTCGACCTAAAACTTAGTCAAAAAAATAAAGAAATGGATACTGTCAGGTCAATTATCGCCTCTTTAACCGACAAAACCCAACCCGGCGGCAAGGAATATTGTAAAAATCTTGAAGAAAAAATTCCCGAAATTTTATCTGAATATTCTCACGTCGCAAAAAATTCATTAGAAAAAGTTAAGCTTAGAAGGCTTCCTGCCAGCCAACGACAGAAAAAATAAAATACAGTTAGATTTAATTATCCTAAAGAATTAACTAAACTAGAATAGTAAATTCTTTAGGAGCCGATACTTATGTCTGCAAAATTCATACTCGCAATTGACCAGGGGACGACGTCGAGCCGGGCCCTAATTTACGATAACAATTTGAAGGTCGTGGGGCAGGCCCACGAAACTTTTGCTCAGCATTTTCCCAAGGCGGACTGGGTTGAGCATGACCTTGAAGAAATTTGGGTGAGTGTAAGAAACTCTGTTCAGCGTTGTGTCGATTCAATTAAGGGCACGGGTTTTGATCCCAGAAAAATTGCAGCTATTGCCATTACCAATCAAAGAGAAACCTTTGGTTTGTGGGATCGCAATTCTCTAAAGCCCAAAGGCCGGGCCATAGTGTGGCAATGTCGAAGAAGCCAAGAAATTTGCCTAAGGCTAAGAAAATCTGGAGCCTCCCGAAAACTTCAAAAAATTACGGGCCTAGTAACTGACCCCTATTTTTCGGGTACCAAGCTCAATTGGGTTTTTGAAAATAATAAAAATTTATTGAAAGAAGCAAAACAGGGGCAAATTTGCTTTGGAACCATCGACACATTTTTAATTGCAAAGCTGACCGGCGGGCGTAATCACGTAACCGACACAACCAATGCCTCCCGCACAATGTTCATGGATTTAAAAACGGGAGCTTGGAGTCGCGCTGCCTTAAAAATTCTTGGAATTCCCCCTGAAATTTTACCCGAAATTAGACCCTCTGATGCCTGCTTTGGTGAAACTCGAGGACTTGGCTTTTTACCCGACGGAATTCCACTGGTTGGAGTTTTGGGCGACCAACAAGCAGCTCTTTTTGGGCAAAATTGCTTTGCTCAAGGCGAAGGCAAAGTGACTTATGGAACGGGTGCATTTTTTCTTTTGAATATTGGACCCAAACCAAAGTCTGTAAAATCGGGTTTGACCACTGTTGCTTGGCAACTAGGGAAAAAGCGGACTTATGCCCTTGAAGGGTCGGTTTTTATTGCTGGAGCTGCAGTTCAATTTTTGCGCGATGGTTTAAAGCTGATTGGCACAAGTAAAGAAATTGAAAATCTTGCACTCAGCGTTGTTGATTC
>CAXNEW010000061.1:0-8908 GCA_964201665.1 Bdellovibrionota bacterium
TGAAAAACGATCTAATGATCGAATGGGGTTAGTCTTGTTTAGTGGCGAAGCCTATTTGGCCGTTCCGCTCACCATGGACCATAAAATTATCACTGAGGCCATTGAAAAATCTTCTAACCGATTGCTTCAGGATGGTACGGCAATCGGCCAATCGCTCGCTGTGGCTACCCACCATTTACGAAATTCAAAAGCCAAAAGCCGTGTGATAATTCTTGTAACCGACGGCGACAACAACATGGGAACCGTTGATCCCGACACGGCTGCTGAGTTAGCCCGCGGGTACGGACTTAAAATTTATACAATTGGACTCGGAAAAAAAGGGAAAGTCCAGTTTCCGGTGCAAAGAATGGATCCCTTCACTGGCCAAACAATTACTGATTACCAAGATCTTTATGATGCCGTTAACGAGGAACTCCTGCAGGAAATTGCCCAAAAAACGGGAGGACAATTTTTTAGAGCCGGTAACCAGAATGTTCTCGAAGAAATTTTCGAAAAAATCGACGCCCTTGAAAAAAGTGAGGTCCAGTTCGACACTCTAGTGAGATACCGAGAAAAAGCCTGGCAATGGATTTTGGTGGGATTTTTACTTTTAATTTTAGAGGGAATTTTACTGAACACTCGATGGAGAAAGGTTCCCTAATGCCTGGAATTCAAGTTTTTGGAATTTCTTTTTCGCAGTCGCAAAATTTGGGTTATTTTTTACTCATCGGCGTGGTTTTTCTTTTGGTTTGGAATACCACGATTTTTCGTAAAAAAATGCTGAAACTTTGGGGGCTGAATCCAGATCACTCCAACCTCGAAGGAGCCTTTCTTCAACCTCAAAATAGAAAGTATAAAACTGTTTTCTATTTAGTAGGATTGGTTTTTGTTGGACTTTCTGTGCTTGGCCCCCAATGGGGTGAAAAAACTCAAACCCTTCGGTCTGAGGGGCTCGACATGTGTATTGCCCTTGATCTTTCACAATCAATGCTGGCCGATGACTTGCTTCCCTCGCGATTGAAAGCGGCAAAGTCTCAGCTTTCCTATTTCTTACCAAGGCTTGGTGGCGACAGATTGGCGCTAGTGGGTTTTGCAGGAACATCTTTTATCGCGGCCCCTCTCACTCCAGACATTTCGGCTCTATTAAGTTTTCTTGAGCCCCTGGATCCGGATTATATTTCTGACCCCTCTACACAAATCACTTCTGGAGTTGAAGGCTGCCTTGAAGCTCTAAAACTTGATCAAGTCAGCTCGCGTGAAGAAATTTTTGAAGAGGTTTCTCAGATTATTTTTTTGGTAACGGACGGTGAAGATCGCGACCCCGAGGGCCCATCTATCGAAAAGGCAGCAAAACTTGGAGTGCCGATTCTTTCAATAGCCGTCGGAACTTCACAGGGGGCTCGCATTCCCACCCGAAACGATCGCGGCGAAATCGTCAATTACATCAAACGCCCTCGCACCGGCGAATACGTAGTTACAAAACTTGAAGATGCCGCTCTTAAAGCCATGGCTAGTCGCACAAATGGAAAAGTTTTTTACCTGTCAGAGGGGAATTCAGTCTGGGAAGAAGTCGAAGATTATCTTCGAGGATTTAAAAGAAGAAGTCGAGAAGCCGGCCAACAGGTTGACCTTGAACAACGATTTCAATGGCCCCTTTTAATTGGATTTCTTCTTTTACTTTTGGATTTCTTTTTGCCTGAACTTAAGTTTTCGCAAGGTACTCGAAAAATTAAAAAATCAATTCTTATGGTTTTTTTATTTTTGGGTTCAATGACTGCCCAGGCCGACTCAAACAATCCCTACAATGTTTACTGGAATCGCCAAGCACTCAAGGATTTTGATTTAAAAGACCTTCAAAAAAGTTATGATCATCTCAAAAAAGCTTTATCCGAAGATGCAAATGACGAACTCACAAGGGCCAATTTTTTAACTCATTCCCTTTTGCGAGCCTATACTGAGACAACTAAAGAAGCCGCTAAGAATTCTTTGATTCCGGTAGTTAAGGAATGTTTACAGCTGTTAAAAACACTTGGCCAACAAACTCACAAAGGCCTTAGCTCACTTCGATCGCTGGTTCAGTTTCAGTGCGCATTGGCCCAAGAACTCGACGGGAATATTCCAGAGGCCCTAAAACTTCACTACCTCAACTATGATGCCCCTCCTGAAGTACGCGATCTTCAAGAGAAGGCTAAAAAAAATGTGATTCGCCTTTTGCAAAAACAAGAACAACAAAAAAAATCTCAAGGAGACAAGTCTGAGGATTCAAAAGGATCCGGAGAGCCTTCCAGTGGAAACAAAGGCGACAAAGAAAAAGACGATCCCACAAAAGAAAAACCTGATCAAAAGTTTTCTGAAGGGGACAAAGACAGAAAAACAAAACGCCCCTTCAAGGATTCTGAACTCAGCGAGCAAGAAGCCAGAAAGATTTTGGAAAGTGTTTCGGGCGAAGAATCGGCTGTCAAAAAGCGTAAAACCCAAAACGAGCAACGACTCGAAAATCAGCAAAAAGGCCAAGTTAAAAGGGGTTTCTCAGGAGATCCCTGGTAAAATAAAATTTTTATGAATCCCATTAAATACTTTATATTTGTAATTCTGGGGTTGGGACTTTGGACTCCATTGGGTTTTGCACAAAGAAAAGGCAAGCCCCTAATTCAACTTTTTACCGATCCCTCAAGATCACGCAATGGCGAACCCGTTCTTGTGAAAATTCGAATCGAAGCGGATTTTTCGGATTCTGTGGGAGAACTTAAAGGACCGCAGCTCAAAGACTGGAAACTTCTAAAATCCTATCGAGACCAAACAACACTTCTAAAAATGACCAACGGAGAACGTATTCAAAGAAGAATCGTTGAGCACTCCTTGATTTTGAAACCCCTGAAAAAGGGAAACCTTTTAGTTCCCTCTTTTGAAGTCGAGATCGCGAGCAAAAAATTTAGGACGGCAGAAACCCAAGTGATGGTGGACGCTATCAGCAATCAACCCTCTCCACCGTCGGGTAGTGGACCCCCAAGTCAAGGTCCCTTTGTAGGGCGCCCTGGGCAAAATCTTTGGGGGAATAGCAGGCCGCAAATGAGACCGCAAACAATCCCCAATCCCTTTGGCTCTGTTCCTGATGATTCTGATTTGCTGGTTGATATTCCCCCGCGGGAAAATCTTTTTGTGCGGGCTTTGCCGTCTAAAACTGAGGGTTATGTGGGAGAGCTGTTTAATTTGAGTTATCGAGTTTTTCAGCGCAAACCCATGCGGCTCGACGAGCCTACAATTTCGAAGTTTCCAGACTTCAAAGGTTTTTTAAAAGAAGAACTCGCAATACCTCGAGCTTTTTCGCCTTCACCCGTGCGAATACAGGGCGAAAATTTTTTACAGTTTGAACTGATTCGATTTGCAGTTTTTCCACTTAAAGAGGGGAACCTGCGAATAGATCCTCTTCAATTTCGGTCTAAAGTTTTTATGAGTGCCGCTGACTTGCTTGAAGATATGCTAAATGGCCGAGATCCCGATCCCACTTCATCGCAAGGCGTTCCGATGGAAAAATTTTCGCAAAGTTTGGATTTCAAAATTAAACCCCTGCCCCGGACACCTACTGGTGTCAATTTTGGGGGTGCCGTGGGCCGCTACCAAGCCTCATGGTCCGCACCAACTCAGGCTCTGCCTCCAGGCCAACCCTTTTCTATTGAGCTCACCTTAGAAGGCGTCGGGAACCTGAAGGCCATCGAAGAGCCCATACTCACTTTACCTCAGGGAATGGACCCCTACCAAACTTTGAACCGTTATGAATTCAGAGACGATGCTTCGGGCTTTAAGACATTTGAGTATCTCATTTTACCCAAAGAAAGTGGCAATTTTAAAATTGGCCCCCTCAAATGGACCTACTTCAATCCTGAAAATTCAAAATACGAAAGTATCATCCTGCCGCAACTTGAAATTGAGATTAAACCGGGCGCAAAAATTGCCAAAAAATCCGCTCAAACCAACAAAGATGGCAATGCCGATGAAGTCTTAGAATCGAAAATTTCACCCTATTTTGCAAATCTAGGAAAACAAGTTTCATTTAGTATCTTGTCCCGCAGGGGTTGGAGCGGTGTTTCTGAGGGAATTTGGTTTGCTTTGCTAACAATTTTTTTCGGACTCGGAATTTATTTTTCAATTCTAAAAAGGCGCGTTGAAGACCTTATGTTTTTAAGAGATAACCCCTGGGAAAAAACCGCCCGCCAAATTCGTGATCTAAAATCAAATGACTCACTCAAGGGACTCTCACTGATTGATCTTTGGATAAGGCAAAAACTTCATTTCACGCTCAGAACGCACCGGCCTGATTTAATGGTTGAAAACGAGAGGGAAGTTTTTTTTGAAGCTCTACAATTGGCAGATCCCCAACCTCAAACTCTTGATGCCCTTAAGTCATTAAAGAAAATTTTTGAGCAAATGGATTTAATGCGTTTTGCAAATGAATCACGCAAAGTAGAAATCTCAGAAGTCAAAAAACTTTTCGAAGAAGCCCACGGGCTCGTCCAAAACTTTCAGCCCCCTCGAACGAACCCGTCATCCCGAACGGAGTGAGGGATCTCCACCGCGCTTGGCTGCCAAGAAACGTTAGAGATCCCTCACTGCGTTTCGGGATGACAGGGGTTTCGGTTTAATAAAAGGGGCCCTAACTATTTATTAACTATAACGGCACTTGCAGGTACCCATACTTTTTGTCGCAGCTTTAAAACAAAAATGGCTACCCACCTTTTGTCTTTGGAAGATTTAATGATTTGGACTTTTTCGCCTTGTTTCAATGAGACCAGAACTTTTCCATTGCGACTGGGTAAGGCCCTGCCTTGAATATCGAGTTTTACAGTCGCCAAAGGGCCTTGAAAATCAGCATTTTCTTCTGACGGATGGCTGTAGAGCAAATCATCTTCAGTTAGACGCTTTGGAGTTGCAGGGGGCCGTTCAACGGGAACATTTGCGGCCCCGCCGGATTGTTGTTCTTTTGAATTCGAAGCCGAGGGACCCAAATAGTCTTCAGGAGGGGCAGCATCCAACGGGCTGTTCCCTAAAACCAAGAAACAAAGTAATAGTAAAAACTTCAAAAGGCCCATCCGATTTCTACTCCAAAATTGAATTCCATATCCCAATCTATCCATTCAAAGGCGGCTCGCCCTTGCACTACGGGGCCTGATTCTTCGGGAGGAAGAAATCCCGCTGAATAGGCAATTGAAGGTCCCCAGGTTTTGTTATCAATCCGAAACAGACCTCCCAAGGAGGGGCCTGAAGCCAAGCCGCTTCCAATATTTTGGCTCAACATTCTAAAGGAAGCCCCTACAACCCAGGGGTCCCTTGCTGTCGAGATTCTTTGACTGCCCCAAAGGTTTAACGCATGGACCTCAAACCCCGTTCTGTCTAATTTTTGCCGAATCGGGTCTTTCAAAATTGATCCTGCTAAATAAAAAAGGGTTAGTCCGCGACCTTTGCGATTTAAATTGACCAGAACTGCGGCCAAAGAACTCGCCTCGGTCGATTGAGCCTTTGGTTCTTCGACGGGCTCAGAGTTGGCCATGGCCTCTTCGAGTGAAGGAGGCAAAGACTCAGGCGCAGGCAACGATTCGGGTGGAATTTCGTTTGTGGTTTTTTGGGTTTTAAGATCATACCAATTCGTTCGATTAGTAGGTATCCATCCCTTATGCCCGTCCTCATCTTCAACCCATGCCCAATTTTGTTTAGGCGAAAGTCTTCGCAGAATTACAACCGTGTCTGCATAGGCATCTGCCAAGACTCGGCTGCGGGGCGAAGGTTTTGAAAAAACTGGGGTGTTTCGTTTTAATTTTAAAATTTGATTCAGATCGACAATTTTTTCTGCGGGGCTTGGTTCTTTTGCAGGAGAATCGCCACTCGATGCACCCGAAGCAGCCTCTTGGCTTCCAGTATCATCGGACTCGGTTTGAGTGAATTCAGCAGGCGTAGATGAGCAGGCGCCAAGAAAAAACAACCCTGAGAAAATCCAAATTTTGAAATTCACAAAAATGCCCTGCCCCATTGTACTCATAATTTCTTTTTTGTTGTCGCCAAAAAATGTTTAACAAGCTCAACAACGCCCCGCCCCTGCTCGTTTTGAGTTTTATACTGGGGCAAAACAAAATCAACTTTGCCCAAAAAAGACTCGATATTGGCAACCCCAACGGACACTCCGGCGGCCCCAAAAAGTGGCGCATCATTTGGAGAATCTCCGGTGTAAACAACATTGTTTTTCAAACTTAAGCCCCACACCTTTTGGCAAAGATATTCTAAGCCGCCGGATTTTGAAAAGTCTCCCCACCAACCATTGACATGAATACTGCTAACCTTTGCCACAGCTCCGAACTTTTCAAAAATTTTTCGAATCTCATCGGCGTTAGTAAATGAAAGGGGTGGATCCACCTCTTCAGCAAAATCGATGGCTAAATCGAAGAGTCTAAAATCTTGGTCACTCGAGACTTTTACGGTCGGAAATTTTTTCAAAGTCGCCTTTAGAACTTTTTTGGCACCCTCATGGGTGTCAGGCGAAACCAAAAATTTAGGATCTTTTTTATTTTTATATTTTCCCGGCGAACTATAAAAAATTTTTACGGGCTCTTCGCGTGGGTCCCTTCTTGCGCGTCCGTGTTTCCAATAGAGAATCAAGCCACCGTTTTCGGCCACAACTCCATCGAGCGGAAAAAGTTTTATAAGTGCATCAGCCCAACCGGCAGAACGCCCCGTTACAAGGACTGTCTTTTTTCCAATCTTACCAAGATCTTCCAGGGCCCCCAAAGTTTCAGAAAAAATTTGGGTATGGGTTGTTAGGGTGTCATCCAAATCAAAGGCAAAAACATTACGATTTTTGAAGTGAGGGTCAGATTTGGAGTTCCACGTGTTTAAATTTTTCAAACATTACAAATAGTAATCTCTTGGCCCCATTCTTGCGAGGGCAGAAGTATGCAACATTATTTTAAAGTTCCCTCGCTGATCCTAGAAGGTCTTGAAATTGAAGGTATACAGATTGAAGCGCTGCGCACCCGAGGCCCCTCTGGACTGACAATAACCGGCATGCCCGATGCCTGGCTCAAAGAAAGTCGCGACAAAATTCGTAGCCTTGTTCATAGGTATGTTCAGTGGAAAGTCACTGACAAAGTCCTTTTGAATATTCTTCCTGCAGAAAAGGTTAAGGTTGGGGCGCACCTCGAATTGCCCCTTGCGCTGGCGTGTTTGGGCGTAATGGACCTCGAAATGGCTCCCACGCAAATTGAAAATCTGAATTTCATGGGGTCGCTCAATCTTGAAGGAAAAATAGAACACACAGATACGAGCCTTTTAATTGAAGAACTTTCCGAAGAACCCTTTGTTGGCCCCAACCAAGAAGAGAGCTTTGAGATTCTTGTTTCTAAAATAAGAACAGGATGTGCTCCAAACATCGATCTTAGAGAAAAATCAAATATCGAAAAAAAATTAATCACAAAATGGCAGCGAAAGAAGCAAAAGTATTTTGAAAGTGCGCCTCAGATTGATGTTCAAAATCGCCTTTGGGAAAGGCTTTGGCTTTTTGTTGGCGCCGTTACACGTTTGCCGGTTCTTATGATGGGTCCACCGGGAACCGGAAAAACAACCTTAGCCCATTGGATCCATTCTCAGCTTCCGATGCCAGACCCCGACACCTTAAAAAATATTGACAAAATCTGGCGTCTCTCTCGGTCGAATCCCATGGGGGTTCCGCCACTTGTGAATCCCCATGCAAGAACAAGGCTGTCAGATTTTGTAGGTACCTTAAGTAAAAATCGTTTACCTGATCCTGGTTTTTTTTCAGTCGCCCATGGGGGAGTTTTGCTACTCGATGAGTTTTTAGAAGTTTCACGTGATTGTCGCGAGAGTCTGCGCACAGTTTTAGAACGAAAAACACTAGAAAAAAGAAGTGCCACCGGAATTTTTATCTGGCCAGCCGACTTTTGGTTTATAGCCACGGCAAATCCCTGTCCCTGCGGATTTGCCCGAGGGTTTGATCTCAGCTCTTGTCGATGCTCGCCCCAACAACTGCGAAACTATCAAAATAAACTTTCAGGTCCCCTGTTTGATCGATTTGGAATTCGGCTTCCGATTTCTCCTAAACACTTTCCGATTTCAAAGGGTATCGACTTGGGTTTTTTAGACTTGGGGCCTGAGGGGCTTTCGCAAAAGCTCAATGAGCTTAGACGCACTCTCAAAATCGACCCTAAAAAGTTTATTGAAAGATTCAGGTCGATGAACTCCGTTTTAGAATTTTCGCAGAGAGAAGTTCTTCATCATGGCCAGAATCTTCTTGTTTTAGATTCACTTTTTCCGGATCTGAGTGCAAAGCAACGCAATCAGCTACTCGAGGATTTAGTCCGCGAAGAAAGATTGTTCTTCTCAAATTATTTGGTTCCTAATTTGTGGAATCAGGGAGTCAGCCATGCTTAATTTTTTTGAATGCCCTTTATGTCAAAACAAGTCTTGTCCCGCTCACGAATGGATTTGCAAATCCTGCTCAAGCCAATTTATTGCGAGTATTCAACCACGAATCGCAGTAGAGGATTCGACGTTACCCTTTCCGGTTTTTGCGGCCCTAAAGCACACCCCGACGGTTTCAAAATTTGTTCGACTTCTTAAAACCCAACCTGAATTTAAAGGGGGAGTTGAACCCTTTATTTGGGTGCAGAACCTCTGCCATCATTGGCTGGAAGAAATGAAAGCCTTGCGTATCGACTGCGTGGTTGCCATTCCGTCAAATCCCCTGCGCACTCTCAAAGAAAGACCCTTGAGTTTTCATCTCGGCTTGGAGTGGTCCCTTGCCCTTGAAGTGAGTTCATGGGATTTGGAGGCCATTAAAGTTCCACTTACAAGAGTTCTGCAGCTTAGCGGAGCCCCACAAAAATCCCTTAAAAGAAAAGAGCGACTCGGTGCACCTTCGGATTCA
>CAXNEW010000062.1:0-8674 GCA_964201665.1 Bdellovibrionota bacterium
TCGATTTGCCATTAACGACCTCAAAGCAAAAAAAGCCGCAATCGTTGTAGATTCTGCCTCAGATTATTCAATGGGACTTTCAGGGGCATTTAAAAAAGCCTTTGCCGAAATGGGTGGCGAAATTGTTGTTGAAGTCTCCTATGTTCAAAAAGACCAAGATTTTTCTTCACAACTTACAAAAATCAGATCCCGTAAGCCTGATGTTATTTTTGCCCCCGGTTATTACACCGAAATTGGAAATATGCTGAAACAAGCAAAAACCTTGGGCATAAAAGCTCGGTTTTTGGGTGGAGATGGTTGGAGCTCGCCAAAACTTTATGAAATCGCGGGAGATGCTGCGACCGGCCACTACTACGCCGATCATTTTTTTCATGAAGACACAGATCCCAAAGTTAAAGAATTCGTAAAACGTTTTAAACAAAAATGGAAAGTTGAACCCTCGGCTATGGCGGCTCTTGGCTATGACGCCGTTTATGTAATGGCCGACGCTGCGAAACGAATTGGTGGAAATAAAATTGATCCCTCAAGTCTTATGCAAAATATTAACCAAACCAAAGACTTTGCAGGTGTTACAGGTTTAATCAGTTTGGATTCAAATCGTAATGCTAATAAATCTTTGGTTGTTTTAGAGGGTCGAGGTCCAGGACCTGCTTTCGTAAAAAGAATGGCCCCCTAGGCTCGATCTTTGGTTGATCTCGCCGCGTAATTTCATTTGCTTTGCGATGCTCAGCTAGCCGCTGGCTAGCCTGCGCTTCTCAGCAAATGAATTCCGCGGGCGATATCAAACCAAATCTCTTCGCCTAGGCTTGATCTTTGGTTGATCTCGCCAATAGCGTAATTTTTAAGACATTGTAAGGTCGACAAAAGGCTACATTTTGGGCATTTTCTGGGAGTCCATTTTCACAAAAAAAAAGGCCCCAAAAAAATGATTTTTTCGGAACTGCTTCAGTATCTCATTAACGGTTTATCCCAAGGCGCTGTCTATGCGTTGATTGCCTTGGGATACACCATGGTTTACGGAATTCTGAAAATGATCAACTTTGCCCATGGTGAGTTTTATATGTTTGGCGCCTACATGGGTTTTGTTGGGCTATCTGTTTTGGGATTGCCGTTTTGGGCGGCGATTCCCTTTGTTATAGTCACCACTGGACTTCTTGCTGTGTTGGTCGAACGTTTTGCCTATCGGCCCCTTCGGGGTGCAAATCGAATTGCGCCGTTAATTACCGCGCTGGGAGTTTCAATTGTTCTTTTAGAACTTATGCGTGTGACTGCCGGAGCTCAACCGCGAGCCTTCCCACAGGCTTTAGACAATGTGACCTGGGAGTTGGGTGAGACACTCGGAATTCTTCAAGACGTTTATGTTCAGCGCAACCAACTTGTAATTTTGGGTTTGAGTTTATTTTTCATGGGAATTTTAAGATTTATTGTCATGAAAACTCCGATGGGCCGAGCGATGCGCGCATTGTCGGTAGATTTCGATGCGAGTCGATTAATGGGCGTGCCCATCAATCGAGTTGTCGCCTTTACTTTTTTTCTGGGCGCGAGCTTGGCCGGGATAGCCGGAATTTTTGTGGGTATGTATTACAACCAAATCGAACCCTACATGGGGCAACTTGCGGGTTTGAAAGCCTTTACGGCAGCGGTGCTTGGCGGAATCGGAAGTATTCCGGGCGCCGTTTTGGGTGCCTTTACCCTGGGAATTTGCGAAGCCCTTGTTGTTGGCTACGGAGAGAGTAGCTATCGAGATGCGATTGCATTTGGAATTCTAATTGTCATGTTGATGTTTAGACCGTGGGGACTTTTGGGTACCCCCGAAAGAGTCAAAGTATGATTGAGTATTTCGGGCAGATTTTTGTTTTGTTTGGCATCAATGTCATACTGGCCTCGTCGCTTAATGTGATTAACGGATACTGCGGGCTGTTTTCATTGGGCCATGCTGGATTTTTCGCAGTCGGCGCTTATTCCAGTGCTGCATTTACGACACTGATTGCTCCTGAATGGACGGCTCAGTCTCCGCACCTTGCACTTTTAGTTTCAAGTTTAATTGCAATGGGAACTGCTGGCATTGCGGGACTTGCTGTGGGAATCCCGTGTTTGCGTCTAACTGGGGATTATTTAGCAATCGCAACAGTTGGATTTGGAGAAATCATTCGAATCGTTTTTTTAAATATGGATGTTGTAGGGGCATCACGGGGGATGCCAGGAATCCCAAGACTCACAACAATACCCTGGGTCATTGTTGGAGCAGCCTTTACGCTGATTATCCTTAACAATTTAATTAAATCGAGTTTCGGAAGATGTATTAAGTCTATTCGAGAAGACGAAATCGCTGCCCAAGCCATGGGGGTCAATGTTCGGTTCTATAAAACCTTTTCGTTTGTAGTGGGCTCATTATTTGCTGGGCTTGCAGGTTCGCTTTTTGCCCACAATCAAGAGTTTTTACACCCCTCAAATTTTGTTTTCATGATTAGCGTAAGTGTTTTGTTAATGATCGTTTTAGGTGGATTGGGCTCTCAAAAAGGAGCGGTGTTAGGGGCCTTTATCGTTACACTTTTACCCGAGCTTTTGCGGTTGAATGAGTTTGTCTCACAAATTCGAATGCTCGTTTTTGGTTTAATCATGATTTTAGTTATGTTGGTTTTTCCAGAAGGTTTACTTGGACTTCTGAAAAAGGGGTCCCTTAAAAATAAGTTTTTTAAAAAAGCAAAAAATGAACCTGGATTTTCGGGGGCGCCGCTGTGAGTACCCCTCCTAAAGATAAAAAACCTCTGTTGTCAGTTCGCGATTTAACTATCCGCTTTGGTGGGCTTGTTGCTGTAAACAATTTAAAGTTAGACGTGTTTGATGGCGAACTTGTGGGGCTAATTGGTCCTAATGGAGCGGGCAAAACCACCTGCTTTAATATGTTGACTGGGGTTTATAGCCCCACGAGTGGTCAGATTGTTTTTGCTGGAAGGTCAATTGTGGGGCTCGGTCCTCACAAGATTTCTGCAGCCGGGGCTGCAAGGACTTTTCAGAATATTCGTTTGTTTAAAGAAATGACCGTTTTAGAAAACATCATGGTTTCGCTACACGCCCGTCGAAATTATAATCTTGCAACCGCCCTTTTAAGGTTGCCTCGTTTTTTTAGCCAAGAAAAAGTTTTGCGAAGTGAAGCTTTAAATATTTTAGGTAATTTGGGTCTTGAAGCTCGGGCAGAAACCTATGCAAAAAATTTACCTTACGGCGATCAACGGAAAGTCGAGATTGCGCGGGCTCTGGCTACTAAACCCAAATTACTTTTGCTTGATGAGCCAGCGGCCGGAATGAATCCTATCGAGACCGCACAGCTTTCGGGCTTTATTCAAGAAATTCGTAAAAAGTTTTCGCTTTCTGTTTTGTTGATTGAACACGACATGAGTTTAGTCATGAAAATTTGTGAGCGGATTTATGTTCTTGATTACGGCGAGCTCATTGCTGAAGGAACACCTAGCCAAATCAAATCCAATAAAAGGGTTATCGAAGCCTATTTAGGCGGCGGGGGTTTAGAAAAGCTTTCTCAAGAAAAAAATACCGCCGGAGGTGCCCATGCTTGAACCTCTAAGAACTGAGCAAAGCGCCCCCCTACTTTGTGTAAAAAACCTTCAAGTAAATTATGGAGCGATTAAAGCCCTTCATGATGTTTCCTTAAGTGTCTATCCTGGCGAAATTGTAACTTTGTTGGGTGCCAACGGTGCAGGCAAAACAACGACACTACGTTGTGTATCGGGTCTCGTTCCTGCCACTGGCGGAGAGGTTTCGTTTTTGGGTCAGCAGCTTTTTAGGGTTCGCGCTCCGACTGGATCCAGGATTCCCACGCTTTCAAATGGTGTTGTTCAAAATTTGCAAGCCCACGAAATTGTGCGCCTAGGTCTGGCTCATTCGCCCGAGGGCAGAAGAATTTTTGGAAATCTAACGGTTTCTGAAAATCTCGAGATGGGCGCCTATATTCGGTCAAGTAAAACCGAAGTTGAACGTAGGCAACTAGAATCTGATTATAACGAAGTGTTCACACTGTTTCCAAGACTCAAAGAACGACTCTCGCAAATGGCCGGCACACTTTCGGGTGGCGAGCAGCAAATGCTTGCAATTTCGCGCGCCCTTATGCAGCGGCCGAAAGTATTGATGCTCGACGAACCTTCTCTTGGGATTGCTCCAGTTCTCGTTGAGACCATTTTCAGAGCCCTATCGGAAATCAATAAAAAGGGAATGACTATTTTGCTTGTCGAGCAAAACGCAGTTGCAGCGCTTTCGATTGCTCACAGGGCCTATGTCCTTGAGGTCGGCCGTACAACACTTTCAGGAACAGCTCAGGAAATGGCAAAAAATCCCAAGGTCATTGAAGCCTATTTAGGTCACGGCTAGCAGACCGCTGAAAAAGCAAGGAGGGTGTTCTTTTGTCTTTTTTTTCCTACGCACGAAAGTAGAAGAAACGTTTTGTCAGGCTGCTAAAAAGCCTCAGACTCCTAGGGGACTGGCTCGGGTTCTTCCCCTAGGAGTCTGAGGCTTTTTAGCAGCCTGACTGTCGATACTCATTTGACAACCTGCTATGTCCGACACGTGCGCATAATTGGCGGTAAGTTTGGTGGGCATCGTTTGAAGGCCCCGAAGGGCCTTGATACTCGCCCGACCTTGGATCCCCATAAAGAAACTTTGTTTAATATTTTAGACCATAGTTTAAATTTGGAATTCGGTGGAGTTCTGGATCTTTTTGCTGGGTCGGGCAGCCTGGGTTTTGAGTCCCTATCGCGTGGAGCAACCGTCGCTGTTTTTGTTGAAAACAGTGATGCAGCCATTGACACCATTCGTGAGAATGCAATTTCGCTTAAACTTCAGGAAGACAAGGACTTCTTTATTATCGCTGAAAAGAATTTATCTAAGTGGAAAGCCGAACTTGCTAAGCTTCAGAAAATTGATTTACAGGGGCAAACTTTTTCACATTTTTTTTGTGATCCCCCATACGGCAAAAATTGGGGCCAGAAAGCTTTTGAGGCCCTAAATGCTCCTCGAGAGAATACCCAATTGTTTTCAGTTGAGGCGCTGTGGATTCAGGAGGCTGCAAAAGAAGATCCTTTGCTTGTAATAAAAAAATTTCAAAATTGGAGTTTAAAAAAAATTAAGGAAATGGGCGGCACTCGAATTGAGTTTTTTCACTACATTCAGGGATAGGTTTGAAAGATTCGAAAATAAAAAATGGCGAAATTGAGTGCCAGGCTTAAAAAAATTAATTTTTTCTCGGTAGGGCCTAAGAGCATCGCAGAAAGTTTTGGGGACTTTTTGTAGATGCAATAGAACCCAAATAGAAAAACTCCCGCCAGCAGCGACCAGAAAAAATATCGCGATTGTAGGCCATGAACAAAGTGCAGCCCCGGACTTGAATAGGCCAAATAGAGGCTAAACCCGACCAAAAAATTGGAAGCTAAAACAATTGCTATAGAAATTAGAAATTTAAAAATCGGGATTTGGCTAATGGGATTGTCCCCATCGACTTTAGTTTTAATTTGACTTTTATAGATGTGTTTTAAAAAAATTATTAACGGGACATGGGCAAGAATGATATTTGCCGTTAGCTGTTCAAATGAAAGCCAACCTAAACGAGTGCCGGGGTATTGAAGGGGTTTTTTTAATATGGAGGTTAAAATTATCCAAAAACTTTTGAAGGGATGACTTAAAACAAACTCCATTTGGCCACTGATCGGTCGTGCGGGATCGTCAAAAGCGCCCGAACCCATAAGCGACAAATAGTGGCTTCCCCTGAGGCCTATCAAACAAAGTCCGATCAGGGATGAAAATTTTAAAAAATTTATATTTTTATTATCTGCAAAGAAAAACCCACCCCAAATAAAAATCAGTAACAGTAACGGAGCAATCACGGGTTTAGTAAATCCCGCAATTGCAATAAATAAAACGCACAGAATAATTTTTGGTCTCGTGAGTTTTTCTGAAAGAATCAGAGCCGCAAAATAAATTCCGCCTAAATAGAACCAAAAATCCATCGCTAAAGACAGGCTTTGCTGAAAACTCATGGGTAGCAAGTAAAGAGTCAAAAAGAAAGTCAAGATAAACTGAGCCCCCTGATTTTGGGAGCAATGTGAAACCAAAAAAATAAGGGACAATAGTATAACTAAAAATTGTATGACTCTTGCAAAGTATAGGCTTTGCGAAAGATCTTTAAAAATTTGAAGCCCCAAAATAAAGGGACCATAAAAAACGGGAAAGGCATACCACGAAGAAGCATAAATTTTTGATTTGCATTCAGCAGCAGGTAAGTTTTGGTCGACTTCAGGAATTGTTCGATCAATTTGAACTGAAACCCCTTTTCGGTAGGTGTCTTCATAGGGAAAATTTAAAATTGAAGCTTCAATTTTTGAACAGGAGTCGGTTTGGTGTGGGTCAATTCCTGTAAAAAATCTTGCGGCCCAGGCTGCGTGAATAGTCTCGTCGGGTGCAAAAAATGGGGGAACAAGCCAAATAAATAGCAAAGCCCCTACACACCAAAGTCCAAGGAGTCGCCCGGGAAGCGACCGAAAAGTCCCCATATTTGTTTTATCGTACCAGGGATTTTCGGTGGCTCTACCTTTTTTAGACGAAAGGTTGCTTGAAGGAGGGCCTTTGTTAGGCTGAAAAAATGAAAAACATCGCAGTTTATGGCGGTAGTTTTGATCCTCCAACTTTAGGGCATATTGATGTCGTAAAGCGTGTTTATGCCAATTTTGACGAAATCCATGTTGTTGTAGCTGTGAATTCAAATAAAAAAGGCTTTTTTGATGCGAGCGAAAGAGTTGCCCTTTTAGAAAAGGCTCTCGCCGATTTGGTGCAAAAAGGCCGAGTTAAAGTGAAATCACACCAGGGCTTATTGGTAAGTTATTGTGCGAAGGTTGGGGCGAAAATATTAATTCGAGGATTGCGAGCGGTCAGTGATTTTGAAGCTGAACTTCAAATGGCAAGTATGAATCGACGCCTTGCTCCTAAAATTGAAACCTTTCATGTCATGACTGATGAGAAATTTTTGTTTGTTTCAAGTTCGCTGATTAAAGAAATTGCAGAACACGGCGTCTCACTAAGTGATCTCGTGCCAGCCGGAGTTGAGGCTGCGCTAAAAAATAAATTTCAGAAGTTAAAAAAAACGAAAAAAACGGAGAAGTAAATGATTCCACAAAAAGTTAAGGCTAGCGAAACGCTTGCTCTGGTTCAGGAAGTTAAAGATATGCGAGCCAAAGGTTTAAATGTGGTTTCGTTTGCCGCAGGTGAGCCTGATTTTGATACTCCCGCTCCAATTATTGAAGAGGCCTATGCCTCAATGAAACGTGGTCGAACTCGGTACGAACCTACACCCGGAATTCCTCCGTTAAGGGAAGCCGTCGCAGAAGATTATCGAAACCGTTTGGGTTGTAGTTGGGTGCAACCTCACAACACACTCATGAGTGCAGGAGCCAAGCAGGGAATTTATCTTGTTTTGGCCGGACTTTTAGAAAGGGGCGATGAAGTTTTAGTGCCGAGTCCCCATTGGGTCTCTTATCCGGAGGTCATTCAAGCTGCGGGCGGCAAAACAGTTTTTGTTGAGACTCTAGAGAGTGACGAATTTTTTCCAAGACTCGAAGCTTTGAAAAAATCGAAAACTGAAAAAACTAAGGCTATGATTTTTTCTTCTCCATGTAATCCAACTGGGGGAATGATTTCGCCTAAACTTCTTGAAGAGATCGTGGGTTGGTGCGTGGCCGAAAAAATAACTTTAATTTATGACGAGATTTATGAAAGGCTTTTGCTTGACCCGAAGGTGCCGCATGTTTCGGCCCTTAAATTTGTAAACGAAAAAACATCTGAATTTGTTGTTTCTGTGAATGCCCTATCTAAAACTTCTGCGATGACGGGGTGGAGGCTTGGTTTTGTTATTACTTCTAAAGAAAATATTGCGGCCCTTTCGCCTCTTCAGGGGCAGATGCTCACGGCACTTCCGGGCTTTATTCAAGAAGCCGGAGTGGTGGGGCTTAAGCGAGCTGGTGAATTTCTGCCACGATTTGTGGAGGCTTTTCGTAAACGAAAACAAGTTGTGGTCGAGGGATTTTCAAAAATCCCAGGTTTTAGAGTTTTCAATCCTTCTGGCGGTTTTTATTTAGCGGTAGACATTAGGGAAGCCGTAAAAAAATTAGGTCTTTCGGGCGACTCTGAGTTTGCATTAAAAGTTTTGCGCGAAAAGCACGTGGCCTTTTTGCCCGGATCGTCGATGGGGATGCCGGGCTGGATTCGAATTTCATTTCCAACAACTGAAGAGCAAATCAATGAGGGAATAAATCGAATTAGGTCTTTTGTTGAGGGTCGATAGTTCGGGTGACTTAGTTATCCTCGGGTTCTACAAAGCCCGCGATTCCGTCTCTTTGAATTTCATGAACAAAAGGTACGGCGTAAAAGGGCCCGCCCAGCCAAAGAAACAACCCTCCTGATATGACAAGTAGGGAACCCACGAGCATAAGCTTTTTGTTTCCCTTGGCCTTACCTTTCATGGAGGCCATAAAAAGGAATACCCCTAAAGGGATTCCCCAAAACGGAAAAGTGCGCAAAATAATATAAAGGGTATTCATTTATACCCTTATCGGAAAAAGGCGCCAGCCCCTTAACGCGGTGCTAAGCGCCAGGCCGATTTTTTGGCCTGGCGCTT
>CAXNEW010000063.1:0-8330 GCA_964201665.1 Bdellovibrionota bacterium
AAAAAAGGTGACAAAATTGCCCTCATCGGAAAAAACGATGTGGCTAAGAGCCAGCTTTTTAAAATTTTGATGAAAGAAAACGAAGCCGATTCGGGAACTTTTCTGTTTGGGAGTACAATTACTGCTGGATATTTTCCGATTGATAACTCTCAATATTTTAACAAAAAAGGGATTTCTTTGATTGAATGGCTTAGAGAATTTTCCCCCGACCCCGACGAGTCATTCATTCGTGGCTTTTTGGGAAAAATGCTTTTTACTCGAGACGAAGTCCACAAAACTACCGAAGTTTTATCAGGTGGTGAACGAGTCCGTTGTATGTTGGCCAAACTCATGCTCGCCCAACCAAATTTACTTTTCTTAGACGAACCTACAAGTCATTTAGATTTAGAATCGGTAAATGCGCTCAATGAAGGTTTGAAAAAATATAAGGGTACAATCATTATGACCTCACATGATCATGAGCTTATTCAAACTGTTTGCAATCGAATTATTGAAATCGAAGAAACTGTAAAGTTAGATAAGTACATGTCCCTTGATGAATTCATCGAAATGAAAACTCAACCGGGCGTTGTTTCAAACTAACGGACTAAGCGCCAAGGGTTTCTATTGTGGATTTATTTAACCCGCCAACGAATTTGCCCCCTACGGATTCGCAACCCGGACTTTCGCCCCACGCTCTAAGGCCGCTAACTTGGGACGAGATTCTCGGACAGGACCATCTTTTTTCTCCTGGTTCTCCCTTGCGCCGATCCATTGAAAATAAAACAATGCGTTCGTTAATTGCATGGGGTCCCCCGGGAACCGGAAAAACTAGTTTTTCAAAACTTTTGACAGCAAGTTTTGCTCCCCGCCCCCACGTTGCACTTATAGCCACTGAAACAGGTGTTGGCGAAATTAAAAAAATTATTTCGGACTACACACACCTGGGGAATAAACTTCTTTTAGTTATTGATGAATTCCACAGGTTTACAAAGCTTCAACAAGACACTTTTTTAAGGCCTGTCGAAGAAGAACAAATTTTACTTGTGGGCATGACTACTCAAAATCCAAAGTATTTTTTAGATCGGGCTCTGTTGTCGCGTTTAGATATTTTTGAATTTAAAAAACTTCCCACTGATGCTCTTGAAGCTCTCCTTATTCGAAGTTGGGCTCGCAGACAGGGCGCTTCACCATTTAAAAAAACCCCTGCCTCTGACGAACTCTTGAGTTCTATCATTGCAATATCGGATGGCGACGCCCGTATGGCACTTATGGCACTTTTCCGAGTTCTGGATTTACACCCCCAGGTTGCAGACTTCGATGTTGAGACAGTCAAAAAAATTCTGCATGAGCTCGAGCTCGACAAACCTAAAAAGTCACTTGATCCCGAACTCCATTATCGTTGGATTTCGGACTACATCAAGGCCATGCGAAGTGGAAATGAGAATGAGGCCCTAACTAAACTTAAAGCACTTATAGATCAGGGCGAGGATCCACTTTTTATCGGTCGACGACTCATTATTTTTGCCGCCGAAGATGTAGGACTAGCCTCACCTGCCCTACAACCTTATGTGCAATCACTATATGAGGGAGTCAAAGCTGTGGGACTTCCCGAAGGCCGAATTCTTCTCACAGCCGCTACGCTAGCTTGTTTGCGAGCCAAAAAATCTCGAGAAGCCTTTAACAAAGCTTATTGATTTGCAAAAACGCTTTGGACGTACGAGCTTGAACAAGGGTTAAAGTCTACGCCCGAGGGAACCTGAAAATTTTCTGCCTTAAGAACGCTCCAGCCTCGGTTAAGTAAATTATTGTAGTTTGCAGTGGGAGGTGAATTGGGTTGTGTCCAATCAAACCAGGCTCCGGTAATGGCTTCGAAGGTGGGTCCAGGAATACCATTGAATCCGCACATGGGTTCGGGTTGCAGGCCAGGAACTACTTTTCTCCACAGCAGGACCAAGGCAATGTGGTAGCGAGGGGCCTGTGAATAAGCGAGTTCAAAACTCAAAGGTTCTTCAGGGGCCATAAACATCCGTTGTGTACCGCACATAAGCTTAGGAGGGGTTACAAGCGGGTCATTAATAACTGTTTGCCCATCGATTTTCATAATCACACCATCGTCAGCAATGGCTGCAAACTCGTATTCATTTTCACCGAATTCCTCTGGCCCTACTTGAATTTGTCCGTCAAAATCAATTCTGAAAAACTCGACTAAGGGCGATCCGGTGGGTCCCTGCAGGAGTCCCCCACCCAGAGTAGGAAACCCTGTATCGAAAAGTCTCGTTGGCACATTTAAACGATCAAAAAATACTTGGCCAGGGACATTCACAGAATCTGGCTGATTAAAACGATTTAAATCAAACCATTCGGCATATTGAGCCAGCGGTAAGCCCGCGGGAGCCGATTTCACTCGCCCCCTTAAACCCTGCGAAAAATCAACTCCGCTTCCGGTAAGCGATTGTCCGCCTCCAAAGGAATTACATGAAGTTCCCGAAAACATTTCAATAATTTCTTGTTCTGAATATTTTAAAAAAGGATCATTAGGATCTATTTGAATGTTTGTATTGGTTCTATCACTTGGACTCTCGTTTAGAGTCGCCAAAAATTCCGACTGAACTCCACAAGAAGCTGTCATTAAACTTAAAAGTGCTGGAGAAAAAATTTTGAGATGTTTCATATAACTTTCAGTTAGGTAAGGTGGAAATACGCCGTTTGAGTTTACATGAGCTCGGTTAGGTAAGAATAAATTGGACCCAAGAAAACTTGAGTGAAGATTTGATTAATTTTTTGCCAGGTTCTAAGCAGTTGAAACCTATTGATTTTAACTGGAACCCGAGAGCGTGCTTTCTATTCGTGCCCTATGCGTCGACTTTTATTTTTCGAGCTTTCATAATTCCCACAACACCGGGGATCAGGGACACAACGATGATACCCAAAATGAGTAACTTCATATTATTTTGAAAAAATGGAAGCTTGCCAAAAAAGAATCCTGCAAAAAGGAAACTTGAAATCCAAAGCAGGCCACCGAGAACATTATAAAAGAAAAACTTGGCGGAATTCATATGCCCAATACCCGCAACAAAGGGAACAAAGGTTCTTAGAAAGGGAGCAAAACGAGCCAATACGATGGCCCATCCGCCCCATTTTTCAAAAAATATTTCTGCCTGTCGAACATGCTGGCGCTTTAATGCACGTCCTTCAAACTTGGTTAGAATTTTTTCTCCGAAATTCCTACCTAAGGTGTAGTTAACAGCATCCCCTAAAATTGCAGCACTCAGCAGCAAAGCCCACAAAAAGGTGATGTTCAAAGTGCCATCTGCCGAGAAGGCACCCAAGGCAAACAGTAATGAATCGCCCGGCAAAAAGGGCATAACCACCAAGCCTGTTTCGCAAAAAATGATTGCAAACAAGATGGCATAAATACCCCTACCGTAATTTGCAAAAAGTTCTTGAAGGTGAACCTCAATATGCAAAACAAAATCAACGAGGTATTTGATCCCATCAATAAGAGTATCCACCCCCAAAGCTTCTCACAAAAATTTCTGGGTGTAGAGAACAGAGATTCTAATTTTTTGGCTTCTCTCCAAAATAAACGGCGCTTTCTCGCCCATCAAACAAAACGTCTCGCGGAAAATCTCCCGCTCGATCAATGTACTCAGAATGAACAGTTTTGAAACCGACAGTCTTGGCCTCGCGCTCCAGAATTTCAGGAGTCAAAAAATTCATAAGCGCCGGCAAAGCCCCTTTCCGTGAAGGATAGTAACGGGCAACATCCTCAATCAACCCGGGCCACTCGTTACCCTCCGAAACTCTTTGACTAAATATCTTGCCAAAGCCATTGCTTTGAAGATTCCCATTAAATGGAGTTTCAACTGTGATCATCAATCGCCCCCCGGGAGCCAACCACTCGTACATTTTACTGAATGCCAATCTGACCTCCTCGGGACTTAAAAAATGGAGTACCCGGGAGCTAAAAATTCCTTTGAGTTGACCTTTTTCAAACTCTAAATCACCCGCAAGTTTGCCTTGATGCAATATGAGCCTTTGGAGAAATTTTGGATCAAGTTTTTTTGCCCGCGCCCTTAACTCCATAAGGCTATGGGCATCTAAATCAACTGCAATCACCTTTTGTTTAGTGGAGGTTTCTTCTAAAATTTTGAGAGTAGCCACCCCAAAAGATGACCCGATATCCGCAATCGCCCCTTTAGTGGACGAGTTAAAGGCCCATTGCGCAAAAAGCCGAGTTTTGAGATCAGGCCGAGCCATCATAAACCCAAATCCCGTTGGAGTTTTTACAAAATCACCAGGAAGGGCGTTCCAAATGTCAGGATTCTCGCTAAACGGATTTTGAATTAGAGCGGCATCGATGGATTTTGCATCGGCCGGAGTAAACATAAACTGCATGTTGTTCCAACAATTATTTTGAGAGGAATTCCCGCTTTGACTGGTCACACTCAACACAGAAAAAAAACAAACTATTGCTTTAAAAAACGAACTCATTTGCGGCTATCTGGTTTAGTGATTTGGCCAAACAAAAGCCAGTTTAAATTATTAACCTAAATAATTGAAATCACAGCCCTCGCTCTAGAAAAATCTCTTTTTCATTTTCTCTGTGGGGACTGAACACTCAATAAAACTTGAAAGAAGTATTCTTTTTTGGGCAACCAAATCGTATAGAAAATCACGAACCACTCTTGGGACTCGAGAAAAAACATAAAAATATTTCCAAAGCCCCGGCAGTCTCTTCAGGATTTCTAGAATCGCTGTCGATTTTGCATATATGCGACTTTCGCGAACCAAAATAACTGAATTTAAATCACTTACGCCTTGTGCCTGAAGGGTTGAAAACAAAAAATACCCTGCGGGGTCGCGCCGAACAATAAATCGAACCCAAAATGAACAAAACCCGCAGGTCCCATCAACCAACACAATGTCGTTTAGCTGCGATTTTTCAATAAGTGTTTTTTTTAAATCCAAAAAGTTCAAGTAAAATTACCGGGCGCTAAGGTGTTGAAGCGCGAATCAAATAGTGAACAAAGTAAAAACACATTTCGTCTTGGCTTCCTTCTCCGAAGGTGATGTTTGCAATTCGATCCAAAGGCCAGTTTCTCGTAGAGTCAAAAACACATTCTATGTGGGGCGTCCAGGTGCCAGGCCCCAAAACTATGGGATCTTTGTACAAATAAGTATCCTGCCAATTGAAATTCCAACGTGGGCTGTCAGCTAGACAAACATCTGCACTGGCTTCCCCGCCAACACCCTGCTTTGTAAACTTAAGTTTGGCGCTTTTACCGAGTTTATGCATGTGAGGGAAAGCCGCCAGTAATTCCACTTCAAGTCCCGGAGGAATCAGGAGCTTTCCGGCAGATGTGACAGGAATTCCCGCTATTAAATTTCCTTCAACCTTGTGACTTGCAACTCCTTTGGGAATATCAATCCCAAGTGAAGTCACAAAAAACATACTTACTTGCTCAGCATCACTGGAGAGTTTCAAATTGATTTTTGTTAGATCAGGCTTCACACCATTGCCGGTAAAATAGTGAACCTGCACTAGAAGGGGTCTACCATAGGGTATTTCAAAACCTTTGTTTCCAGCATACTCAAAGGGTGCCCCGCCCGCAGCCCAGACTCCCACAGACTGGGTCCCAGTCACTCCGCCAAAACAGGAAAAACCCATTTCAGTGTCGGCCGCGTCCTGAACTCGAGCGAGGCTAACTGCGGCATCAGAGTCGAAGGTCATAAGAATCGCATGATGCACCGATGGGACATCTCCGGGCAAGACTTCGAATCCAACCATTTTATTGGCCCCAGAAACAATAGGCTGATTCAAGAAAAAACAACGATATTCATCGCTTGTAGCATCACTAGGGGTGTAAAAACCCTCCATTGCGAGTTGGTGGTCATTACGCGACAGCGAGGTGGGAGTTACAGAATCAGGAGCTCGATAAGTCACGCTCCCTCGCTTGGCACCCGAATTCACCCACTGCCGAATCACTTCTATATCACTGTCAGGCAACCATCTTGCGTTAGTAAACTGATTACATTTACCAGAGTTATCAACATTTGAGGGAGGCATTGAGCGCCGGCTGATAGAATTCAAAATCCATGCTGCTCGGTCAGAGGCATCCTCATAGTTGTCTAAAGCGAATGGAGCTATCTCACCATCTGCATGGCAACTGATACAATTTTCAGAAAAAATCTTGCCGACGTGAGAAGAATAGGTAATCAAGTTTTGATTGGCCTCATCGTTTATTTGTGACGGGGCGTCTACAGCTACAATCTCTAACGGCTTACAGGCAAAAACGACCAATCCCAGCGAGAAATTTGCCAAAGTTACTCGTAAACTCCAATTAAACGCCTCAAACCCCATACCCCTAAAGTTTGACACAGAATCTCTAAAATTTGGGTTATTCTTAGGGTGTGAACCTAAAAACTAAACAATCAAAATCACTTACGAAAACGACATTTTTTCAATTTTTTTATTTCATTGCGCTGACTGAACTCTTATCCCCTTCGGCGATTGCATGTACAAGTTTGCCGTTTTTTCTGAGTCTTAACAAAAAACTAACAATACTAGAGACCAATCTTTACGCACCTCTGGTTTTCGCAGCCAACGAAGAGATTCTTTCTCTTGTAAGTGTAGAAAACAAAAAAGAAGAAGATTTTTCACCCTATTTTAAAATTGATACAAAGATTGAAATCGAAAAAAAGATTATTGAAAAAAAATATCGCGTTAACGAGAAATGGAAAAATTTTTATAACAAACCCGCGGTTTGGATTGAACCGATTACAAAAAACCTGACTCCCTTAGAGTTTTACGAAAAAACGCCTGTTGAATTTGTTTTCTTAGGTCAAAGAACCCAAAACACCTATCAGGTGAAGCTCCTGTTTTCTAAAAAAAGCATCACCACTGAAGGAACCTGTCGGTTTTCGCCAAAAGTTGTTTCCGAAAAATGATTTATCGCCCGCTCTCCATAAAACAACGATTTGTTCCCTCTTGAAGTAAAAAGTTTTCAGCCCTAAGGGGTTTCCAACCTCTTTCTAAAAGTGAATTGTAGTTAGCTGTCGGAATCGAAGGGTACACCGAGGAATCCCAGAAAAATTCAGTTTCAAAATGCCCCTTTTCGTCAAGTTTTTCGGCCAGGTGAGCGTCTTCCGCTGTGCTAAAAACTCGGTACAACAAGACTAACGAGATGTGAAATCGCGGGCCTTGAAAATAGTTAACTTCAATTGGAATTCTTCGATTGGCTGCTGTGAAATCCAAAAATTGCTTAGCCACTTTAAGTTTCGGGGGGTGAAATCCTTCAACCTCGAAGAGAGTCCTTTTTTCCTGGCCTGGCTCTATAACGTCTACAGTGACCCCATCGTCCGAAATAACTGCAAGTTGCACGTATCCTGTTTCGCTAAATTTTAAACTCGAAACAAATTTTAAGCCAAACCATTCAACGAGGTCTTCTTCGACACCGTTTTTTACAACTTTAAGACGCTGACCGCCTGTAGTAGCGAATCCATTACTCCACCGACGTGAAGGCACGTTAAGGTCTGAAACAAAAACTTCGAGATCAATTTTTCGAGCGGGAGTTTGATAGGCCTTAGACTGAGAAACCTGCCAAGCTTCGTTCGGATCTGCGATTGCAAAAAGCTCGGCCTTAAGTCCATTTTCAGCTGCAATGATATTACCTGCTGCGAAGGGGTCGCAAACCACTGGAGTTGGATTGGCAGGTGGAGCAGGCGGAGCTGGTGCAGGAGCACCTGAGGTCGGATCGCCATTTGGGGGCGATTCACTGGGCACATCACTTGCCAGTGGCTCTGGCGCCGAGGTTAATCTCAACGAGTACTCAGCAGTACAGGCCTGAAAAGCTATAAAAACAAAAATGAGTTGAGAGATTTTTATTGAATTTGCCATTCCCCTCTTATCGGCACAATTCCTAAAAACATGAGGTCAGAAAATCTGAAAAGCTATTAATAACTTTAAGTTATAGATCAAAAAGTTCTTGGGTTTTTTTGCGTCTAAAGGCAAACATCTTATTGAGCTCGTTTTGAATAAAGATTTTTTGGGCAGCTAATCCCCAAATCCCTAAAGGTAAGGCATATTCCACGCGGTCTCGGACCCAGGTCCCTGGGCCCTTGGATTTAATCGGGTTTTTAGAAGTCTGCCCTTGAATTTCCTCGATATCAGATTCAAAAATATGTTCATGCCGCCAAAGCTTAAAGGGACCACCCATTTGTTCATCAACAAAAACGCGTTTGGCACCTGTGTCCTCGACTTTGGTCACCCTTACCGTCCAGCCTCCACGAATAAAGGGCAGAACCGGAAAACTAAACTGTATACGAAACTGGGCGCCCTCGCGGGT
>CAXNEW010000064.1:0-8267 GCA_964201665.1 Bdellovibrionota bacterium
AAGATATCCCGCTCAAATCTGTCGAGACCAGTTTTGAAAAAGCTACCAAAGAATTAGGCGCTATGGCTTTGTTTAGCGAAAAGTACGGGGACAAGGTTCGTGTCATTGATGTCCCGGGCTGTTCAACGGAGCTCTGCGGGGGAACGCACGTTGAGCGAACCTCCCAAATTCGATTTTTCAAAATTCTTTCTGAATCTGCAGTGGCCGCGGGAACCCGCAGGATTGAAGCCGTCGCAGGGCAGGGGGCGCTCGAAAAACTGATTGAAGCCGAAAGAGTGCTTGAAAAAATATCGGCGCAATTGCGAGTGGTGCCGAGTCAAGCCGAAGAACGTTTATCTAAAATACTATCGGATCAGCACAGTTTAGAGAAAGAAATTGAAGGTCTAAAACGAAAAATAGTTATGGGCTCCGGTTCGGCTTCAGAAAATCCGGCTTTGCAGAAAAAGTTCAAAAAAAACAACCTTTGGATTCATTCTTTAGGTGAAACTGACCCCGGATTGATGCGGGAATTTGCCGACGGTGTAAGAAAAAAACATCCTAAAGATGTTCACGTCGTTTGCTCGGGTCCACGGATTTTGGTTAGCCTTGACCCAGAAAATTCAGGGGGCCTGCATGCCGGAGAAATTTTAAAGTCTCTAATGGGCGCTCTTGGTGGAAAAGGCGGAGGCCAGGCCCAAACTGCCCAAGGCACCCTTTCGGGAAATTCAGTTGATGTGAAGGAAATCGAAAAATGGTTAGAAAATCAAAAATAGTTATAGTTTTTTCTGGAGCCCTCTTTTTGTCGGCATGTTCAGACACTCCCGACAGAGAAAAATTTCCGGGCGGAATGGGTCGAACTACCGAAACCCAGCGGGCTGAAACTCAAAAAGCTGTTTTAGGAGGATTTGATCCGTCTCGAAGCCAGTTGCCGGGTTCACAAGCTGCGCCGACTTCAAATCAGGGGGCAAATCCGGGACCCTCAGAAACAGTTAAGAAAATCGCTGGAACCCTTAATCTTGCCAAAGGAGCTAAACTTCCCAAATCGGGTCAGCTCTTTATTTCAGCTCGAAATATGGAGGCGGGCGGACCCCCTGTAGCCGTAAAGCGCCTTCCGATGCCGACAACCCTACCCTTTCAGTTTGAACTCACCGAAAAAGACCAAATGATGCCAGGTTCTGAGAGTTTTTCGGGGGTTTTGATGATTACAGCCAGAATTGACCAAGACGGAGACCCTCTAAGTCGTCAAGATGGCGATCTTGCTGGAAGCCAAAACGCCCAAGTGGGGCAAACAGGCCTCAAAATAGACCTAGCCGCCCCGAAATAAGCTATTGATTTAGCCTGCCAAAACCAGTATAACGCGACGCAATAAATTATGCGTTTTTCTCTTTTTTTAATTCTTTTGTCGTTTGGCTGGACCCAAGGTGGCCACGCCAGTTCCGAAAAAGAATGCTACCCCGGCCTTCTGACTCTTTTACACAAAGGCGGCGAAGACGGTGAGGAATTTTCAACGGGTCCAGATATCGGATTCTTTCCCCCTAGTTTTTTGGTGGCTTCAAAACTGGATTCAATGCCTTCGACGGTGCGAATGGAACCCATTTTAGAAGACACGGTCGCAGGATTTAGGCCAAATAAACCTTCGAAGAATCAAGTGCGGATGAAAATTCTTCAACACTCTAAGGGGACAAGAGGGTCTGAAAGCAATCTGCAGGGTAACTTAAACTTTTATTTAAACGAAAACGGAATTCGCGAAGTTCAGGAATTTAGTTTGAACCGATCCGGACTTGAACAAAATGACGAGATATTCGGGAATTTTTCTTACAGCTATATGCAAACCGGACAGAGAAACCCTGAGATCCAAAAATTGGATGATTTTAACCATGAAATTTTGGATACAGAAGAAGACGTAACTCTCAATTTGGCTTTTGCAACCCATCCACATTTAATTTCTATGGTGAAGCATGTACTCTCGAATCTCCCCCAAGGGGTAGGCGACAGAGGTTTTTTCAATAAAAGCAAAACTGAAATCGCTAGCCTTGAAGATCTCAGACAGTTTGTTCAAAATTTTGAAATCGCTGAAGCTGCCAAATCCAATTTCAAATCTGGTGAAATCACAAATGAACAGCTGGAGGTGATACTCGCCGGTTTGATTCCGCATGGAGAAGGCCGAATTGAATATGACATGAAAACGAAAGCTCGAGTGCGCCAGATTCAATTCAGATTTGAACATAAAAACTTCCAAACAATTAAATTTGAATTTGACCACGAGGTAAATACACTCGAGTTAACAATTTCGTCAGAAACACAGTCCCGAACCAAGACCGAAATGGTTTTGAAATTCGAAAATCCTGATCTCACCAAAATCAAAACCCTTTGGTTGAATAAAAATGAGACTGTACCAGATGGAGAAGTTAATCTTGATATTATTTTTAAAATTTGGGCACAAAATGGACATTTCTCTGATGATTCAAAAATATTTTTTATAGGTCGGGGCCTTGAGTGGCAAAAAGCAACGCAAAATAGTTTTGTCTCGTTTTTAATTCCGCGAAAGTTACCGGAAATTTTTAAGTTTGCAGATAGAGAATTTAGGGTAGCCAGCGTTGAAAAAGCCGTCGGATTTGATGTGAAAATGGCCCGGGAGTTTCTAGAAAGCGGCTTTGTTTATCCTGAAGAAGAAAGAGCCTTTTTGGATTCAAAAATTGTTTTTAGCAACGGTAAAGTGGGATTTGTGTTTAGGACGGAATTTTTTGATCCCAATGTAACTAACAAGTATTTTTCGACAGGTGTACCGATGTACCGAGTTTTTATTCCCGCCGATTTAAATCTCAATTAAATTCTTGTGTCATCCCGAGCGTAGAGAGGGGCGCCCCGTGGCAAACGGGGTCTTTGGGGGGTCCCCGTTTGACTGGGGCTGTAAACGATTACTCTTGGCTGCCAAGCACGTTGGAGATCCCTCGCTCCGCTCGGGATGACTATTCGCTCGGCGTGACTGGCCCCATTTCAATAATAGAAATGAAATCCAGCTCGGGCTGAAACATCGCTGGGTAAAATCCCGGCTTCAAACGAAAAAGCCATTTTTGAATTCCACAAAGCTTGCCTGCCCTCAAGGTGGGCTGCCCAAAGCCAATTATCAGTTATTCGGTAGTGTGAAGAAATTTGAAATTTGTATGAAAAACTTTCGCTCAGTCGGTGCAGGAATCCCGCACGTGGCCCCAGAAAAACTCTCCAGTGTCGCTCAAAGCGTTTAAAATTTTCTAAGCCTAAATCAAGTAAACCGAAAACATGGAGTTGGTCTTGAATTTTAAACAGCAAACCTGGTGAGAATTGTCCCAAGTGCCGTAGGCAAGTGGTGCATCCGTCGGGTTCAATCCATCTTTGGCTTCTGACTAAAACCTCGGTGCTCATGGGTTTAGAGACCGAGTCATATTCAAGCAAACCTTGAAGATTCAAATAGGTCATTTTTTCAAGCCATAATGTTTTTGACTCTGGCTTGAATCTTAAATTTGCGTTTAAAAATTCAATTCCCGCAGTTTGCGGAAAACCGGCAGAGGGATCTACTAAATCATGAAAAGCAAAACGCAGATCTAAATCCCAGGCTAAAGCGTCACGAGGCCCAGTGGCGCCAAGAACGCCCCATCTAAAAGAGCCATGTCCGAGATGGGGTTCTTCTGCCGTGGGCCGAGGTATTTCGACCTCGGGGCTGATGCCACCGAGGTTAGCTCGTGCCGAGAGAAGTCGAAATTTTTCTTTTTCTAAAGCTGCAACTTTTTTTGCTCCTACCAGCGGGTTTTTGAAATGAAAATAATCAATGAGGACATCCATAACCCGACGTTTAGATTCCGCATCAAGGGTCGCGATGGCATCAAGATTTAGGGGGTCAGTTTGTAGAGCAATAAAAAATGAAGATTTCTCTGGGCCGCTCAGGGTCTCAAAACGATTTAAAAATATGCGTCTTTGAGAGGGCCTAAAATGAATATCAGTTACTAACCCGCGACTTTGAGTGAAGGCCTTTACGCTGTCACTGGGAATAGCCCAAAGTGGCAAATGCTGTTTTAAATTTAAAGAAGGGCGGACGGCCTCCACCACAGAGAGCATGTGGTAGGAACAGTTTTCTGTAAAAAAATAATAATTAAAATGGGTCCAACCCAACTCCCAAATAACCTTCACCATAAAATCAAGTTCTCCTTGATTTAGATTCAAATCGTAGGTCCACAAATCGCGCGATTCAAAATTTTGGTATTCTCTGACTTTGAAAAAAAAGGGAACTGACGAAAATTCTCCTTTAAATCCCCCCATGAGCCCGCCAACGGCAAACCAAACAGGATTTGTTCCGTCCGGAGTTGAAGCAGCAAAATTGATTCCAAAATCCAAGAGCTCAAGATCTTTTTTTAAAGGATCATCCCTTCTTTTTTTAAACCTAAACAGGGTGTGGCCAAACATCGATTGAGGGCTTTTAAGATGATACGAAGAAAAAATTAGAGACAGCCCAACGGGATCGACTTGCTTTCTAAAGGCCTCAAAATTGGCGCAATCAATAAGCTTAAGTCCCCAGGCATCAAGTGGCAGATTCTTTCGTAAAAATTCAAGACGAGCCGGAAACTGACATTGAGGGTGAGTTCTGCGTCCCTCAAATTCTTCATGAAAAAAGAAACCCCGAACTGTCGCAAGAAGTTCTTTTCTCGGACTCCACGCCCCATCGGGGTCCAAAAAAAATTCGGGGCCGTCGACCTGGCTTCGTTTAAATAGAAAAAGCAAATCTGTTTGATAGTGTAAAAGTCTTTGCCATTGCAGATTTTGGTCAAGATTTTTTTCATCAACAGCAAGGACTAGGCGATCCCAAAAAGGTCCTTTAGAATTTGTGAAAACGGTAGAATTAACGGGGGCAGATTCTTCGGCCCTAGGGGCGAAATTAAAAAAAAAGCTGAGTACAAAAAAAACTACGGGGAACATAGCTAACGATGAGTTAGCCATGTTCCCCGAAACAATCAAACGAGGATTAAACTTAACCGACGTTTTTACAGGACAGGTCTGAGAGCTGCTCAAGCAAGCGGTCACTTAACTCTTCTGCAGATAGGTCGTTTCCGAGAAGTTGGTCATGTGATTTTTGCAATTGAATTCCAACATTGGAATCTTCAGCGCAGCCTGCAGCCCAGGTTAGGGTGCGTACGGTTTCGCCATTGCCACGAACTAAGTCACTTTCGAACTGATCGCGGTTAGCTGCCAAAAATTGGGGCATCCACTCTTTCAAATTAGCCGACGACATTCCATCTGTGGGAACACAGTTTGAGGTGCCGGTGGTAATGCCAAAAAGGTCAGTTGCTGTAGATCCGTTGGTTGTCATGGCAAATACTTGGCCAAAGCCATCGGTATTGCCCATGACTGACGAACCTAATCCACAACCAGCTGCGCCATATTTTCTTGAAGAAACAGGAACGCCTTTGACTTTAGACCTCGAACTTGAAACTGCAGGTGCTTCTGATGCCGAAGGAGCTGGAGCAGCTTTTCTTTTTTGTGCAAAAGTTTGCTCAGTGGCACCTAAGGCAATAACTGCTGAAGCCATTAAAAATAGATTTTTCATTTTCAAAAACTCCTATCCCTTAACCCAACTGCGGGCAGGCTTTTTGAACGCCTGAGTTTGATTTAAGGGTTTGTTTAACACTTTGACGAAACTGCACGGGGCTCACACTTTCACCAACCAAATTGGGATAAGCATTTTGAAGAACCGGGGCAATTTCGCTTGAGCCTTGGCAGCCCAAAAGTTTTGAAAGTGATGCCAAGTGGTCGCCGCTTCCGCGAGCAATATCAAGAGCGAGGGCTTCTTGATTGGCTTCCAAAAACAAATCAGTTTCATTTGCAGCCATTCCACCTGAGGTGTGAGCGCAATTTGACGTTCCTGATGTGAGAGCTGAGGATTTCACACCCAAATAGCTATCAATAATAACACCGACAATTTGCTTCCATTTAACGTCGTAGTCTTCGGCATCTTCAAAAATTAAAGAACCGATACCACAACCGCCCATTCCATAATGCGCATATTCTTCAGCTTGAGCTTGGAAGCTCAAACTTGCGAGGCCTAGGGCTAACGAACCTAGCCACCTCTTTTTCCACGAAAACATCATTCCATTTCCTCCTAATTCAGGACTCCTCACCATTGAGAAGTCCCTCTTGGCATGCAAATCTAGACAAACCCATGCAAAAGTTAAACGGGATTAAAATTTTTCTTTTTTTTGTCATTTCAGGAGTGGGCCTGGCAGGTTGTAGTTCTTTGCTTTATTATCCCCGCCGAGCGGAATACTCTAATCCCGCCCAACTAGGTGCCGGTTTTGAGCGAATCGAACTCACCACCGAAGATGGTTTAAATCTTGAGGCCTGGAGAATTTTTTCGCCAAAGGTGAAAACTCCAAAAGCGCGTTTGGTTTTTTTTCACGGTAATGCACAAAATTTAAGCACCCATTTTCACTATTTAATTTGGGCTCTGGATTTTAATTATGAAATTTTTATTTTTTCATATCGAGGTTTTCATAAAAATAAAGGCGACCCTACGCCACGAGGAACACTCTACGACGGAATGGCAGCGCTAGAGTGGGTTCAAAACCAAACCCAAAAGGATGGAATCCCTTGGGTGGCCTTTGGGCAAAGTTTGGGTGGGGCCGTTTTGATGCGAAGTCTAGCCGACGCCAAAATAAAATATGGCGAGAAATTTAGACCTCCCGTATTGGCAGCCATTGATTGCTCATTTCATTCTTACCAAGAAGTCGGTCGAAAGGTATTGGCCAAGAGTTGGATTGGCTGGCCACTCCAGTGGCTCTCTTATTTTGTTTTGTCTGATCGCTATGCTCCTGAAAAAAAAATTGCCACTCTCAGTCCAATTCCCTTGCTCGTCATGCATGGCACAAAAGATCCCACCGTGCATTACTCACTGGGCGAGCGTATTTTTGAAATTGCCCAGGAGCCTAAATATTTCTGGCCGCTGGAGGGAGCGGGTCACACCGATGTATTTTTTATTGAGAAATTTATCTATCGCAAAAAATTTGACGATTTAGTTCAAACTCAAATCGATAAAGAAAAAAGTCGACTTAAAAACTGAAGGGCTTCCTTATTGTTGGGGTCTTGATCGAGCACGCTTTGCCATTCTCTTTGTGCGTCTGCTCGGTGACCAATTTCTAAAAGAGTTTTGCCAAGTAAAAGTCTTCCCTCTTTCCAGTCGGGAAAATGAAAAAGCTGATCTCGCAAAAATTTCACAGCTTCGAGCCCGCGGTGAGATTTATGCAAACACTGGGCCGCTCCGAGTGCAGCCATCTGAGTGGGCTGCCACTCATGTGATTTAATAAAATGAGCTGCAGCTTGCGAAAAAAGTTTAACTTTTTTGTAGGTTTCAGCAAGTAAAAATTCTTGTTCAGCAACCCACTTGCGTTCTTCGGGCGACAAAATATTTTCTGTTTGTGGGTTGGCTCCAGGTCTTCCAAGTTTTTCCTGACTTGAAATTTTTGATACCGGGCCGACTTTGTTTTGAACGCTTTGGGGCTGCTGATCTAAACTTGAAGGAAAATCTCGAAAAAATTTCAGAGCTTCAGCATTTTGCGGATCAAAATCTAACAGGCGGCCAAAGGCATATGCAGCTTTTGGAATTTGATTGAGTACAAGGCAGGCACGTCCAAGCCATTTAAAAGCAGAGGCGTTTTGGGGATCCATTTGAATCCACTGTTTGGACCAATGCTCGAGTCCGCGCCAATCCTTAAGCTCAACGGCCTCTTTTATGTGAGATGTGAACTCGGCTCGAAGTAATTCCTTAGATCGATCTTTTGTGGACAAAAATTTATCCCCCAGAATTTAAGTTTGCCTCAGCTTGGGAATTTCTGCGAGCTTCTTCTAAGAGTTTTCGCGAATCTTCGTTGTAAACCTCTAGATCTTGAAATTCAGCAACAAGCCCTTTCCATCTTTTCTGGGCCGATTCATGGGCTCCACGGCGGCTATAGAACCTGGCAATATAAGCTTCCTTTTCGGCAAGTCTAAGACGCGATTTTACTCTTATTTCAGAGGCCTGTTTTGCAAAATCAGAACTTGGAAATCTTTTGATTAACAAATCTGCCGACCGCACGGCTTCAATGGCGGGGCTTTGATCGCGAGCAGCAAGCTCTGGAGCATCGCTATAGAAAGAAAGCGTTTTTTGATAAAGGGCGTAGGGGGCCTCGGCATGTGTTGGAAATAAATCTACAAAAGCCCCATAGGCTGCGGCAGCTTCTGTAAAACTTTCTTGTTCGAAATACAAATCGCCGGTTCTTAAATCGGCC
>CAXNEW010000065.1:0-7971 GCA_964201665.1 Bdellovibrionota bacterium
GACATGTTTGAGGACATGTTCAGGTCAAGACCGCCGCCGAACACACCCATGAAGTGCTGGGTATTTCGAACCCAACCGATGTTGTTTGCATAGGCTGTGGTATAGGCATTATCGATATTGTAGTTAGAGTAAACTCCGCCCACTCCGGCTAAAGCGAAGGGCCGAACACTACCCATTGGAAGTCCGAGCTTGGCTGCAGCCGAAATTTCATAGCTATCACGAGTTCGGAAGTTACAAGCTGCTGCTGAGTACATTCCGCCACAACCGCCACCACCGCCGGCGACATTTCCGTAAACTTGATTTCCGCCCACAGCTGAGTGTCCACCGAGATACATGGGAGAACCTACAGCGGCTCCACCAACTACGGGGCCTCCTACCATCGGCCCACCGCCCATAATCATGTTACGAGCTTGAAATCGGTCATGAGCAAAGGTGAAGTTTCCTTCGATTCCGATGTAGTCATTCACTCGGCCTTCAATAGCAACGCCCGTTGTGAAGAGGTTGTCGGGATCAAGGGCATAAAAATCTTGTCGATTATACCAGCGGTATCCGCCAAAGGGATTGATGTTAAATGAGCTCCTTTTGTTTTCTCGAGAAACACTTCGAGTAACTTCAGTTACTGCGGGTGCTGCATAGGGATTCAAGGTGATCACAGGCTGGACAGGGGTCAACATTGAAGTATCGGCTTCAACCTGATTTTTTGAGCTAAAATCTTCGATCACTTTTGCTCTGCGTGTTTCGTCATCAAGTCGACCTTCTTCGACTTTTTCAATTAAACGAGTTTCGTTTTCAAGTTCTCTGCGCATACGCTCGCGTCGGATGATATCCGCGCGGCCGTTAGCCGTAGTTTGGTCCTGAACAGCCGTCACATTGACTGATTGAACTTGAACCCCGCCGGTATTGGCGTTGCCGGGATTGTTTCCACCGATTCCAGTAGAAGGTGCCCCGATTTCGGCTGGCAAAGCTTGAGGAGCAACTCGCGGAGCCATGCTCGTTGAAATTGCCACAGGCTGTGTTTGCAAACCTTGATTGCTCGCGCCCGAGGTCAAAGCTTCGGGTTGCACATAAGCTTCAGTGGCTTCAGCAGCCTCAGTGGTTGCAGTGTTTAAGTTTTGAGCAACTGAATCTTCTATCTCAATAAGTTGGCCAAAGCTTGTTGCTGTGGCTAGCAATCCTATTGAAAGAGCTGAAAAGCCCAGTGCTCGTTGAAATTTTACCGTCCTAGTTTTCATATAATGATCTCCTCCTGATCTTCTAAGTCAAAGAAAGTTAGTTCGGATTAAGTCTTTGCACAGAGCGTGCCAAGTGGAAGACCTGTGAGAGTAATTCTTAAAAAGCTAAATATTTTGATGACTTGCAAAACAAAAGTTATTTATACGAAAATCTAAACACCAAAAAATTACCAAATTCGCTGTAGAGCTTTTGATCAGAGTGTAAAAATATTTTTCACTTTTTTCGATTTCCGCGATTAGTAAGCGCTATTCCGCCAAGTAGTAACAGAATGGCGATAACTGCGATCAGTTTAAACAGAGTAAAAAAGTCCATTGAGCGGCATCCGCCCTGGGCTACACGAGTCTGCTCTTCAAAACGGCGCCCTTTGCGAGAGGCCTCATCGCCCCCCTCGGCTCCTTCGGAGGCCGTTTCGCCCCCTGCTAGGCTGGGGTCCTGCCCGGCCCGGTCTCTATCGGCCGAGCCACTGCCGCCTGAGGGATCTCCGGCTTGGGCCGACTTGGCCCGAGCTCCGGCCGCCCCGGGCCCTTGGTCCGAGGCAGGATCACCGTCCCCGCCACTACCAGAGGCTCCGCCGCCTGCCCCCCCGCCGCTGCTTCGGCGACCTGGACCTCGACCCCCGCCGCCGCCGGGGCCTCCAGCGCCATCACCTTCACCCTCGCCCCCATCCCCTCCACCGGCTCCTTCGGGATTAGCCCCCGGCCCCCCAGCGGAACTGGGTCCTCCCGTAGAATCAATAGGGGTTTGGACGGAATCTCCGGCTGCCGCGAGGCGAGCATTAATATCGTCTGCGCTCAAACCCGAACCAAAAAACCATTCAAAAGGGATACCCATTCTTTGTTGAGAAACAACACTTTGGCCTGAGGAGAGAATTCTTTCCTGATAACGAACCATGTTTCGCTCAAAAAGGGGATACAAAACGCCAACAACAACCCCCACTGCTAGGGCTATAAACAGAAGGTATTCAACAAAGGCTTGCCCCCTATGGCCCCTCATGGATTCTAGGCCCCTATCTCTTCTCGGTGAAGCTGGGTATGAATTCCTCCAAAGGGCCCGTTGGACATGACCAGGGCCAAAACAGGCAGGCTATGCGGAAGTGTGCGGGCCCACTGCGAAAAACTCATTTTGAGTTCGTCATTTGTTTTGCCCAAAAAAACGGGCAAATTTGGATTTCTTTTCACAATATCTTCAACCAATTTTTTTACATTAAGTTTTTGGTCTTCGGGAATATTCGTCTTAGTGGGTGGGCTTAAAAACACAGCATCGGCCAAATCGAAACACTCTGAAAAAGCATTTGCAAAAATATTTCGAGCCGAAGTTGCTGAACGGGCTTCAAAAAATGCCGCGATTTTGTAACCGGGGTAGCGGCCCTTTACGGCCTTTAGGGTTTCACTAATTGCCGTAGGATGATGAGCAAAATCATCTATGACCACTAAACTGTCTTTAGTTACCACTTCTTCTTGGCGGCGTTTGATTCCCTGAAAACTCATTAGCGCCTTTTGAATTTGATCAACAGACCTAACTTCGCCTGAGGCCAATAGGGCTCCGATGTCTCCCGTTAAATTTAGGGCATTGTGCATTCCCGAAAGCGGCGAAAAAATTTCTATTTTTGAAAGCTCCGGGGTTCGAATCACTAATCGGGTACCGAGAACCTGTTTTTTCCAGGGAAGCGGTGATTCTTCGACTTTCTCTAAAAAATAATCCGAACTCGGATCTTGGCCATAACGCAAACACTTCACTTTGGCTTCTTTTAAGGCTTGAGCCACAACTTCCACCGAAGAGGCCCTAGGCGCCGATTGGCCATCAATTAAAATCCAACCTTCGCGGGTGAGTTTTGTGAGTTTGCAAAAACTTTTCTCTATGGCTTCGACTGAGCTAAAAATGTCGGCGTGATCAAACTCAATTCCCGTACACACGACCCAAGAAGGGCGGTAGTGTAAAAATTTACTCTCTTTGTCCCAGTAGGCTGTATCGTATTCGTCTCCCTCTGAAACAAAACAATGATTGCCTCCAATACGAGCACCTTGAGAAAAATTTTTTGGAATTCCACCAATAAAAAACCCTGGAGTTTTTCCAATGGATTCAAAAATCCACGCTAGCAAGGAGGTTGTAGTCGTTTTTCCGTGGGTTCCACACACTACAAAACTTCGCTTGGTACCAATGGCAAATTCAGCAAGCCCCTGGGCAAAACTCAAGCGTTGTACTTTTTTCAAAAGGAGTAAACTTTCGACTTCAGCCGCTTCAACATGGCCCCGACTGATAGCATTTCCAACAATCACTAGACTCGGGCTTTCATCAGTAAATCCCCAAGTTTTTCCTGACAAATTTTTAACCGAATACTCGCTCGAGATTTGAATTTTTTTAGAAGATAAAAAGCCGCTCATGGGCGGATAAAGGGGGCCATCGCTTCCCGTAACTCTAAATCCTTGGTCTTTGAGCAGGCCCGCCAGCGCCCCCATGCCGGTTCCACCAATGGCAACAAAATGCACCCAAGCCCCTGGCCCTAAATTGATTTTGTTTTCACTCATGAAATCCCCCCAAAAGCCCCTACGCGCAAACTCCTCTTTATTATAAATCGAAAACTAATTCGAAGCTTGGGCTGGCATCAAAAATCGGTACAGTCGATTTCGAGGGGACATAACAAGTATCTCATGACCATCGTAAGCGGGTGGCGCCAAAAGTCCAGGCCCCATGGCCTCCCTAAACACAACCACACCCGTAGCTTTGCTTAAAACTAAGAAACCCTCATTGGAGTGCGAAAGGCCTAGGTATTCGGGCCCCAAAGAAACAGGAAGCGAGACATAGCCAGCCCCTAATTTTGAAGTCCAAAGCGAACGTGTGTTTTCGGCAGAAATTTTTTGAATTTCTGCCGCGTCAGTCGAGATATAGAGATGTTTTCGATCTTCATCTACTAAGGGGGGCGAGCCTCCGCCGCGACCAAAGGTCCACAGGGTGGTTCCATCCGTTGGCTTAAGGGCAAGAAGGTCGCCATCGACAAGGGGAACCAAAATAAATTTTCCGTCTGCAGAAAATTGCACCCATTGGTCGGCATCCTTAAAGCGCCCGGGCCGCTCAAATTTTCGCTCCCATAGTGTTTTGCCACTTCCAGATTCAAGACAAACAAAAACCCCATCAGAAAACCCCACAAAAACCCTTAGGCCTTCGGGATCTAAAAGTGGAATTGAAGATCCCCGAAGAGACCAATAAACGGAGCCCTGCGGAGCCGGCCTTTTATAAGTCCAACGATTTTGCCCCGTGGATTCATCCAGAGACCAAAGGGCATCATCGGCCGTAGTGACATAAACACTTTGGCCAGAAACTCGAACCCCACCCAGCGATTCTGACCCCACAAAAGTCTCCCACACCAAGGCTCCGGTTTCGGCGCGAACTTTTCGAACTTTGCCATCCATTCCGGCAAAATAAACAAAACCATTTCGCAAATCAGGGGCCGAGGCCACCCCGACAGCAATGGGTAAACTCCATACAGGGTTGCCCGTTTTCAAATTATAAACAGAAATTCCGCCACCCAAGGTGGTTAACAGAACATTTCCATTCGCATCTAAAAACAAAGGCGGAATAAAACTTTGGGGTGCGGGTCCAATGGCGTTTTTACCGCGCCATTGCCACGGAGAACTTTGCCAAATTCTTTCTTTTTCATTATCCACCCCACGAGTCAGACTTAGCGATGTGAGACTTCGTAGGTTTAAAGCCGTCTCAGATTTTGAAAATTGTGATTTTTGAAAATCACCAGGTGAATATTTCGGAAAAGAAGGAAAGGCTGCGGCAAAAACACAATTTAAAAAAACACAAATTCCAAGGGACCGAAAAATAATATTCATAATCCTTTTTAGGTACCCTTTTTAGGTTCCCTGATTTTTTAAGTCTAAATAAGCCAAAAGAGCTCGGGCTCGTTTTTCAAAATCTGAGTCTGGAAATTCCTTGACCACATTTTGATAGTGACCCCGGCTTTGTTCAACATCACCTAATGCAGAAGAAATACGAGCAGCTCCTAACAAAAGCATCGGCCGCAAAGGATTTGCTTTAAGAGTCAGACCTTCTTCATAAGATTTTTTAGCTTCGTCCAGTTTATTTTGATTTTCTAAACTTACTGCAAGGCCCTCAACGGCCATGCTCCGTAAAAGATTTTCTTCAGAACTCCCCGATTGAGTCGTCTTTAAAAGTTGACGATAAACAGTTTCGGCTTCAGTGAATTTTTGTAAATCTAAATTCCAGCGACCTAATTTGAAACCCGCTAGTGTTCCTGCAGTCGTTCCCTTAAATCGGTCCATAACGGATTGAAGCTTTGTCGAAAACTCTACCTTTTTTTCTTCAGGCCAATTTTTCATAACTTCTAAAGCTGAAACTTTAAGTGCAGAGGCTTCTCGATTGGCAATTTCTTCTATTTTCTCGGCTCTAAAAAGTTCATCAAAGGCATTTTGCCCCTGAGAATGTCGGTAATTGTCGTAACCCAAATAACCCAAACCGCCGGCTCCAATCACAGCAACAACGATGAGTATTTTTCGAATCCACTGAGCCCACTGCTCGGCCAAGGCTTCGGCATGGGGTCCGTGAGGGTGCAAATCAAAAGTTTGAGTTTGTTGGGTTTTGTTGGATTTCTCTGATCCCGTCTCCTGGTTATTCATGGGAGAGGAGGGTATCATGAAGGCATGGAAAATTCACTTTCGACCCCCCTTTTGAAATCTCGGGTTAAGTCTCGTCACAGCATTTTTAGAATTGTGATTGGGGCCCTGATGGTTTTAATCACCCTTGGAACCCCTTTTTACGCCAATGCCCGCAATCTTTCGGGGCGTCTTGGGGCTGGCGCAACCCACGTGGGTCCTGGCGAGGGCACAGCCCCACTTTTTTCGATTCTTTATCATCAAGGGATTTCCTCTTCTTTTGGAGGCCTGTTTGGAATCGACACGCAAACCTCTACAAACACTCTTATGATGGGGGCCCAATATAAAAGAAATCTTTTTATCGAAGAACAGCTCAATTTTTATGTGGGAATGTCGGGGGGACTCCTGACAAAAACTCCGCCAGGAGCAACATCAGCAAGCGGCTATTTACTTGAGGCCGTTTTAGGATCGGAGGCCTTTTTAACGGGTCTTCCAAATTTAGGAATCCATGTGGCCTCGGGCTTTCGCCTTGAGTCTCCGGGCGGAGCCCGTCTTAAAACAGTTTTTTATTGTGGAATGCATTATTACTTTTAATTTGAGCGAGAATTTGATTCATGACCCATCCTAAATCTTTAATTTTTATTTTGCTTTGTTTGGTTTTCGGCTCCCCGCCCGTTGGGGCTCAGTTTTCGGAAGAAGGCTATGATGACTATGGAACTTTTGCTTCTGACCCCGCAAATTTAGACGCCGAAACCCGAGAACTCTTTGGAAGGTTTTTTCAGACAACTTTTCAACTTGGAACCGGAATTTTGCTGGGTGACCTTGGCCAAGCCTATGCGGCAGGTTTTTTGGGCCAATTCAAATTCATTTACTATTTTGATCGCATGTGGGGTTCCGAAATCGGCGTGGGCTGGGGACAAAACCAAGGCTATTACAATCGCACAAATACTAAAGCCGAGATAGATTTTTTCACTACGATGAGCATCGTTCCGCTTTTTGTTGGATTTCGGTTTGGCTTTGATCCCGAAAATTTGGCCCGCGGTTTTTCGATGATGAATCCCTATCTTTCTGCTCAGGGAGAATTTATTTTTCGAAGTGAAAAAGTCGTTGGGCCTTTTCCGGTAGTGACTGATCTCACGACTGAACAGCAGACCTTTTTTGGTCCTGGCGGTTCAAAAAATGATCGATCCATTGGTGTTAATTTTGGAGGTGGAGTTGAGTTTGATGTTTATAAAAACTCACTCTTTATGGGTCTCGATTTGCGTTATCACGTTGCTTTGTGGGGAAGTCGCGGAGAATCTTTTGGAACTTTGGGTCGTGGCGGTCACTACCTGACTCTGCTGGCAAATGTAACTTATTCTTATTAAGTCGGCCTTTCGTAATTTAGTTTTATTAAGACCACAAAAACATTGCGTTTTATCCAAAGGAGTTTACAGTTAAAAGTATGGGGGCCCTTGGGAAGGGAATTTGGTCGTGGTTTCACGGCGTCCAAATTCGTGTACACAATAAAAGATTACTTCGGAACCATCCGACGGTAACTCTTTTTCGCCCCAATTCAAGCGGGTTCAGGCCCTCAAAAGTAAATTCAGAGCCTATTGAATTGTTCTACCGCTCACGGCCTCTGCGCATTGCCCTTCAACTAGGAGTTGGAATAGCGGTAGCCGTTTGGACCTTCAAAAACTACATCGAAATCATCCGTAGCCTTTAGGCGTTCACTCCCAACTCATCCCGGAACATTATGAGGAGATCCGCCTGTGTTGTCCGTGGCACGTGTTTGACACGGCGCATTAAACGTGTTATGAGGGCTCACGTTTATGTCTTCAAATTTGGCCTCAAACTGCCGCCCCAGCCTTTTCCTTTTGGCGATTTTTTCAATCTTCACAAGTACGGCAATGGCTGAAACGGGGCCGTGCCCCAAGGAGCTCCTTCAGGTTCTAAAACGGGAACAACCGGCTATCCTTCAAATCAAAAAAGCAATTCAAAAGAACATAGCAAAAACGGGTTCAGATCAAGAAATTCTTCAAGCCATCCCCCTGCCTGATTTATTGCACGGTGAAGTCAAAAAATTAAATTCATTTATTGATTCCGAAATCAGAAGTCTTCTCGAGATAAAAGCAACTGG
>CAXNEW010000066.1:0-7952 GCA_964201665.1 Bdellovibrionota bacterium
CCCTATTTGCCTCGGGACACCCCCAGGTGCCGGCAGCACCTGGCACTGTCAGACGCGCCCAGGGCTCCGAGCGACCGAAAAATTTAAAGATGACCCATTTTCAAGGGTCCCAAGCGATTTTGTAAAAATTGCTTAGAGCATTTCAAAAGTTGCCAGATTTGAATTTTGGAAGGAGCGAAGGTAACCGCGCTTAGGGTTCCGAGCGACTGAAAAATTTAAAGATGACCCATTTTCAAGGGTCCTATGCGATTTTTTCGTTGGGTTCGCCAGGTTGCCGCCCTCTTTTACCCACTCCGCCTTGGTGATCTCCAGAAGTGGGTCGTGCGAGTGCAACTTTAGTTTGCAATTTAATAAGACCGTCTAACAGAGCCTCGGGGCGCGGAGGGCATCCTGGAACATAAACATCTACTGGAACCACCCGATCGACGCCTTTTAAAACGCTGTAGCCGTCTTTCCAATAGGGACCTCCCTTAGTGGCGCAACTTCCCATGGCAATGACCCACTTAGGGTCAGGAATTTGATCATAAAGCCGCTTCAACCTTGTCGCCATTTTAAGAGTGACCGTTCCAGCGACAATCATAAAATCAGATTGCCTTGGTGTTGCCCGAAAAACTCCACAACCGAAACGCTCGAGATCGTATTTTGCTGCACCTGTGGCCATCATTTCAATGGCGCAACAGGCAAGTCCAAAAGTCATTGGCCAAAGAGAATTTTTTCGACCCCAGTTAACGAGATTATCAAGCTGGGTCATTAGAATGTTGTCGGTGGCGGAATTCCCCTGAAAAATACTCATATTTCTATTTATCCTTGATTTGCCCCATATTCGCAATTTCTTTTCCGGAAAGACTTAAGGACAATGCCTGATTGACCTGGAGCTCCGCAAGTTCACGGCCCACTTCGTCAAGCTCATCAAGCGCCCGGCGTATGTTTTCAGATGAACTTGAGCTGAGTGCGTTCTTTAAATCAATCAAACGGGCCTCAAAATCAGATCTTTCACGGGCCCCGACGCGCCCCCCAACATTCACCAAAGTTTTCTCGGCCGCTCGAACTACGGTTTCGGCCTCAACACGAATATCCACAAGCTGCCTGGCTTCCATGTCTGCCAGGGCATAACGATCAGCCGATTCTAACATTGTGAGGAGTTCACTTTCAGAAAGGCCAAAACTTGGCCGAACTTCGATTCCATGACTTTTTTGTGACCTTAAATCGCGAGCTTTGACATTCAAAATTCCATTCGTGTCGATGCGAAAAATAACTTCAATGCGATGGAATCCTGGAGGAGCCGGCTCGAGTCCCTTAAGTTTAAATCGAGCCAGCGATCTACAATCACCCACCAACTCTCTTTCACCTTGAAGAATATGAAAGTCAAAACCCGTTTGATTTTCAGCGTGATTGGTAAAAACTTCACGTGCTTCGGTCGGTAGTGTGGAATTGCGTAAAATGAGTTTAGAAACGGCCCCTCCAAAAGTTTCGAGTCCTAGGCTTAGCGGTATCACATCGAGTAAAAGTTTGTCGGCTGCTTGGGTAGCGAGCGCCCTTGCCTGCAGTCCGGCACCTAGGGCTACTGCTTCATCGGGGTTTAACGAAATATTGGGATCCCGGTTAAAGAATTTCTTAACTGCAAGCCTAACAGAAGGCATTCGAGTTGCGCCACCCACCAAAATAACATCATCAATGTCTGAAATTTTTAACTGAGCAGCTTCCAAAGCTTTCAAGCAACATGAAAGGGCTCGATCAATAAGCGGCTGCCAAAGACCCTCGGCAAATTCACGGCTCAAAAGTTTACCGCTACCCACGGGGCCCTGATAAACAGATTCTGTTTTTTCAGAAAGTTCTCTTTTTAAAACTTCGGCGTGGGTTTTATGAACCCCAAGCGGCACTGATTCCCACTCGACAACTGAACTCTGAGATCGCAGCCAATCCATAAGAGCTTTGTCAAAATCGTCTCCACCTAATTTGACGTCTCCCTGCGTGGCCAGGACTTCATAAATATTTTTTTCTATTCTCAAAATTGAAACATCAAAGGTGCCACCACCTAAATCAAAAACCAAAATTTTACCGGGCTTTTCGTGTGACCATCCATAAGCGAGCGCTGCGGCAGTCGGCTCGTTAAAAACCCTAAGCACTTCAAGACCCGCCAGGCGTCCGGCAGCCTTTGTAGCGCTTCGTTGGGCATCATCAAAATATGCGGGCACTGTAATAACGGCTCGACGAACCTTTTTTCCAATTTGTTTTTCGGCTTGAGTTTTAAGAGCTTTCAAAATACTTGCAGATATCTCGATGGGGTTCCAAGTGCTTTGGCCAGACTTCAAAAGAACTTGGCCACCTAAAGAATCTTCAGAAAGCGCGAAACTTAAAAACTTTGCATCCTCTCCGACATCTTTAAGTCCCCGACCCATAAATCTTTTAATTGAAACGATGAGATTTTTTGAAAGCGTCGGGTCGGTTTTAACTCTTTCGAGTGCCTGCCACCCAAGAGCTTCAAGATTTCCGCTTTCTGGATTCAGCAAAACGGCTGACGGAAAAAGACTTCGATTTTGGGAGTCCTTAATGATTGAAACATGATTGGATGCCCCCGCAGGATCTGACCAAGCGACCAGGCTATGTGTTGTGCCCAGATCAATCCCGACTACAATTTCTTTGCTTAAATCTAAGTCATTTTCATTTCTTGAAGAGGAGTTGGCTAAAGAAGGACTCGAGCCTAGGTCTATCTGTATGGGCATAACTTCAATTACCCAAAACGCCGCTTAAGATCATTCAAAAACTGATTAAAAAAACGAATTTCAAAATCAATGCTTTGAAGTTTCGCGAGGTCTTCAGCCTTCCAAGGGCTCAAATACTCACTGGGAGATTCCGCTTTTCCTAAAAAAGGGAATTGCATCGTCTGCCCGGTGCGTTCTTGAATTTTTCTTTCACATTCTTTTCCGATGCGATTTTTAAAGTGTAACAACTCTTTTTGTAAATCATCCGGCAGTGATTGCCCCAAACAAAGATTCAGAGACTCTACTTTTTCTTGAAAATCGAAATATTCCATTGCAAAAGCCGGGGGAAGCGAATTTTTCGCAGTCGGCGGCCCCAAGTTATCCATCAGCACTCTTTTTATAATGCGATCGGGTGACTTGAGGTCTGCATAGTCGGCATTAAGCATTGCGGCTTTTTCTTCGGCAGCCTGGGCTTCAGGCGAATCGGGTTTTCGAGCAGCAGCCGGTAATCGGTCGGGATGGAGTTCAAGATTTTTTTCTAAAAAAATCTGATGTAAAATTTGGCTAGCACTTTCGTTTAAAAAAAGAAAAGGCTTTACTCCCAGAGTCGAAAAAGGCCTCACGCAGAAAAGCTCGAACCACACCCACACGATGTCTTGGCGTTAGGGTTTGTAAAAACAAAGCCCTGGCCACTCAAGCCATCAGTAAAATCAAGGATAGTGCCTTTTAAAAAGAGCAAACTTTTTCCGTCAACAAGTAACTTGATTCCATGTTGCTCGATGACATTGTCTTTTTCTTTCGAGCTTTCCTCAAAACTTAACTTGTAAGACAAACCCGAACATCCACCACCCACAACACTCACCCTCAAAAGGGACTGAGCTTTTCCTTCACGCTCCTGAATTTGTTTTACCTGCAAAGCCGCTTTCTCTGATATTAAAACTACGCTTGCTGGCTGCGAGTTTCCTTGAGTGCTTTCCATTTTCAATCTCCTTTTTGGATTCAGCCCGCTTTTGGGGTTTTGGCCAAATAGTCCTGAACGGCTGCTTTAATGGCGTCTTCGGCCAAAACCGAACAGTGAATTTTTACAGGTGGCAGCGAAAGTTCTTCAACGATTTGAGTGTTCTTAATTTCTAAGGCTTCATTAACCGTTTTACCTTTGAGCCATTCGGTAGCAAGTGAACTTGAGGCAATGGCCGATCCACAGCCAAAAGTTTTAAATTTGGCGTCCTCAATGCGTCCATCCTTGGCCACTTTAATCTGCAATTTCATGACATCTCCGCATTCGGGAGCCCCCACGACACCTGTACCCACATCTGGATCAGCTTTGTCCATAGAGCCCACGTTTCGGGGATTTTCATAGTGATCAATAACTTTATTTGTGTAAGCCATAAACAAAACTCCTTTAGTGTCCCGTCCATTGGACGGTTTTTAAATCAATACCTTCTTTAACCATTTCATAAAGTGGCGACATTTCGCGAAGTCTTTTAACTTCATGAATTGTGCGTTTAATGGCAAAATCAATTTCTTCTTCAGTCGTAAATCGACCTAGTCCAAATCGAATTGAAGTATGAGCCAAATCCTCAGTCACTCCCAAAGCTCTCAAGACATAACTGGGTTCAAGTGAGGCGCTGGTACAAGCAGAGCCCGATGAAACCGCAATATCTTTAATTCCCATCATCAAGGCCTCACCTTCAACAAAGGCAAAGGAAATGTTCAAGTTTCCTGGAAGACGCTCTAAAGGGTGACCATTTAAATAAAGTTCATCAAGCTCGGCCGATAGGCCTTTAAACAATTTTTCACGAAGGCCTCGAACTCGCTCGGCGTCGGAAGTCATTTCTTTCTGCGCAATTTCACAGGCTTCTCCAAAACCCACAATTCCTGGAACATTGAGTGTGCCTGATCTCATGCCCCTCTCATGGCCTCCTCCAAAAACAAGTGGGGACAATCTCACTCTTGGGTTTTTACGTCTTACATAAAGCGCGCCAATGCCTTTGGGACCGTAAATTTTATGGGCTGACATCGAGAGGATATCAATACCCATAGCCTCAACATCAACGGGAACTCGCCCTACCGATTGAACAGCATCGGTGTGAAACAAAACACCCCGTTCTTTTGCAATTTTTCCAATTTCAGAAATCGGTTGCAGAGTTCCAATTTCATTATTTCCATGCATGATGGAAATTAGAATTGTTTTGTCGGTAATTGCGCTTTTGAGTTCTTCAAGGGAAATTTGGCCGTTCTTATCGACCCCAAGCCAGGTTACCTGGTAGCCGCCCACCTCTTCTAAATGTTTACAGGGGTCGATCACAGCCTTGTGCTCGGTGACACAAGTGATGATGTGATTCCCTTTATCTTTATACATTTCGGCAACGCCTAAAATGGCCAAGTTGTTACTTTCTGTAGCGCCACTGGTAAAAATAATCTCTTTTTCAGAGGCTCCAATGAGTGAGGCAATTTGATTTCGAGCTTTTTCGACAGCCTTTTCAGCGCTCCAGCCGAAGGCATGATTGCGACTAGCGGCATTTCCAAAATGCTCAGTAAAGTAGGGCATCATGGCGGCTAGAACCCTTGGGTCCAGGGGAGTGGTCGAATGATTATCCAGGTAAACGGGGGTTTTTATGGCTGACATAATTTATTTAACTTCCTTTGGAGCCTCAACCATATAGGTCGCTGCGGTAGGAGATCTGAATCCATTTGGCTGGCCTCCGAGTGAGGTGATTTCTTTGGGGCCTTTTTCACATTGCCCACAGTCATTGATATTCGCTGAAATTTTGCAGCCAAAACACTGCTGTAAATGAGACATAGTTGCCTGCAGGCTGTGAAGGGCCTGCTGAAGGTCCTGCTGGCGGTCTATAATTACTTTCCGTTGGGTTTCTAGGGCCTGAAAAATCTTCCGGGCCATATCCTGGCCAGAGGGTGGGACATGGCCGTTGGGGTCAAGAATGGGCGCAAAAGCCGCCACAATTTCCTTAAGGGCAAACCCGGCTTCTTGAAGCATTTTGATGGTCTGAAGCCTCTGAAGATGCTCTTCCTCGTAATAACGATACTTATTGGAGCCTCTGGATTTCGGAGCGATTAAACCTAACTCCTCGTAATATCTAAGCGTTCTGTTGGATACAGAAGCCATTTTTGCAATTTGCCCGATGCTATACATACAAGATTAAGCCTATATAACGTTGACGTTAAAGTCAATGTATGCCAACTCCCTGAAATCGTGTCAGACCCCAGCTAGACAAAAATTGGCAATGATTGTCTAAACTTTAGACATGTGTCGTGGATTCCATCGACACCAACCCCCAATTCACAGAAATCCCTTTCTTAATAATCGATTAATATCAACACTTTAAACCCAAATCCCTCTTAACCAATTCTTGGCATGAACTCTGCAAAGATAGTGTTAAGGGGGATTTTTATATGGGGATCTTTATTCGTAGCCTAGTTCGAGGTGTCATCGGCACAAGCCTTGCCTTAGTTGCTGCATGCTCTCAAACAATTGAGCCCAAAGAAAAGATTGTAGCAACCGAAACCCCTGGGGTTCGCGAAGAAATTGCTGCAGCTCGAATTTGTAGCGAAGAAATCGATGCTACTCGCTCAAGTGTAGCTGGTTTTTTTGACAAACAAGTTCGAAATATCGAAGGCCCCGTGAGCTATTGTCTCTATCTCGATGACACCGGCGACGATCTCACCGGAAAACTTCGAGTTGAGTACGAAGATGATTTTGGCATTCGGTTTTACGAAACTCCTGAAGACGGCATTTTCTACGCCAAAATGGAAACTGTTGACTTAACCGCCGCAGCTCCTGGCACAGGTGGGCCTCTTATGATCGAAGGCGCGGCCACTGAAGAAACGCGCGTAGAAATTATCTTCATTGATGACTACGGCCTGATTCAACTCAAAGGCAAAGCCCTTGGGACTGAAACAAGCCAAGAGTCCATGAATGCGAAAATTAAGTACTACAACTTTCCGAGCTTTGAGGAAGCCTTAAATCAAGCAGCCCAAGAGGCACGTACGAATTGCCAAGATGGAACCTGGACCCTGCTTCAGTGTCTGGGTTTCGATTTTCCATCAGCTTACTGGTGGGACGAGCCCTTACCTTTGTCTCCAGCAGAGAGACTTGTTCAAGAAGCACAGGCCATTTTTGAAGATAACACCAAATCTAAAACACTTGGTGGAATTGAGTTCGATTTAGTTGACGTCTTGGAACAGTAGAAAAAGAAAAACCGGGGGAAACAAATTATGAAAACTAGAAACTATTTACAAACAATAAAGGGGTCAGTGGCCTTAGCCACTCTTGCCCTCACTCTTGCAGCCTGCGGGAAAGACATTCCCGTAGCGCCCGTAGGCCCAACGGGTCCTGTCGGGCCGGTTGTTCCAGCCTTTTGCCAGCCTCCAGCAGGTATCTTTGAAAGAACCGTCTGGGGTAATATTGGATCAGGCAGCGCCTCAATAAGACTAGATATCTTTACCAACGCCCAAGGTCGAATTGCAGCTGTTGGCGAGGTTTCGATTCCCTCTTTGGAATCACTTTACTCAATCGATAACACCTTCGGCGTGTTTGATCCTACACTCTCAGGCGTACAGGGAGCTGGGTATACAGGTGCTCACACGGCATTTGTAACCTGCGTGGGCACAAATGGCTTCACAGGTGATTTGAACAGGGACCGCGCTTACCAGGATATCAATCTGACTCTTCTTGGAGAGTTTGGAACTTATATTGAAATGGGAAGCGTAATTGGTGGAGTTCAAACCTATCTGGTGAATGAAAACATTGAAGGGTCGATTAAATTGAGAGTCGGAAACTACCCACAAGGTCAGTTCCTCCTTTCAAGATAAGTTCATTGAAGTTAATTATGGTCCTATCCTATGGATAGCGCCCTAAAAAATGCAGCTCTTAGCCCAGCTTCCCAAAACCCGGTTTGGGAAGCTGGGCTTTCTCTTGTTTCGACTCAGGGCCTTTGGGTTCTTTTTCAGCGAGAACCCAATCAATCCCTTAAACTGGTTGATTCCCTGGTCTGGACAGATTTGCAAACCTCACGTATTTCAGGGCTGGCGGGCTCTAAACTTTCTGAAATTTTAAATAAAAACCATTTAGGCCCTAAAAATCTCTCGTGCCTTTGGGGAGTTACTGGCCCCGGTACCTTCACAGGCATTCGTGTAACAGGAAGCCTTCTTTTAGGGTTAGGAAAGGCTCTTTCAATTCCCACTTACGGAATCTCGACTTTTTCCCTTAGGGGAGAACCCGTTGGAATT
>CAXNEW010000067.1:0-7804 GCA_964201665.1 Bdellovibrionota bacterium
ATAACTGGAAAATGTTTTTCAAAATTTCGAGGTTCCATCTTTGTTAGAGGAGGGTTCAAAATGTCATCTTTAATAATTCCTAGCCCCTTCAAAAAAGCCTTGGCCGGAATCGGATTTGACTCAGCAAAACAGGCATCAATAACTCCAAACAAATCATTTTGAAATTTTTGGGCTTGCTGCAATTTGCCACCTTCAAAAAATTCAAGGGCTTTTTTGAGCACCGGTGCGACAAAATGTGAAACGACGCTAATGATTCCGCTTCCTCCTGTGGCTAAAAACGGAACAAAGGTTCCATCGTCACCCGATAACATTGCAAGCGAAGGGCCTGCTTTTGCGGCGATAATCCCGGCCCTTTGCAGGTCAGCGCTCGCATCTTTCAGAGCAACAATTTTTTTTGCAGCTGGGTGAGAATTTTTTAAAAGAGATTCAATTGTTTGAATTTGAATTGTTTGAGCCGCTCGGCTCGGAATTTCATATAAACAAACCGGAAGTCCTACGTTTGCGATCTGTAAAAAATGTTCTTCAAGTCCCTTCTGCGTGGGTCGAATATAGGCCGGGGGTGAGGCCAGAACTCCCGCCATTCCACATTCAAGAGCAAGTTTTGCTCGTTCGACAGCAGTGTGAGTTCCACCAATTCCGACTCCGGCCACAAGAGGAATTTTGCTGCCGACAATAGATTTTGTTTTTTTCAGAAGTAGAGCGTAATTTTCCTGACCGAGCAAGGAGCCCTCGCCGGTAGATCCAGCTAAAACAAGTCCGGTCACTTGTGACTGAATTTGGTTTTCGACAAGATTTTCGAGCGATTTAGAGTCAAGAGAAAGATCTGAATTGAGCGGGGTGACCAATGCAGTCCAAATACCTCGCCAATCGCTCGGGGAATTTAAATGAGTTGTCATAAACTAAAGTCCTATTCTTTTTCCTTCATAAACAAAACGGGTTTGGCCCGTTAGCCAAAGCTTAGAGTCTGAATCTCTTGAAACCTTTAAATCTCCGCCGGGAAAATGCAAAACAAAATCTTTTTCCTTAAATTCGCTGCCCTCGAGGTTTTTGTAATAGGCATTGAGGGCCAGATAGCCTGCGAGTGCCCCGCTTCCACAGGAAAGGGTTTCGCCCTCTACCCCTCGCTCAAAGGTTGTGGCAGACAAGTTTTTAAGTGAAATCCAGGTTACATTGGCGCCCTCGGGCCCGAGCGACGAAAATCTTCGAAGGGTTTCAGAACTTCCCATTCGAATTTCGGGGGACCAAATTTCATGGCCCAGCAAAACCAGGTGAGGCACCCCCACATTGAGAAGATTAAATCCAGCGAGACCTGAATCATTGAGACCCAAAAGAGCATCTACGAGGTCTTGGGGAAGGGGTCTGTCGGCCTGGTCAAAGCCTAAGGAGGTCCAGTTGACGGAGACCTCTGAGGGATTGCCCTTTGGCAGTATTGCACTAAAGTTGCCGAGAACGCCCTTCCACTTAACGAGGCCTGAGGATTTAAGAGTCCTGGCAACACAGCGAGCGGCATTGCCGCAAACTCCGGTTTCGCTGCCGTCAGCATTGAAAAATCGCCATAAGGGAGGCTTTGACTTGCGATCTAAAAGTATCAGCCCGTCGGCTCCAATTCCTGTTTTGCTTTTACACAGGCTTTGGATCAAATGGGGGAGTCCCTCGGAAAAGGGTTTTTGTAAGGAAATTTCCAATAAAATAAAATCGTTACCCGTGGCTTCGAGTTTTTTAAACTTCTCTGGAAGCTGGGGGAGGCTAGTTTTTATCTTTTGCTTTTTTTTTGCTTTAACAGCCATGATCAATTCTTTAGGGTTTTTGGGGAGCTTGAACTTCAAGGGTGCTGAGAGGGCCAGCCTCTAAGGCTTTTCCTACTGGGGGTTTTTTTACGCCGCATCGCGAAAAAATGACCGGAAAAAACATGATGAAAAGGTATAAAATTGCCTTGGATTGCAGGAGCCGCATGATAGGCTAATGGATACCACAGTTTATCGCGTCGGTCGTGTGAATGGTCGGCTGGTTAGCACGGTTAACTTACATGGTTAACCGGGGTAAATTTAGGGATAAATTGGGATTGAGTCGCTTCAGATTTTTAATTTTTTTGCAAAAAACATCGAGATTGAATTAAGAAGCGTCAGGTTTAAAAAGTTTTTGAAAGTTGTTAAAAGAATCGTTGAAAGAAATATTGAAGAGTTGAGGTCTTAGAAGAGTTCTATGGAACATGAAAAAACACTAGTTTCGCTGATTGAATTTGTTGTTAAAGCGTTAGTTGATAAACCTGACGATGTACGCGTTGTTGCTGTTCGCGGCGAACAAACAACTGTTATTGAGCTCCATGTAAATAAAGAAGATCTTGGAAAAGTCATCGGCAAACAAGGCCGAACGGCTCAGTCTTTGCGAACCATTCTAAACGCCGCATCCACCAAGCTGCGAATGCGATCTGTACTCGAAATCATCGAGTAAGTTTCGCGCCTTAAACAGGTCAAATAAAAACTTTGGAGTCGTGAACCTATTTTTTTCTAAACAATGCTTCAGCTGCGTTTTTTAGGTTGGCGGCATTTACCGCCTCGTTGATTGCGGCATTTTCGCCGAGTTTGAAAAAATCACAAAAATTGGATTTTTCTTTTTCAAGAACCTGCTCGGTGAGGTGTTCGCGGCAGGACCATTGCGATGAGGGTGAAAAGTGAATGCAATTTTTGCAGGCACGAACGTCTCTACCGCATTTGGGGCAGGAATCGTTTCTTGAAACTCCAATTGAAAAAATATCGAGCGAAGCCTGACAAGAAAAACATTTCATTTGGGCTTAGGCTCCGCTTTGAGATCTAGTTTTCTAACAATCCAACCTTGGTAGCCCAAAACTCGTACCTCGGCGCTAGAAGGGTGGTGAGGGTCTAAGTCGGCCGCCTTATCCCTAAAACTTTCGTTCTTTTTATTTTTGCAAACTTGATCAGGGCTTGAGGTCCGAAATCGCGGGATAATGCGAGTATGGTCGGCCATTTTTTCAACGTGGTATTCTTGGTGTTCAAAACAATCCTTAGTCACCGTTCCTTTAACAAAAACTTCAATAAAGGGGTCACCAACCTTGACCTCAACATCTTCAACCTGAGGGCTGATTTCAGTGAAGGGCTTGTTGGGGCTAGGTTTGTTTATCGAGGACGCCAAAAGGGGCTGAAGGAATCCTATAAAAATGGAAAGGGAGAGTATTTTTAAAAAATTCTTTTCCATTCTCAATTGATATTAAAAGGGGGCCTAGCAAAGGGCAACTTGATTGTGAGATAGTTTAGGACATCTTTTTATGCTCAACGGAAAAAAAATTGTTTGTGTGTTACCGGCCTACAACGCTGAACTCACTATTGAAAAAACCCTAAGGGATGTTCCCAAAGGCCTCGTAGACCTCTTTATTCTTGTTGATGACGCCTCAAAAGATGGCACCCTCAAGGTCGCCGAGAAACTCGGAAACGCATTCCCTTTGGTGGTGATTCCTCATTATAAAAATCGCGGTTATGGGGGAAATCAAAAAACCTGTTACGAAGCCGCAGTTAAACACGGTGGTGAAGTGATTGTCATGCTTCACCCTGATTACCAGTACGAACCCAAACTCTTGGGGGCCTTGGCTTGGATGGTGGCATCAGGAGTTTATGACGTCGCACTTGGATCGCGCATTATAGGTAGCGGAACCCTTGCAGGTGGAATGCCTTTATATAAATACATCGCAAATCGAGTGTTAACTTTGTTTGAAAATATTTTACTTGGGGTAAAGCTTTCTGAGTATCACACGGGTTACCGCGCCTTTAATCGAGAAGTTCTTACAACTTTGCCACTGGCCACCAATAGTGAAGATTTTGTTTTTGATAATGAAATGCTCGTTCAGTGCGTGCAAAAAAACTTCAAAATTGGCGAAATTTCGGTGCCCACCAAATATTTCCCAGAGGCAAGTTCCATTAATTTTTTTAGGTCTGTAAAATATGGATTTGGGGTTCTGAGATGTTCCTTTATGGGTTTTTTGGGACGAATGGGGTTTGGACCGGGCCTTCTGAAATGAGTAAAGACCCTGACTGTACAATTTTATAAATCACGTATTATAAGCCCGGTTTTAGATGATCCCCCTTCGAATTCTAAAGTTAGTTTTGGTTGTTTTGAGTCCCGCCCTGGCGTCTTTTTCCTACGGCAGCGGCAGTGAAAAACAAAATCCATGTCCTGCTCATCTTTCCGAAGTTTTAAAAACTCAATTAGATCCCCTGGGTTCTTTTTTAAGAAGGCCGCAGGTCGATGCTCTGAATAAGCCTGCAACCTATAGCTCAAACTTCATGGACGTTGTGGGGTGGTGGGGTAACGAGGGGCTCGATCAGCGTTCGATTTTTTTAAAGGCGATTAAATTAGGCACAGACCCCAAAGCTCAGAAAGATTTTTTTTTCAAGGTAACAGATCGGTGGGAATTTTTTAAATTCTTAAGATTTGACTCGTTTCCTCAAATTTTTGAAATCATTTTCGAAAAGCGAAGTTGGATTTTGCGCGAAGTTGAAGCGGCAAATGGGTTGGCAAGTTTGAAATTAGAATTAGAAAAATTTCTAATTCAAAACTACGCTGATTGGATTGAATTTGTTTCACTCTATGTTTTGTTTGTTGATTCGGTTAAAAATCCTTCTTCTAAATTTTTTGAATCTATTGAAAACAATCGTTCAAAATTAGTCGACCAACTCGCTGAAGCCTTTAAAGGGCCCGGATTTATTCCTTGGTTTGAGGATTCGCGTATTTCAAGGATAGGCCGTTTGCCTTTGGGGCCCCGATACCCCACACTTTTACAAATTGGATCAGCACGGGTTGAACTTGTCACTCCGATTCGTACTTTCAACCTGCCGACGGTTTCTCCGCGCGAAAGCGAACCCCTGTTTTTTCAGAATCCCTTGGTACGAGATCGTCTCCCTAACCATCGACCCTTTGTTTTTCTCACAGATTCATTCGGATTTTTTATACGGGATTTGGGTTTACGAAATACTGAAAATTTTGGTGATTTAGGGGACCCTTTGAAATTTTTTGCGCACCAAAAAACTCTTTGGACGCAACTTTTTAGCAAAAAAATACAATTGGGAGACCCGCCCCTAGCACGCGGCTTGGTCGATTTGGGTTTGGCAGTCATGACGCTAGGCTATAACCGGATGCCGCTTATGGGAGACTCCCCTGATAAAATTATGGGCCCTAGCCTAAGCCTGAATGCTGTTTTGGGTGAACTCCAAAATCCACAGTTTCGTGAGCGGGTGGGAAAATGGGTCTTCGAACAAATTCGCGGAACATTTGATTTGCGCCTGCTGCCCGAAGAAAAGGAATTTATTTTTGGAAGTTTCTACTCGGATGCCGAACAAGAAAAAGCCATGGAAAGGGCGGCGTCCGTTGTAACTGAAATTTATTTGGGCTCTTTTAGTTGGGGTGGCTGAAAGACTACTTGCGAGACCTGCCGCCGCCTTTTGATTTTTCTTCCGGATTGAATCCGAGCGACCCAATTCTAAAACCGAGAAAAAAACTGAGGTCGGAGTATCTTCGATCTGAAGTCGGCGTCATTGAAAGATTTGCTAAACCATATTGGTAACGAGCCTCGAGCAGTAAGCTTGTGCCAGCAGGAACTTGAAAGGGTAGATTGATTTTAAACGAGGTGCTTAACCCGTAATCATACTTTGAGTGAAGTGAGTCAGCATAAGATCTGCTAAGGCCATTGAGTTCTATTTGCCCCTGACCCATTCCCCAGTATCCACCAAATCCAAGACCCAAAATTGGAGTTAACCAATAGTTGTAATGAGCCGGTAAAATGGCAAACCGGGCGTTTGAATCTGGGCTCCAAGATCGTGGCAGGTATAGAACACCAAATTCCCATCCCTTGAATCCAGATTTAGATCTTTCTAAAAGCAATCCTCCACCATAGGTCGTGGTGCTGGCTGAAGTTTGTCCTGACGATGTGTGACTCACTTTGTTTGAAAGTCCAAAAAAACCGATTCGATTTTGGCTCAGTGCGAGAAGGGGCGCGAGCGTTAGAATCAATCCAACAAGTTTTTGCTTCATTGGATATCCCCATTGGAGTCATACTTAATTATAAACGGATCAAAGTTGCCTGAATTTTGAAAATCTCCCAATGAACCATTTGTGAAACCAAACAAAAATAGATTGTTCATTGTGCTCTCATTCACTAGGCCAGCAAAATAGGAATGATTAGAAACATCGCCAGTGAGTTCAGACCAAGTCTCGCTTCCATTTGTTTTGTTGAATTTAGAAACTTGTGTTTGGTAAAAATAAGTATTGGCTTCGTAATTGTAAGTTGAATAGTGAGAACCCAAAACGGGATTGAAACTTGAATCCAAAACAATTGACGATTTTAAATAGGAGGTCCAGTAGTTAAGTGCGGGCTCGGTTGACCAAGAAATAGCGCCGTCGTGAGTGCTGAATTTCGACATTGCCACTCCGTAGTTAGAGGCCACCATGGCACCCGCGTCTTGGAAACTCACATAAAGATTTCCGCTAGCATCGGTGGCAATACCGAATCCTGCAACGGGGTAGTTTGAGTTTCCGGTAGGCAAAACTGTCCAAAGTACCGAACCGGCTGCCGAATATTTTACGATAAAAGCAGGTTGTTCGTATTGGGCATAATTTTGTCCATTGAAACTTCCAATTCCAGAGCTTGCATATCCAAGTCCGCCGGTCAGGTAAACGTAGCCTGAGGGATCAACTGCGATGGCATTGAGTGAATCTGCAAAGGCCGATCCGGTTTGATCTGTCCAGCCTTGAGTCCCTGCAAGGCTAAACTGACGTACAAACAAATCATAGTTACCGGAGTTACTACCTTCAATTGCGCCGTAGGTGTTACCACCTACGTAAATAAGATCATTGGTGTCATCAATTGCAAGAGAAGTTGCCCTATCTGTCGTGGTTGTTCCAAATTGAGAAGCCCATCGGAGATTTCCGTTGGTATCGTAGGAGATAAGAAAACAATCATAACCGCCAATGTGTGTGTTGGTGCCAAGGGCACCTCCGACTTCGCCGGCTACATAAATGTTACCGTCGGCATCAAGGGCGATAGCCCAGATTTTGTCATACCCAACTGAGCCAATTTGTTTGATCCATTGGAGCCTCGCCAATGAATCAAATTTGGCAATGAAACCGTCGTTGCTTCCGAGTGAGGTGGTCCCCGCAAAATTTCCGTTGGTATTGCCTGCTATAAACAAATTACCAGTGGTGTCTCTGACTCCTCCGACTACTGATTCGTCATTCTCGGTACCCCATAAAAAAGGACCGGCGGTTCGACTGAAGTCAAACGCGGCTGTGGTACTAGCGGAATCGGTGACTGTGACCGTCCAATTGCCGGCATTCCAGGCCGGGGTAAATACTCCTGCGGAGGTGACTTCTGCTCCTGTTCCGCTTGAAATAGAAAACGTAAAGGGCGCAATTCCATCTGAAACCGCCAAGGCAATTTGGTCTCCGGTTTTTAGTGCAGACGCGGATGCGGTCAGTGCTAAAGGATTTGTAACGGTCAAAGTTGCTTTGGCAGTTTGGCCGATACTGTCGGTGACAATGACCACGTTTGTGGTGGCTGAAGCGGGGGCTGTATAGACTCCGCTGCTTGAATCGATTTGGCCAAGAATAAGGTAGTCCTGAAGCGAAAACTGGTACGGAGGTGTTCCCCCTGAAACTTCGAAGCTAAGTTGGGTTCCGGCTGAAAGTGTTGCAGTCGGTGGAAAAAGAGTCAGGGTAGTGGTTTGGCGATCCGAGCCTCCAAGATTGCAGCCAAATAAAAATAAATAAATTATATTTGAGGCCTTTTTAAAGAAGAATC
>CAXNEW010000068.1:0-7307 GCA_964201665.1 Bdellovibrionota bacterium
CGTCCAACAATCCAAAGAAAGGCAAAAAATCCCAAGACAATGTTTAGAAAAAGTTGAAAAACCCAAAGGGTAATAATCATAAATTTATTTTATTCTCTTTGGCCCCACTCCGGGCGCCAATGTCTTGACAGCCCCCGGAAAAATCCACACTACAACAAATCATCGTCTAGCTCCGCTCCACCCAAGCCTGAATCAGTTGAATTGGCTCCTGGCGCAACAGACATTTGGGGTCCGGATCCCTCAAATCCACCATTTTCACTGGGAGTGTCTTTGTATGAAAGAAAAGTTTTGTCGGCATTTAAAATTCTTGGAGAAATGAAAACTAAAAGCTCGTTTGAGTTTTCAATCATTGTGGAGTTTGCCCTAAAGAGCGCGCCAAAAATGGGTAATCGCTGAAACCACGGCCAGCCGCGTTCGTTTTGCGATTTATCCAGAACGTAAATTCCGCCAAGAACCCCTGTTTTTCCGCTTTCAACAAGCATTTCGGTATTCACCGATCGAGTGGTTTGGGACTGTGGATTTCCTGCAGCGGGAATATTTCGCGACACACTCACATTCATCAACACATAGCCATCTGAGGTAACTTGTGGAGTTACTGAGAGCGAGAGATTTGCCGAAATTGTTGCCGTAGTGCCTGGAGCGCCATTTCCGCCTGGAACCGGAATAGTGATTTGATCGCCTCGTGAAATTGTCGCTGACCGGTTATCGAGCACCGTGACTTTGGGACTTGCGATAACTCGCGCTTGGTTTTTTTGCTCTGCTAAGCCCAACAGAGCCTCAATAGTATTGAGCGAACCCCCGAGTCCAATTCGCAGACGAGCATTGCCACCGTCAGAAGTTAAACGGCTTGTGGGATTGGAGAGGTTTGAAGCTCCAGTGTTAATTGTAGAATTGGCAAATCTTCCGGCCGTTAGCGGACCCAAATCCCAGTTGAGTGCAAGGTTTCGGCCGAATTCTTCTTGGGCTTCTACGATTCGAGCTTGAATTTCAACAAGTGCCGTTTGTTTATCAACAGATTGAATGTAGGCCATAATTTTATCGAGAGTTTCACCCGTATCGGTAACTACCAAAGAATTAGTTCGGGCATCAATTGAAGCGCGGCCTCTACGACTTAAAAGCCCTGTTACGTTGGCACTCAATTCGGCGGCGCGCGCATAACTGATGGGGATGAGCCTAGTCTCAAGAGGAACAAGATTTACTTTGTCTTCTTGGGCCCGCACAATGGCATCCATTTCGGTTTTGATTTGGGTAACGGGCATAATGCGATAAATCGAACCAACTTTTTGATAACCCAACTGATTGTTTACCAAAATAATTGCAAGGACCTGATCCCAAGGCACGTCCTTAACATTCAACGTGACTTTAGCATCGGTAGCCCCAGTAATTACAAAGTTTCTGCCGGCAACATTTGAAAGCATGGCAATGACTTCTCTTAAAGACGCCTCCTTAAGATTCAAGCTGATTCGGGTGCCTCGATATCTAGCTTTGCCGTCAACAGATAAAAAGGTCTCAGGAAATTCAGGAGCATTTTCGGCACTGTCGTCTTTGAAAATTTTTCTTCCGGCTTGGCCTTTGATTAAAAAATCTACAAAAACCTGATTTCCTGAGCGCGTGATTCTAGGATCTGATTTTTCGCGTAGCTGAAATAAAATTTTAATACTCGGCAAGACACCAATTTTACTTTCAAAAGGTTGCACCAGTGCCAGGGGCCCATCAAATTCGCCCGTATCAAAAACACGATTTAAACTCGATTTTGAAAACTTGGCATTCTTAAACTCCAGAATTACCTGACGACGCTCAATTCGAGCTGATTGATTGTAATCAAGGGCTCGATCAGCGGTAACCGTCAAACGAACTCGGTCTTTGAGTTGTCTAAATTGAATTGAGTTAATTTTTGCAGTCAACTCGTCTTCAACTCCCGTGAGGGCTTCGGCTGTTGCGGTTTCAGTTTCGTCTGTTTCGGGCTCAGGTGCCGGCGCCGTTTCAGCAGCCTCAGTGGGCGCGACTTCTTCTACAGGCTCGACGGGTGCAGCAGGAGCTGGCGGCTCTTCGGCGATGTCTTCATCCAGCTCGAGAGTTTCTTCGGGCTCGACGGGTTGAGGCTCTGCGGGTGGAGGCTCGACCTGTGTTGCTACCGGCGGAGGAGTTTCAGTTTCTTCTTCGGGTAACTCCATGTCTTCTTCGGGGGGAAGGGTCTCGTCAGTATTGTTTTCAGGTTTGGGATTATCAAACTGAGAGAGATCTTCTTCGGGAGGATCTTCGAGTGCATCGAGTTCGTCTTTTAAATCTTGAGCTTGAAGTTGACCTAAGCCCCTCATTTGAGGAGTTGCAACGAGCACACCCAAAAGAAAAAAGAATTTTAGAAAACTCTTTAAATTAAAATTCACAGCAAAAAGCCCTCCCCCAAACTTTAATTATAGAGGCAGGAACCAGCCCTTTGAGGCCTTTCAGATTTTTGACAGTGCCAAAACTCTTTCGAACCTGGTCACTGTGGCTATCCGACTCTTGTCTGTCACGAACGCCTAATCGGCGATTACGAGTGAGGTGATGTCGGTCTTCATTCGATTCTGATAATCCTTAAAGGATTCTTTGATTTGAATTTCGTTTGGAGTGATTTTAGCGACTCGGCCATTTCGCCTGCCAATCAAATCTCCCTCAGAAACAATTTCTGTGCGCCCTGAAGGGAGCGCAATCATGGCTTGAGGCTTTCCAAATCCGGTCAACACAGCCACTAAATTCATTTCGTTGATATCGTAGGCCTGGATTTCTTTAACAAGTTTGCCGGCGTCCATAGTCGGTGGCAAAAAGGGATCTCGTTTAATTGCCAGCGGATTAAACGAATAGCCCGTGATTTCGGGTGTGTTGGAAGCTTTTTGAGCGGGCGCCGTGGCAACAGGATTCGCATTGCCCGGAAGAATAGGACCCGGCGCCGCTGGAGTCTGGGCCCTTAAATTGGCGCCCAAAAAAGCCAACAAAAAAAAAGCAAGCAAAGGCTTCAAATTTACCTCCCCGCCGGCTGAGTGCCGCCTGCCGGAGGGTTTGCCACCGACGCCGCCACTGCGGCTTCATCGAGATGATAAGTAATTAAAGTTGCTGTCGCAGTGACAACTGCCGCAGGCCCTCGAATTTGAGGATTGGTTAGGTCAAGTTTTTCGGTGGCAATAATTCGCTCGATATTTGCGGCCCCGTCTAAAAAACTCATAACTTGAACATATGTGCCCTTTAGATCTACAGCAATCGGAGTTTCTAAAAGGAATTTTTTTGCTCGCTCTTTTTCGGGTCGAAACCTTGAAAACTGCAAACCCACTTTGTCTGAAACATCAGCAAGATCTTTAAGCAAATTTGGAATACTCGATGTTCGTGGCAATGCCGACTTTGTCGCCTCAAGCCGTAAGGTTAAATCTTGAAGCTCTTTGAGTTTTTCTTCACGTTTTGTGGTGAATTCTTGTGCGCGGGTAAGTTCTTTTTGTTTGGTAAGAACCTCGCCTTTTTTGGCCTCTAGCTGCCCCAAAAGTGGAGTGAATGTTTCTGTTTCCCAACTCGTGTAATCCATGTAGCCCATTCCGCCTGCAACTAAAAACCAAAGAATAAAGGGCAGCCGAATGAGGATCCTAATAATGCTCACAGTGACACCACCTTTGCATTAATTTCAAAGGATTTGGCGTCGAAGGGTTTTAAAACTTGCCCCGCTGGGGTTTGCCCCGGCAAGCCCTGAGGTACTCCACCTGAGGCGTCATCACGAGTTTCAACCAGAATCCATTTAGGAAAAAATATGGCTCCCTCAAGCCGTTTAATAAACTCGCTCACAAGCTGAAGACTGAGTGCACTGCCGCGAACTTGAACATTACCGATAGAAGGCCCGTCTCCGGTGGCATTTGGAGGCGGAGTTAAAGACGGAGCACCGCCTCCGATGTTTGAGGGTCCCGTTTGATTTTCGATTTTTATATTTGTTAGCCAAACTCCGTCGGGCATTTCGCTAATCACAAAATCCACCATACGCACGATTGAATTTCGCCCCTTTTGAACAGACTCAATAATATTTAGTTTTTCGCGAACCTGGGCCATGCTCGTTTCAAAAGTCGCTATATCGCTTTTAATAGAATCAAAAGCTTTTAGTTTTTGCGCAACATCAGCAATTTTTGCCTCTTCTTGAGCAATTTGTGTTTTGACTTCTTCTTCGCGACTCGGAAAATAAAAAACACTCAAATACTGTTGGGTTCCAAAAATACTGCCGATACCTAACAAGAAAAGTACGAGTAAGAGTTTTTCGCGCTGATCAAGGGCCGCTCCGCTTTCGGTAAACTTTCGAATCATGCCCATGAGGCCAGAACCCGACCCACCTGCAATGCCACCGGTGGCCCCTGATTTTTTTGCCTTAAGGGATTTAACAAGATTTATTGAGCCCATAAAAAATCTACCCCTTCCTTAAGCACAAACCCGCTGCAGTTACCAATCGCAACGACCAAACTGCAAGTAGGTTAGGGTCAATGTGTTTCTTTTTAGAGGTGATAAATTCGTGACTTGGCAGAGGCACCACTCGGTCTCCAAAACGCTCGTCCCGCAAAACATCAAAGAGCCCGGGGGTGCGTGCACCGCCACCAAAAACATACCACTTTGCAATCATGCCAGCGTTACTTTGCGTGACAAAAACATCTTCGCATTGTTGAAGTTCGCCCTTCCACTGCAAAAGCAAAGTTTGCAAGGGCTCGATGGCTTCGTTGGGGATTCCTGAATCTTCTTGAACTTTTAAAACTTCGGCATTTTCAAAATTTAAACCCAAAGCCATCGCCATGGTTTCTGTAAAAGCATTTCCGCCAATTCCAAATTCTCGCACATAAACACACTGGCCCTTGTGCTTTACAGCCACTCGGGTTGCTGAGGCCCCGACATCAACAAAAGCTGTTGGCTGATCTTTAGGCACAGCCAGTGCGCTTTCTAAAAAATCTGCAACCACAAAACTGTCCAAATCCACTGCTAAGGCACTCGCATTGCCCGCTTTTAAAACATTGATGAGGGCCTGGGCCTCTTCTTCGCGCACACCAATCAGCATTAAATCCCAGCCAACAGTATCTGCAGGCGCATTGGGTACACTTCGTCCCTCACCTAACAAAATATATTCAACAAGAATTGATGAAATATCTTGAGGGAAAACCTGCTGGGCTTCCCATTTCACTTGGTCTGGAATTTCGCGTTGGGGAATTTTCGGAATCGTAATTCGACGAGTAATAATTCCGCCGCCCCTGACAGCAGTCGATACATCAACTTTTTTTCGACCTAACTCGGCAATGCCTGTGGCAACGGCATTTGAAACAACATCGAAGTTGGCAATTCCACGTTCGTCGATGGCTTTGTAGGGCAAAGGCACAATCACGAGCTCTTCAACACTAAAAATTTTTCCTTTAAGTGAGCCCGAGACAATTTTTACCGAACTTGCGCCAATATCAACGCCGGTAAGTTTTGACCCTCCGCCACCAAAAAGGCCCATAAATCCCCCAAAAATTTAAAAACGTGACCAGACTGCCTTTAGTTTAAACTAAAATGGAATAATTTCAAAAATTTACCAGAATCCGACCATTAATAGAACCCAACAAAAATAGGTTCCTAGCGCAATGAAGGGACCAAAAGGAATCGCGGTGCGAAGCCCTTCTTTGCTGTGGCGCATTGCAAGGAGTCCCGCAATCAAGCCGGTGATGCTGGCAAAAAGAATGACAAACGGAACAGCAAAAAAACCTACCCACGACCCTACCCAGCCCATCATTTTCACATCGCCCATGCCAAGGCCTTCGATTTTTTTCCATTTTAAGTAAAACAAAGCCATTCCAAAAAAAAGACCAAAACCCAAAAGACCTCCTAAAAGAGATTCTAAAAAGGGAGGGCTGCCAACGACACCTGCAAAAATGAGAGCCACCACCCAGCCGCCAAGCGAAAACCTGTCAGGGATAATGCGAAAATCAATATCAATAAAAAATGTTGTGATAAGGGCTAACGTGAAGGCCTGATTTTTAAAAAGATCTAAATAGAATCCAAGATCTTCGCCGGGTCGCAGCGGGGAATTTTCGCAAAGCACATAATTAAAACCAAATAAAAGGCATGTTGTAATTTCGATAACTAAATACCGAATAGGAATTTTTTTTTGGCAATGGCTGCATCGGCCTCGCCCCATCAAAAAACCCAAAATTGGGATATTTCGGTACCAAGGAATAACTTTTTCGCATTGCGGACAAATCGATCTGTGATGGGGCGGAAAAAGCCCAAGCGGAATTTCGCGAGGTATGCGGTGGACCATCATGGTGGCAAAAGACCCTAAAAGTGCCCCTGCGATCAGCCAAATCGCGAGCATAAGGGGGTCAACATTTAGGTTGCTCCAATCGAGCAGGACTCGTTCAACGGGCATTACAAATCCATCCGTTCAAATCGAAAAATCGAGAATGCGCCCAAAAGTAAAGCCCAACCGAAGGCGAGTCCTCCGAGTGATAAAACAGTGGCCCACGCAATTGAAGGATCAAATCCAATAAAAACTTTCAAATCAAACCACTCAAGGGGCGGAAGGAATCTGGCCATAAACAAAATATATTTTGCAATGCCTTCTTCAATATAGGCTCCAACCTGGGGATCAGTAAAAACGCGCTGAAGTTGCGACAAACTGTGCAAAAGCAAAGTCAAAAAGGCCGTTGCCGTAAGTGCTAAAAGCGGTCGCACAATAAATGAAATCAAAAAGCCTAAGGCTAACAAAACTAAAACCTCAAGAGACAATAAAAACGTGGCCTGAAAAGTCATTGTCCAGGGGAACTGCTCAAAAGTTACCAGTGAAGTCACGGCCAAGGTCACATACCAAAAACAAAGAATTGAAGTGAGCGCAAACCAAAGGCCCGCAATATTGCCTACAACCCATTGGGCACGCGAAACCCCGGCGCTTAAAAGCAAATGCAAAGTGCGTCTATTTTTTTCGTCCGGAAATAACTGGCTGCCCAAAAAAATGGCCAGACCTACCTGCAAAACAAAAACAGCCCCCATCGAAAAATCCCAAAAAATCTTTTCAGGTTTTACAAAACTCACCTTGGCCGTAATGACAGACAAAATTACAAGGCCAACGCCCACAAGCAAACTCATCCAGCCTAGTTTTTGGCGAATCATGAGCCAAAAACGAATGCGCGCCAGCTGCAACAAAGTATTAAGTCCAAGCATCAGGCAATTCTCCAAGAGGGTCTTCGTCCCAGGGTTCTGAGGATCGGTATTTTTCGATAAGTTTATTTAAAATGGATTCGGTCGGACCGTCTTCAACCAGTTTTGATTTTTCTAAAACAATC
>CAXNEW010000069.1:0-7174 GCA_964201665.1 Bdellovibrionota bacterium
GTGATCCTCAAAATAAAATTCAGTGGGTGGGTGATGACTTATTTGTGACCCAGGCAGCCAGACTCAAAGAAGGAATCGAAAAAAAGGCGGCCAATGCCATTTTGATTAAACTTAACCAAGTGGGATCACTCCTTGAAACTCTTCAAACGATGTCACTCGCGCAGGCCTCGGGATACAAATCGGTCGTTTCGCATCGTTCGGGTGAAACTGAGGACACCACCCTAGCTCACCTCGTCGTTGGAACGGGTGCTGGCCAGGTAAAAACGGGCTCAGCCAGTCGCAGTGATCGAATTGCAAAGTACAACGAGCTTTTAAGGCTCGAAGAAAGCCTCAAATGCCCCTTTGGTCATCAGTTTTAGGTCAGTATTTGGGCTTAAAGCATCCTACCAGTTGACTGCCCACCGGGTTTGGATAGCTTTCTCGACTTCAAAAAACGTTGAAAGGAAAAAACGAGGATTATGAGCTTAATGAAAGATTTAACGAGAAATTTATTAATGAAACTTGGTTTGGGCGTACTCACCTTGTCGGCAGTTACAAGCGTGGCAGCCGTGCCTATGTACTTAGAATACAACTTAACAACTCCAGAAGCCAAAACGGAGTGGTCAAGTTTGTTTCTGCTAGGGCCTGGTGGAAAGTTAAATGATTCTTGGAAGTTTAGTTCAGAAACTTTAATCAATGTTCCTCACGCTAGCCGCACTTCTTCTATTCTCTATTCCCGAATTAACTTTAAAAATACGAAAGTAGCTGAGTTTGGTGGATGGAATTTAGATGTTAATTATCGATACCTACTCCCCGTGCTAGCAGACCAATACAATGCAAATAATTTTGGGACCGTCTATGTTAGGCCTGAATTATCTCAAAAGTTCGGCGATTTTGGTGCTCTGATTCGAAACACTTTTTCCTATGCTTTGTCAGAAAAATATAAGAGAGCCGACCGATCGAAATCAAACGCGCATTTTGGTTATACACTTGAACTCATCCCCGATTTTGCTTTCAACGAGGAGTTCTCTTTGTCGGCATATTTGGCATTGGCCTACAATTATTTTCCTTCGGATCGTGGCGCCACTAATTCGGGATTCGCAAGGAGAGTCATCTGGGATGTTTTTGAAATTGGTTACACCAGTCCTGCAATTGATAACTGGGGCCTTGCTTTTACCTTAGAGAATGACACGAAAGGCGGCAGGAAAGCCGCTGGGGTCAAAGATCCTTGGGTAGACAGTAAACTCTGGGCTTATATTTTGAAGGTTACAAAAGTTTTTTAAAAATTAGCTTTGAGTTTTTTGAACCCCGATCTGCCTTTTTAGGCAGGTCGGGGTTTTTCTATTTTTTGGCATCTTGCATGGCTGATTAAAGCCTGACATTCTTAGAATCTCATGTCTTCCTATTCTTACGGTTCTTCAGGTTTTATGCAGCCCAGGCTAGCTCCGGCCGTTCGAATTTTACTTTGGGCCATCGGCATAGGTTTTTTGATTCAGCTCATAGCCCGCGCGGTTTTAAAAATTCCCCTTGAATCTATTTTAGGTTTTACCCCGGTATTGTTTGTGCAAGGCTGGTTTTGGCAAATTGCCACCTACCCCTTTTTGCACGGGGGCTTGATGCATTTATTTTTTAATGGCCTGGTACTTTATTCTTTTGGATCGCAACTTGAGTTTCGTTGGGGCACAAAACCCTTTTTAAAATTTTTTACGGTTTGCGCGCTCGGAGGCGCCTTGCTGCAAACTTTGATTTGGGTGGCCTCGATAATTTTTTTCCCAGATCGATCGGGCTCCTTAGGAAATCATCCCATTATCGGAGCCTCAGGTGCTCTTTATGGATTGCTGATGGCCGTAGGAATGCTTTACGGCGACTCTATACTGCATTTGTTTATGTTGGTGCCGGTGAGGGCGCGACATTTTGTAATTATTTTAGCGGCGATTGAAATTTTTTCAGCGCTTGGAGATCCTAACTCAGGGGTTGCCCATTTGGTGCATTTGGGCGGCCTGGTTGCCGGTTTTGTTTATCTAAAAATCAAAGGACCCGATCTGCGCGGCGGTGGTGGCGGCGGAGGTTGGTTTCGCAAGAAAAAATCAGGTCTCAGCCGAGATGAAGTTAGAAAAAGACTGAATTTAATTGTGAATAATGACAAGAATGCCTCAGGTGAAAACCGCGACGGCAAAATGCCCATCACCTGGAATTGACTGGCTCGGGTTCTTCCCCCAAAGAAGAGAGTTCATTTATTTTTCGGTGTACCGTGTATAAAAAAATATTTTAGAATCAGGAAATCAGCGTAGGTGAAAGTCTACCAAACGCTTAATGACCGTAAGTTCTTTTGAGCCGGGCCTAAGCCAAGTGAATCCGGCAAGACCCTTCGCGAGGTCGGCCCATTCGCATCGAATTTTTAGCTTCATGGGCTCTACATGAGGCAAGGGTTTCCATAAAACATAACTTTCTTCGCCCTTTTTTATTTTAAAGCCTGGAGTAAATTTTATTCTCGCGCCGGTTTCAGAAAAATCTTTAAGTAAACATTGAACGCAACTTTGTCCCCAAAAAACCAGTGCGCGGGTTTGGGCCCGTGGAGCATTTCGGGGATTAGCGCTCACAACTTTTTACCTCGGGCTAAATGAATTTTCTCAGATAAATCGCTGTGGAAAAATTTCCTCAAAATTTCAAATTCGGTAGGGGTCCAGGTGCGGGGATCTCCTCCCGACAAATTTCGGATGAATTTAGAGGCAAGCTCGCGCGCTTCCTCGTAGGTCGAGCCGGCCTGATCAGAATAGGGAATTGCAACAAGTTCGTTAAGTAAGTTTTCGCCCCCATGGGGATGGGCCTCATGAGTCTTGTGAAAGGCAAGTAAAATACGATCCACTTCAGACTGGGCTTCGAGTTCCAGCCGCGTGATATTTCGTTTTCTTTCGTGGTTATAAGCCAGGTAAACAAAATGGCTTATTTCTTCAAAACTTACAGACAAAGCGCGCGGCGATAAGTCTTGCGGTTTTTCCCAAGCGGCCAATATGTCGCGATCAAGTAATACCGCAACATCGAGATCTCCATTTTGTGTTTGGTCCACCCAAAGCTGACCTAGGTTATCGAGTCCGGCGACGGGTCTAATAAAATCCCTAACATCGAGTCCGGTTTTTGCTCCGTAGGTTTCTTCCAAGAAAGACTGGATTTCATAAAAAATTTTCATAGTATTTAGTCGTTTTGGTCTAAGGGTCCTTTGGCTGTAATAATGCCGACTTCATTAAGCATACGGCTTATCCGCGCGGAGCCGCTTTTAAGCCACTTCTCGTAAAGCCTGAGTAAATCCTTTTCGTTTGCTAACAGAGATTGCTCCGAGATTTCAGCCAGAACTTCAGTGAAATTAGGAAAACTTTTTGATAGCTCAAAAAACACATTTAGCGCGCGTTCGGATTGAATGGATTCTCGAATTTGGCCAGCTTGTTCATAGGCCTGTTCGCCCATGGCCATATAAAAATCTAAATCCACAGCAGATTTCGGAATTCTTTCAGCAAAAAAACCCGAGGTGAAAAGAGCAATGTCTCCAAGTTGAGTCAGTAAAAAGTATTTATCATTGGGTGTCGCTGTTGCAGATTCTGCCCAAATAAGGGTCAATCGACGAAATTCTTTTTTTCCCTCAGGATTGGTTGCTAAAAAATTCTGAGTTTTTGAAAATCTTTCCAAAAGAGAGCCCAAATAGTTCACTACCGGAGCTTCTACCTTGAGTCCCTGTTTGCGCGCCACTTCGGTCACTTGCTCCGAAAAAAAGGTGCCCAAATTTGGACTAATAGCGATGAGTTTTGATTCATGACTCATAATTTCTAAATCTCTCCCTAACCTATCGGTTATTTTAGCAAATTTTTAAAGGGTGACGCGGTGTTACCTTGTGGTCTGCCAATAAAAACAGGTATTTAGACCTAGTTTAAAATTCATTTGAGTGCCGCGGATGCATCCAAAAGGATAGGGGTCCCCAAAAGCTTGGTCGGATGAATTAAAACAGAACAAAGATTATGGATTTTAAAATTCTTCTCACTGGGGCGACTTCTTTTACAGGCGCCCATATTGGACGTTCGCTTGTTGATCGAGGCTGGGAGGTTTGGGCGACTTTAACTCAAACACTCGACGAAACTCGAAATGACCCTCAGCGACTAGCCCGTATGGAGTTCTCAAAAATAAAAAACTGGGTTTCAAACTCGAGTTTAGGCAGTCCCGCTTTTGAAAAACTTTTAGTCGAAAATAAATTTAAAGTTTGGATCAATCACGGAGCCCCCATTTCAGGGTACCGAAAAATGGATTTCAATTATTCAAAGTCGGCTTTGGAGTCGCTGCAGGGTGTGGAGAAAAACCTAAAAATTTTTTCACAAGGTGGTGGGGGCCTTTTAATTCACACCGGTACTATTTTTGAACCTAATGAAGGGTGCGAGACACCTGGACTCGAAGGAGCCTCTGAAGCTTTAAGTCCCTATGGGATTTCAAAAAATTGGGTTTGGCAGGCCACGAGATTTTGGGCTCAAAAAGAAAATGTAAATACCACAAAAATTATTATTCCCAACCCCATAGGTGCTTTTGAGAATCAAGATCGGCTCTTACCCGTTTTTGCAAAATCTTGGAAGGCCGGAGCTTCCTTGCCGACACTTCGTGGAGGGAATTTAGTCCGAGATAATTTGCCAGCTTCTTGGCTCGCTGAAGTTTACGCTGACGAAGTTGCCATTCATTTGAAATCATTTGGACCAACAAGGCAAACTCGTATTCGAAGGCCCAGCGGATTTGTTTTAAAGCAAAAAGATTTTTTAGAAATGGCTATAAAAAATTTCAGAGAAATAAATCCCAAAATAAAATTTGATTATAAGCTAGACGAATCTCCAGTCGATGATGTCGCCGAAAGATTTAATCTAGAACCCGTAGAAGAACTCCTAAAACCCCATTCTCAAAAAGAATTTTGGGACGACTATTCGAGTTATCTCTTGAGTTAATTTTGGCATGAAGGAAGGTAAAAAATGAAAAACAATTTAAAAAAAAATATTTTTGGTATTCTGATTCTAGGTGGTATCGGGCTCCTTGCATTTAATCATCTGATTCCAAAGCCCGTTTCCGATGTTCCGGTTGTTTATAAAATTTCTTGGAATTCTTATCAAAGTGGATTGAGTATTACTCAACTCAGAGCCCGAGTTTTATCGGTAGACCCGAAAGGAATTCTTGGGTTGGACCCCGCCATTGTTGAATTTGAAGTATCAGGAACAATAGCAGGTAAAGGCCAATGGCGCCCCCAAATTGAAAGGGTTCACATAAGTGAAAGATGGATCCAGTTGCCAGGTGAAAGTGTTGATCCGGTCGCTGAAATCGTGCTGACTCCCCTTATTGGGGTTAAACGTGATGAAAAATATTCCGAAACCCCTGTAGAGTTTAAAATCAAAGTTCAAGATAAGTTTGCAACTACTGCTTGGGGAAAAAATCTTTATCAAGTTAAAGCTGGCGAACAAAAAGCGGAATTCGAAATTTGGCAATCAAAATAGTGCGAGAAAACCCAAAGGATGTGAGGTATCGGCGCCCAAAAGAAGAGCGATAGACACAAACCCTAGGCAGATTTTTGGCTCTGCTTTCTGCTTTCTGCTTTCTGCTTTCTGCTGTCTGCTTTCTCTTTGAATGGAATGTGTTTACAATATTTATAAAAGCAAAAAAAAATGGGGTTTTTTTCTTAGGAGGTTTGTTTTGTTTTAATTTGAATTTTCCAGTTCATTTTGTGTTGCCCTTGCGGTTTCGCTGAGTGGCGCAAGTTTGAATTCTGTTAATGCTGCCAAAGGTCACGGGGTTAGTGATACGGAATCCCAGCTGACCGACATTGTTCGCAAAGGCCCCAATGGGGTGACTTACTTTAAATGTAAAACCTAAAGGCACAGTTTGGAAGCTTGTCATGCGTGGTGCGGATGGCGGTGAAACCTGGCGAGACGAAAGTTCCAAGCCGCCTCTTGTCTGGTATCCAGCTTTGGCAGAACCCATGAAACAATCAAATGCTGTTGCCGCTTGTAAGAAGTTAGGCCTTAGATTGCCAACTAAAGAAGAGTACCAAGCAGCTGATAAAAATGGGATTCGCGATATTCTGGGTGCTGTTGAGGGTTTTCAGGATTGTTGGTCCTCATCGGGTTACTCGTCGAGCTACGATGCTAGTTAAGGATGGGGATTTTATGGCAACAAAAGATTTGACAAGGAAACCGGTGACATTGGTGGTCCCGTCAATCCCGACGGTTTTCTGTGAAGTAGGCGAGAGGCCGTCAACGTTGGTTGGCTTCGCAAGTAGGTTTGCCGGAGCAACAGTTCTCATAAGCCGGCAAGACATCAAAGAATGTCGGCCATTTATTTATCGAGTGCTCGGGCATCGCCTAAACGTTCTACAGCAAATAGCGGCCATCGGTGTAGAGTTTTTCCTTCACCAAAGGACTTCGTTTCGGGTTCATCTATTTTGCCGAGTTGAACAAAGCGTTCCACGTTTTTGTGAGTTTTTGTAAAAACTCCGAGTGACTTTAACGTGCCAGACTTTCCGGATTTAACTTCGATCGGCAAAATGCTTCCAAAAAAATTGGTGATGAAATCTACTTCAGCTTTCTGAGAATCTTTGTCTTTTAGCCAATAAAAAATTTCAGGATTTGAAAAGCTTTCCTGAATTTGAATCAAATCTCTCTACATAACATTTTGAATTCACAGGCATCATGCCAAAACAAGCGGGTGTTTGAGATGTCTGAATGCCAAAATAAGGGGGTATTTGAGAGGCTTGGATGCCAAAGTCAGGGGGTGTTATTGGGGCCAAACAGCCCATACCCCGGGTGGAATGACGCCAATTTACCGGGCAATAGGGTTACAGACTTTGGGTCAAAAAGAAATTTTCCCAATCTTGGGGGAGCGCCTGTTCTCCGGTTTTTTTGAATTCAACTCCTGAAAAATTTACTCGCGAAATCCAACAGCCTTTCAGAGCAAGTTTGCCGTCAACTAACACAGCAGCTAGCGTCAATTTGGAATGGCTTTGGCCGTCGGAGTGGGTAAAAGTAAAAATTCCGAGTTCTTCGTAAAATTCACCTTCCTGAAAAAGGTGATTGATTCCGTTATCGCAGCGAATTGAAGCGCCCAGTTTCCCGCTCGAAAAGTGTCGAACAATGAGTGTGCAGTTTTCGTTGGTCAAAAATTTACCGCGATAGAGACCTGCTAT
>CAXNEW010000070.1:0-7060 GCA_964201665.1 Bdellovibrionota bacterium
TAGTTAAAATGGTCACCATGACCTTGGAGGTTCTACCTAGCCTTAAGGGCGGCGGTTTTAAATTACCCGAAAAAGATAAATCAAAAGCATTTAGAGGCGATTTTAAAACACTCAAAATGGACACAGAAATTCAGGGTCGAAAGGTAATCCTCAAAGATCTTGATGTAAATTATGATTCTCGCGAAGTGGGCCTTGGCGAAATGAGATTCCAGTCGACAGGCAATATTGGTTTTGATCGGCAAATTGAAATTCTAGGGATTGCTTATTTGTCGCCTGAGGTTGTGCGAATTCCCGAGCTCAAAGGGCCTAGTGGAAAAATTGAAATTCCAATTCGAATGTTTGGCGATATGAGTGCTCCCCAAACTGACACGGCCTATACATTAAAAATACTTACCGAGCGGGCTGCCAAGAATTTTCTAAAAGGAGAATTGGGAAGGAAAGCCAAGGAAGCCGCCGACAAAATTCGGGCTGCGGCCGAAGCCGAAGCCGCGCGGCTTAAGTCGCTTGCCGATGAAGAAAAGCGAAAGGCGGAAGAAGCCGCTAAACGCGAGGCCGAAGCGGCAGCCAAAAGAGCTTTAGATGAAGCCGCAAAAAATGCCCCGGCCCCTGTAAAACAAGGCGTTGAAGACCTTAAAAAGAAACTCAAGTTTTAGTTTTACGTCCTTAGGGCGATCGTCAACAATTTCTAGTTTCTGAGTTTGTAGGCTTTAGAGAAGATATCAAGATCCCATTGCGAGAAGGGCTGTGTTAAAAATTCAAGTCCAACAGTGGGAAACATTACAGAATCTTCATCTTCGGCGTGCACGCGACCCAAGGCATGCCCAAGCTCATGAACGGCGATAACATAAAGCCATTTAACGTCAATTGAACCTGCCAGTGACCGGGCTCCAGAAACTTCGCCCGCAGTTAGTGCGAGAGACGATGAATTTGAAAGTGGAAAGCTCTCGGCTCGAATATACAGATCAGCTTCCACGATGCGACCCCGACGAAATTTCACAACCGTCATCGCGTCTGAATTTCGGTCGGTGTTGATCCAGGGCCAAACACTATCAACCCAATAAATACCGTTTATATTGTCGCCAGAAGTTTGATTTCTGACCTCCGTAGGGCTTGTACCCGTAACGCGAGCCAGAACCGGTGCACTGGGATTAATGCTCTGGTCTTCAACAGCAACCCCAGTATTTGAAAAAATTTCTGCGTAGGTTTTGCCGGCTTCAACCATTGAAGGGCGCATTTCTGCAGGAAAACCACTTTCAAGTACAAAGCTCACCTGAGAACCATCGGGCCAGTGCCAAAGTTTTTCACCAGCAGCGTCGGTGTAAAAGCCACAAGTCGCGCAGTCGGCTTTGGGGCGCTGATCTCCGCAAGCCTGGTTAAGAAGTGTTGCCCCCAAAAGAGCTAAAATCCTTACTGTTCGTTTTGTTAAAATCCCCATATAGGGATTTAAATGCGAAGAGGATGCCGGACTTTTTGGGGCCTAAAGCCTTGAACTTACTTAACAAGATCTTAACAATGCTGGGGGATTAACAATTTGGGGCGATCGGGTGTCTAAATATTAGTCAACTGCGGCCTTAAACTGTTAATTTAAATGGGAAATTTTCTATACTTTGACGTTGATATAGTTTCGCATAAAGCGACTGATCACATTCTTTTGATCTTCAGTGAGATCAGTAAACTGTAAGCCCAAACCCTGCGGATGACCGCTACCCTTGGTGCAGACCCAAACAACTTCAGTTTTGACATCAAAAAAGGCGTCCAAATCGGTCATCATCACCCGAATATGTAGTTTTTCACCTTTTTCTGCGGGGTGGTCGGTGCAAACAAAAAGTCCGCCAGTAGAAATATTCGCAGTTTTTTCGGCAACAAAATGGTTGAGGCCTCGGGTGAAAACCATCACGCTCAAATTGGCTGAGTAACGCGGTTTACGGCGTTCTCGTGCTGATCCTTGTTCTGAATTTTCGCTCATTTGTTTGTCCTATATTCTATTAAACGGGAGAATTTCAAAAAATTCAATGAGCTAAAGAGAGTCTTACTTGACGGCAATCCGCGCCTTAGGCAAAACAGGCCCTAATGCCAAAAAAAGCTAAACCTAAAAACCGTAGTAAAACCTCAAAACTTCGAGCCAAACTCAAAGCTAAGTTTACAAAAAAACGTAAATCCCTCTCTAAAAACAAGAAAAGAAAATTTAGTTAGGTTATCGGACGGGTGCCTTTTAGGCCCCCTTGGGTCCGCTGCCCTTTGTAGCTTTATCTGAAGCCTTTTGGGTTTTGTTTTGACCCGAGTTTTCTTTGGGAGCCGATGACTTCATCGGAACTCGACCAAAGTAAACCTCGTCATTTCCCTCGGCGAAGGCATACCACTGGCCGTTTAAGAATTGATAAAGTACTTTTAATTTTTTTTGAGCGGGTTTGTTGTCGTTTTTCATTTTTCTATCCTCCTGACGAAAAAGTTTTACTCAGTAAAACTCTTCGTCAGGACAGACATGCGACTTTAGAAAAATCTTAAAAATTAGCCGTCAATTTTTTGGAGCCTTAATTGACCCATTATTTAGGGCTTGGCCTAAAACTCGGGCGCATTCTCCTGGCTCGAGTTCTGTCACCGGCGAAATTCGTACCTGCCCTGAAAGATACTGAAACATATGTGTTTCTTCTGGACTGGGCTTCATTTTGAAAAAAGCCCTTTCAAGTTTTGCTAGGGCATCCCTAATTTTTTCTGGATAATCGGGCTTTGGCGTATCTGCTTTTCGAGCCGTTTCAAAAAATGGCCAATTAGCAAAATCGTCCCGCCAGGAAGCAAATCGTCTGGGGTACTTAGCCAGGGCCATGTGGATTTGCCCGGTAGAGCCCGCTTTTGCTTGGGCGAGTTCAAGAAACATCAAGTGACCTTTGCGGCCAGCCAAAAAATATCGAAGGGCCATGACATCAGCAAATGAAAGGTTTGCATAAAATTTTTCTAGACGTGTTTCTTCAGTTAGCAAAAAATAGGCAAGCGCAAGGTCGAGGTGTTTGTGATCGGCGGGTTCAACAATAATGCTTCTCAAATAGGACTGGGTATCAGAAAACTGATCAAACCGAGCCCAGCCTCCCGGAGTCGCTCTGAAAAAAGCATCAAGAATAAAAAGAATGTTTTCTTCAGATCGGGTTCTAAACTTGCCCTCTCGAAGCGATTTCACAATGATTTCAATTTTTGTCTCTCTCAAAAAAAGGTCAGTAAGCATGGCCTCACGAAGGATCTCTACTTCAGCCCGCATACTTTGAAGTAAAATTTGGACTTCCTCAGTATGTAATTTTGAACTTAACTCGAGCTCTAAACCCTGATCTAAATTTGTGATCAATTTACTCAGTTTTATCCAAAGGTCGCCCACAAAAAATCCGCGTTTAATTTCGGACTTGCGAGCTTCTGAAAAATCAAAAAACTCGGCTGGGCCTACTGCTAGATGGGCATCAGCCTTTTTTCCGTTTACGGTTTCTTTAAACCGGGCCTGTGTATAACTCGGTAAAAGTCCCGGATCTTTTAAAAACCGATAGGCTTCCACTACCGCTTGTTTGCTGATGTGGTCTTTTGGGGTCATTTGCAACTGATTTGCCGCAAAAACTTGATTCCAAAAATCGTAGGCCTCTTGAATTAAGGGATGGGTTTCAGCCTGAAAATTTAGAAGACTCCCAACATCCTCAATTGGCAAAATTCCTAAGGTCGTAAAAGGATTTCTAAAGGCAAAACCCTTGCCGTAGCCATCGGTGCCGAAGCTACTGGGCAGAAAAAAGTTAAAGCCCAAAACCAAAACTGATTTTTTGAAGAGATTCTTCACATTCCTCATAGACCGCCTCCCAACAATTATAAAACCCGACTCATTTTCGTAGCGGATAGCCTCCAGGGGGTCAAAGCTCCAGTTTCATTTTAGGTAAAAAAAGAACAGGGTTGTGAAGGCTTGAGGTTTTTGCTCATATACAAGCGTGACTCAACTTTTAGGCCCTATTCAAAAACGAGACATTCTTTACGGAGTTAAGCGACCTCAGCAGGCCGAGCTTTCTAAACTCGCTCAAGATTTCGAATCTGAAGGCTGGTTTAGTGATGCTCTAGATTTTTCACAGCAGGCTGGTGATAAAGAAAAAATGAAAAAGCTTAGGGATTTAGCCCGAGACGAGGGGAATACTTTTTTGTTTTTAAAAAGTCTCCGCGTTTTAGCGGAAAGCCCAGACAATAATGCAGATTTAAAAAAATGTGCCGAAGTGGCCGAGGGCCTTGGAAAAATTCGTTACGCCATTATGGCTTTTGAAAAACTAGGCGATTTGGACCGGGTTGAAAATTTAAAACAAAAAATTGCCAACGATCTGGACATTCAAAGTGAACTTCAGAGTAGGACTCAGGTTTTTATTCCTGAGCATGCTGAAGAGCTTGAGGGAGACGGGCCTGAGGAATCTTAGAGCTTTCGTTTTAAATAAAAATATACTGAATGCCAAAACCATCAAAACCTAAAAAAAATCAAAAATCTGGGAGATTCTCAAAAACGAGCCCAGGTTTTTTTTGGTTTATCGTATTGACCCTTGTTGGTTTGTACTTTGCCTCACAGTTTTCAGAAAATCTTCAGTCCCAAGTCGTTATTTATTCCGAGCTTAAAGAAAAAATTAAGGCTGGAGAAATTTCAAAGGTCATTTTAACTCCAGACACCGTTGAAGGGTTGACCAAATCTGAACCCCAAAAACGCTTTGTTGCTTTAAGGGTCGAAGATTCTGATTTGGTACCCCTCCTAGAAACCAAACTCGTTGCCTACGAGGGACGATCGACGGGTGGGGGTCTTCAAGATTTTTTATTTACCTGGGTTCTGCCGCTAATTTTAATGTTTTTTCTATGGCAATTTCTGCTGGGTAGGGCATTCAAACAGGGCCCTCCAGGACTTATGACCTTTGGAAAAAGCAAAGCTCGATTGGTGACTCAAAAAAAAGAAAAAACCACTTTTGCTGACGTCGCTGGAGCCGAAGAGGCCAAAGAGGAATTGCGCGAGGTTATTGATTTTTTAAAAACCCCACAGAAATTTTTGGATATTGGAGGACGCATTCCTAAAGGAGTCCTTCTTGTGGGTCCCCCGGGTACCGGAAAAACTCTGTTAGCTCGTGCTGTCGCAGGTGAGTCAGGGGTTTCGTTTATGCAACTTTCGGGATCGGATTTTGTAGAAATGTTTGTTGGCGTTGGTGCGGCTAGGGTGCGAGATCTTTTCAGTGAAGCCCAAAAAAACGCTCCCTGCATAGTTTTTATTGATGAGCTCGACGCCATTGCAAAATCTCGTGGATTCGGCGGAATGCAATCAAATGACGAGCGAGAACAAACCCTCAATCAGATTTTAGTTGAAATGGATGGCTTTGATAATCATGCAGGCGTTATCATTATGGCCGCAACCAACAGGCCCGAAGTTTTAGACCCCGCAATTCTCCGGCCAGGTCGTTTTGATCGACACATTGTTGTAAATAAACCCGACATCAAAGAGCGCGAAGCCATTCTTAAAGTTCATGTTTTGAAGGTGAAACTGGCAGAAGACGTGAACCTAGCAACGGTAGCTTCACGAACTCCAGGATTTTCGGGCGCTGACCTTGCCAATGTCGTGAATGAGGCAGCCCTTCTAGCTGTTCGAAAAAATTTAAAAACAGTAAATGGAAGTTGTTTTGAGGACGCAATTGACCGAGTCATTGCGGGTCTTGCTAAAAAAAATCGGGTCATCAATGAACCTGAAAAAAGAATTATTGCAGTTCATGAGTCCGGCCATGCTTTGGTGGCTAATAAAACTGCGGGTGCCGACAAGGTACATAGAATTTCTATAGTTCCCCGAAGCTCTGGGGCCCTTGGGTTTACCCTTCAAATTCCAGAAGAGGATCGCCACCTCATGACAGCAGGGCAACTCAGGTCCATGATTCGAGTGTTACTCGGGGGACGGGCCGCTGAAAGTCTAGTTTTTGGGGAAGTTACCTCCGGTGCCCAAGACGACCTTAGACGAGCTACGACAATTGCAAAACGCATGATCAGCGAGTTCGGAATGGGAAAAAGTGTCGGTTTGGTGTCATTGATGCCCGGATCAACGGGATTTTTAGAAAACCCCTTTGGACGCGACGAGTCGTTGCCTGTGAGTGAGGAACTCGCAAACAAAATTGATAAAGAAGTTCGGGGAATTTTGGACGAAGAGTTTGAAAATGCTCAGAAAATTCTTACACAGTACCGAGCTGTATTGGATCGAATTACAAATGACCTTTTGAAAAAAGAGACTCTCGAAGCCAACGACTTTTTAGCCTTGGTTGATGAACCTGCTTCAATCTAAAAAAATCTAAGTTTTTACAGCCTTTTACCCGAAAAAGGGAATGATGTTTGGGGTCTTTGGGCGATTTGTATTTTTTACAGGAATTTTGGGGGGCAGCTTTGTTTTTTCTCAAAATTTAGAAAAGCTAGATCCCTGGTACGCAGAAAATCTCGCAGACTGTAAAAAAATTCTAGCAAAAGAGGGAGAGGGCCCAACAAAGCCAGACCCCAACTTTCCTGATTCGAGAATTTTTTCAATTTGTTCAAATATTTTAACGAGCAGAGTTCTTGAAACCCCGGGCCCCAAAAAACCTGTTGAGAGCGGCGGATTGGGGTCTGAAATTAGCACGGGCCTTTTTTACATAGGTGCAGCAGCTCAATGGGTAGTTTCCTTGGGTGTAACTGAAAACCTTGTAGAACGCGCAATTCGTCGTGAAATTCCCAAAGAAATATATGAAGCCTTTCGCCCATCGGATAAAGAAATCAGTCGCAAAGTCATAAAGCCGATGCGTCTCCAACTTTTTGAAGCTGAAGGAAATAAAATCTCAACTCAAGACCGAAAAACCCGAGAATCTCTTCGCAGAGAATATCAACGCAAAGTTGATGATTTCGTAGAAGCCGAATCTAAAAAAACAATTGAAAAAATCCTGCCTGAAGTTGCACGGTGGGTTGTTAAGGAAGCCTCAGGGGGAGTCTCAGATACGGGGGCGATTCGGGCAAAACTTACCTGGAAAATTTCCCAAGAGCTTTCTGTAAAAAATCTGGTCGAAATGGGATA
>CAXNEW010000071.1:0-6969 GCA_964201665.1 Bdellovibrionota bacterium
CATTTTATTTTTGTTTCCTTACAGCAAAACGAAAATAAACTTCATTTTTTTTTCGAGCCAGGCTTTTGATTTGCAGAGAAGTCCATGGGACAAGTCCCTCACCGCCCACCAAACTGGGATTTTGTCGTCCACCCAAAATCCAAGGGGTGAGTGTTACATAGAGCTCATCAATAAGCTGACTTTTTAAAAACAAAGCCATGATTTCGCCGCCACCTTCAATTAAAATATTTTTCAGACCTGATTTTTTGAGTCTTTCAAGAACCAAAGAGGGATCGATGGAGTCCTCTCCGCAAACTTCAACAAAGGCTCTTTCTTTAGCAGCTTTTTCAGCCTTTTGTTGGCCCGCTTGGGTGGTAAACACAAAACGAACGACACCATCATCCTGCCAAAACGGAATATCAGAAGGCAGATCGCCTTTTTGAGTAAGAATGACATTTACCGGTTGGCATTTAGCTGCCTTAACTTTGTAACAATGAGGATGCACACGTAAAGTCTGAGCCCCCACAATTATGGCATCAGCTTTTTTTCGAATTTGCTGCATGACTTTTCGATCTAAGGGAGTGCCCAAATATTTTTTGGGCTCACTGAGGTCTGCGATTTTTCCATCAAGAGAAATGGCTAAATTTGAGAAAACTTTCAAAAGACCCCACCCTTTCGCTGAACACTCAACGAGAGCGCTCGATGGATATCCACTCCAAATTTAAAAACCCTGCCCCTAAGTTCAGTCCCAAGCCATCTTTCAGATCGCTTGGACAAATACTCAGGCATAGCGACTTTAACTTGGCTTCGGGGCTTGTCTAAAATGACTTTACAATTAGGAGTGCCAAATCCTTCAATGCGAGCACCGGCAATAAAAAGTTCAGAACCAAAATCTAAAAAATTATCAATCGAACGTCGAGAGGCCTGACAAAGCGCCCTTTCGAAATCAGAAAATTTCCAATCAAGTCCCACCACATCATCATTGTAGGGGAGTGAAAATGAGAGTCTCTCTTGGGTCACGGGACCCTGGGGGAGATCCTCCTTTACTCCTCCTCGATTATAGACTCCGACATCAGACCGAGTAATTTCACGAAGGGCCACGGCGACCCTGTCACCTAATTTTTGAACGGGCAAAATTTCTTGAGATTGACCAACAAGAGTCTGAGCTTGTGGAGCGTGATTTTTGTAAAGCAATGCAATTTCATTTTCGATTTCGATATCGGGTGAAATTTTTTCATCGATATCAATGAAATCATGTTTTTTGAGTTGCAGCCCCTCACCCGTAGAGGAGTCTTTTTCAAAAACGAGCCTGCTTACAACCTGACCAAAGGGACCGGGTTCAAAAATTCCAAAACAACCAGAGTCATCAATTCGCTTGTGAACATGATCATTTGATTTGAGTAGGGCCAAATTTTTAAATTTATTCTGGGCACATAAACTTTTTACGGTTTCTTGGTCAGCTGTCCAAGTTTGGTGGGGAAGCCAAACAATATTTGATCCTGCTGGAATTTGCGCAGACAGAAGGCCGATTTCGTTTTCGACAACGGGCATACGAGCTAAATAGCCCGTTTTCTTGGGATCAACTTCTCCGGGTGTAGGGGGCAAAGTCCAGCTGGCAAAATTAATTGAAAGTCCTGATTTTTCGCCGGTCCAGGGCAAAAAAGATTTCCAAATTTGTTGTTTTCGAGAATTTGCTGAAACGACATTGGAATTGATCCAGGTAATTCCAGAAAGGGTTATTAAATTTTCGACATCATTAAGGGATCTTTTGAGTTCCCCATTTCCCAAAACACCTAAGTTAATCCCCATTTTACCCAGCAGCGGGAAGCAAGCTTTGTCATGGGTTACAACACAAGGCACGGCTCCTTTACCTGCGACATCGCCCCCCACAATGACCCAAATATCTGTTTTGGGGCCAGCATTTTTACGATGGGCACTCACAAGCTGGGCAATTCGAGCATAGCCACCCCTACCCGCCCCATCAGGCTGCAGGCGACCATGGAGATCACTCATAAACAATATCACCACCCGGGGAGTGCTTGAGCTTAAGAAGCTAAAATCCCCATCAAAGGATTTTGACTCAACAGTTGGGGCTAGGGCTTGTTTTGAAGCGCACCCCGCAATAAGTTGTCCCACAAGCGTGGCGGTTAGAATTAAAAAATATCGGGTCCAGTTAATTCTCATGGCAGGTACCCTAACATGAACCGGCGATTATTTAACGTCCCCAACCTTCTGACAGTTACACGAATCGCGATCTTGCCACTGCTTGCATTTTTGATTTCAGAAGGCCAGGGACTTTGGGCCTGTGTAATTTTAGTTGTTGCGGGTTTAACTGACATCGCAGACGGTTGGTACGCTCGAAAATTTAAACAAGAAACTCCGATAGGAAAACTTCTTGATCCTGTTGCCGATAAAGTTTTGCTTTGCGTGGCTTTGATTTTTTTAGTTGGCCGAAATTCCAATCCGCTTTCACCCTCTTTAGCCACGCTGCTGCTCGCCCGTGAATTTTTAGTTACAGGTTTGCGCGCAATGGCGGCTGCTGAGGGTTTAGTGATTGGTGCCGGTGGCACGGGGAAATTAAAAACCTTTGCGCAGTTTGTGGGCCTTGGAGCCCTGATGCTCGAGTTTGATCCGCTCGGTTTGCCATCCCACGTCATAGGAATTGTGGCACTTTGGATTTCAGTTTTTCTGAGTTATCTCAGCATGTTGCAATATATGCAATTAGCATTTCTCGAACTCAAATCAAAAATGCGCTAAGATAAACCCTAAGGTCATGGGGGGCCTTGGGGTGGAAACACAATACTGTCGCGTAGAATTTAAGCCATTGGTGCAGGTACCTGTTCCTCAATATACTGAAGAGGAACACGGAACCTGGGAGCTTTTAATTCAAAAGCAATTTTCGCTTATGCCGGGTCGGGCCTGCGATGAATTTATCGAGGGCCTGAGGCGCTTGGATCTACCACGTAAACAGATTCCAAAACTCATTGATGTGAGCAAACGAATCGAAAGTTTTACGGGCTGGAAACTCTTGCGTGTGGATGGGCTTGTGCACCCCCGAGATTTTTTCAAACTGCTTTCACAAAGAATTTTTCCATCAACAGATTTTATTCGTAAACGAAATGAATTGATGTACACGCCCGCGCCTGACATGTTTCACGATCTCTTTGGCCACACACCTTTACTCACAAATCCTGATTTCACAGAATTTTTTGAAGCCATCGGTAACGTTGGCGCTGCTGCACTTGCCAAGTATCCTGAGGATCACGAAGTGCACTTACAACTGCAACGCCTTTATTGGTTCACAGTGGAGTTTGGTTTAGTAAAACATTCAGCGGGCGGAATGAGGGCTTACGGGGCAGGTTCGGTTTCGTCGCCTCAGGAGCTCGAATTTTGTGTGGGTCCGGACTGCCGAAGACATCCCTTTGATGTGCAAATCACTTCAAACCAAGATTACGATATTTGGCATCTTCAAGAAGATGTTTTCGTAGTCGAATCGTTTGCAGATTTAGGAAAAAAATTTAGAGCCTGGGCAGCAAAACATAAAATTCTTGAAAAGGCCGCGTAGGAGTTAAAAAACTATGAAATATTCAATCATTGCAATTAGCCTAGGGATCTTTCTAGAATTTAACCTAGGTGCACAGGAGGGCGAACCACCGGCCGCGGCACCTGTCCCTCAAAAAGTCACGGCTCGCGACAGGGATCGTGACGGTTTAGCCTCATCAGTCGCAATCTACGGTGACCTCCTTGCATTGGGATTGGTAGTCGACGGGATCGGCAACACCACTGGCAACATAAGACGGAAGGTCGGAGAAAAATTTTTTGACGAGTTTCAACATATGGAACAAGTTTAATTGGACGCGAGTTCTTACTGGCAGTTGAAAACCGAATTAGCCGGGAAAAATGTTACTGATACTTTTTTTCGTCAGCAACAGTTAAGAGTATTCGAGGGGAAACTGTTAGACCTCGCAAGAAATTCACCCGACAATGGTTTTCGCATTAAAATTTCAAATTTCCTTCAGGACACCAAATCTGGAGACCCCAGAGCCCTTGAAACATTTACAAAAGACACTCAAAGGAGTCGCCGTGATTGGTGGAATTGTCTTTGCTGCTGACGTCGGGGGCCATTTAAATTGGGTATTGAAGTCCTTGGGCAAACCCCAGAATTTGTCGCCGACCAAATTGCCAAACTTGTTAGCAAATCAGAATCCTCCAATCCTTTAAGTGAAAAAGATAGAGGTAGACCCGACGAACTTATAAACGATAACGAGTCTCCAACACCCAAAGATCCTGTTAAAAAACACTAAAATTACGCAACTTTGCGAGCATCGAAATCCGGGAAAAGAATAACTGCGGGATGAACACAAAGAGCCTCGGCCAAAACAAGAGCTCGGTCTCTCCCCATTTGGACCTTTCCCGATTCGAGTGCAGAAATATTGGATTGAGGAATGCCAGTCACCTTTGCTAACTCCTCTTGAGTCAATCCTTGCAGCTCTCTCAAAGTCTTCAACATCACCCCAGGAGTTACGCTGGTATTAACTTTGGCGCGAACAAATTCATTTCTTCTAATTTTCTTCATTTTATCTCCTTCGGTAATCGTGGGGTGTGATTTCAATAACAAAAACCTCAAGGGAATCACCCACCACTGTGTAAATAACTCGCCACTGAAGTCCTAAACGGGAAGAACGAAAGCCATCCCATTTACCGCTCAAGGCCTCGTCCGAAAACCCGTTTATGAGTCTAAGGCCCTGAGGTCCTTGAAGTTCAACAATGCGTTTCCAAGCTTCGTATCTCACAATCACGGCGTGGGGGATTTTTTTTATGCTTTTACTAACGGACTTTTTCTCTAAAATCACCCACATACCTAAAAGAGTATATATTAAAACAAGTATAATTTCAATTCAGTTTTAATAAGTTCGGCTTAAGAATTCAAAGTTCGAGGGCTCGGCCTAGGGCTTCGGAGAGTTTTTTGTAAACTTCCCTATAGAACTCAATGTTTTGGGGTTGTTGGAATTTTTTCCATCGTGACTGGATTTCAAACAAATTTAAATCGAGAAGGTCTTTAGAAAACTGCATCAATTTCTCATGCGTTCGATAAAGATGAATCTGAGTTTTCCGTAGGGCCTCTGTTATGATTTTTTCACTGTCGCCAGAGCCCAAAGATTCAATATCTAAAACAGAAGTCAATTTCTTGGGGCGAGAAAGATTATAAATCAGCGTCACAACCGCAAGATTGGAATCAGGCCTTCCTTCCTGTCGAATGTTTTCGACAGAAATTTGAAATTTTCTGCCTTTTTCAGCTTTAAACTCTCCCACCCCAAAAGTATTTCCAAACTCGTCGCTGAATTCTTGTTGTAAGCTAAACTCTCGAGGTCCCTTGTTGATTTTACTCAGCGCGGACTCGACCTCGTTTAGCGCTCTGGCGTTAAGTGCCATGACTACATAAATATCGTTTGGATCGGGATTTTCAGAAAAAACATAACCCTGATTTTGTAGTCGCAGTGCCAAAAGCCTTAAAAAATCGCGCGTGTAGGTGAAAATTTCATCAAAACCCTGATTGCCTAAGTAAAGCCTAAGCTTTTCACTTAGGAGTTTCGAATTGGCAACCGGCTCTCCAAAATTTTGAACCATATGAGAGGCCAATGTGGATTTGCTTTGCCCCTGGTTGAGATTATCCATTTTTCCAAGAAACTCTGAAGAAAAAGTCCACGAAAATGGGGTCTCCCTTCCTTCATTTACAAAGGCATGTACCCAATAGTGATCAAACTCGTGAAACTCAACTAGAGTCGTCGAAAGAGTCTTTAAAGCCTTCGAGCTTACACTAACAAAACAAAATCCTTTTACACAGGAATCATAAAAGAACATGGCCCCTGCGGTTTTATTAACCAATGGACTCCAATAGAATCCAATTTTGGACTCCTGAATTGTCGAAACAAATTTTCGCGGAATGTTTTTTTGGAGTAGGGCACTGAAAGTTTTATTTTCTTTTGCACCAAATTCGAGCAAAGGCATCTCAGAACTATACTGCTCTATGAAACTCTCTAGAAAACTGGGATTTTTGAATGCCGATTTGAAGTGGGGATTTCTCTTTTGCCAAATTTTTGCAAAATCACGAGCGTTTTTTATGACTCTAACTTTAAATCCTTTCGCATTTAACTGCGAAGCCAAATTCTCCAAAGCTTTAACTCTTTGAATGTGAGCCATTCCTGGATTTCTGAACGGTACATTAAAAATCTCCAAAACCTTTTCAATTTCATTTTCTAAATTGGCCCGCGGTTCTTGGATTTGAAAATCTTCAACTTTAACTAAGAAGGACAAATCACTTGCACACAAATTCTGTTTTGAAAAAACTGGAATCGAGACCCCAAGGGAAAAATACAAAAACAAGATCTGGCCGATTTTCATAAAGCTAATGAGTTCGACTGAGCTCTAAGCCCTTGGGCAAATTTCTAAGGCAATAGTCGATTTCCCAATCGGATTTAAAAAGCAAAACCGGATTATTTTGGGCGTCGCGCACTAGTGGCACTCGGTAATCCTGGCTTTCAAGGGTGCCACTAGCGGGTTGGCCCTTAATCCAGCGGGCACTGGCAAAGGGCAGCCGCTCTAAAACTCCGTCAACGCCATATTCATCTTTGAGGCGATACATCATGACATCAAATTGCAGTACACCCACCACACCCAGCACCGGATCTTGTGCGCCAACCTGGGGTTGAATGAACATTTGCACCATGCCCTCTTCGCAAAGTTGATCAATGCCTTTTTGAAGTTGTTTGCGTTTGAGCGGATCCTTAAGCCTCACTTTTGCAAAACTCTCAGGTGAAAATTTCGGAATTCCTTCAAACTCAAAACGGGTCGAGCCCGTGTAGATGGTGTCCCCAATCATAAAGTGACCCGGGTCATGAACTCCCAAAATATCGCCGCCATAGGCCACATCGATGGTTTTTCGGTCTTGAGCTAAAAATTGTTTAGAATGCGAAAGACGGACAATTTTTC
>CAXNEW010000072.1:0-6120 GCA_964201665.1 Bdellovibrionota bacterium
TCTGTAAATTTCAACTTTAAGCTTAGGATAACTAAAGCTCTCTCGAAACTTTGTTGCCTCTCCTTCAAAAAGAACTCGCTCTGTTGATTTGGAAGACGCGGAAGCGGACTTTTTGATTTTTTTATTCTCAGACCGAAGTGAAAACCCCACGCTTAGTCTTACCCTTACCGGGCATTCAGCCTGGGTTTTTTCAAGGGGCGTGTCTACTGGTGGCTTTGGTGGACCAACAAGAACATCGGACGACTTAGGAGCCGGGCCTTCAAGGGCAGAAACTGCCTTTTGCGTTGGGTTAGTTTTGGCCCAGTTAAGAAACTCAACACAAAAATATTTTTCTACGAGGGGGTATTCAGAGGGACAGATAAACTCGACAGTGTCATCCCACCAAGTTTTTTCCCAAACATTTTTTGTTTTGCTTTCTGTTGTTTGGCTAGGGGCTGTCTGAGCATTTGAGACTGTGCCAGGAATCAATTCCCAAAACAGGTTTGCGCCTTTAACCCTCTTTGATTTGGGACTTTCGCAGGGCAAATTTTCAAATTTAATATAAATGATTCCACCTTCAAAAATGGAATCAAATCTGAGTGGCTTTGAATAACTTTCTGGGGCTTCGAGTCTTTGTTCTATGACAGGTTTTAGCGCCGCAATTCCGTCACGGGTCAACGCTCCTTCAAAAACTTTGAGTGCTGCAAGCGCGGGACGAAGTTTCAAATATTCTCCCTGAGCGAGCAATCTTTCACGTTTGGAAAGTCTAAGGTAGTTTTGAATAAGCCCAAAATCAGACTGATCAACTAATAAATCTTTATAGTTTCCCTCAGCACCCATGGATGAGCTGGAACCAGCCAAAATGAAAGCGAAAGCCAATCGGGTTTTAAATACGCTAATAAGCCTCATGGTTTTTTTGGTTCGCTTGAACCGGCAAAGCTTCTTGTTGGAACGGAACGGCTTGAAAACTGGGGAACATATCCCTCAGCGGCGACTGCGGGGACAACCACGTTACGGCTTTTCTTTTTGCCCTCGTAAAGAGCCTCATCGGCAGCCTTAATGACGGCCTCTTTAGTTGCTCCGTGACTGGGGAACTCGGCAACTCCGATTGAGCAGCTGACTTTACCGAGTGGTTGAGTATGGGCATTTGGAAAAGGGCATTTTTCGACAACAATTCGAAAGGCCTCGGCCTTTTCGAGGGCATCCACAAATCCCGTGTGAGGCAATAGAACAACAAATTCCTCGCCACCATAGCGGGCCAAAACGTCAGTGCCTCGAAAATTTTTTCTCATAAGGTCTGCCATCATTCGTAGGACCTGGTCGCCTGCTGGATGGCCATTGGTGTCGTTGTATTTTTTAAAATGATCAACATCGATGAAGAACAAACTTAAAGGGTGCTCGAGCCGAGCCGCTGCCTGAAGTTCAGTCTGAAACCGCTCTTTAAAATATTTAACATTAAAGAGCCCCGTGAGGCCGTCTTTAATGGCAGATTGAACAACTTTGGCGTGCAAAAGCCCGTTTTCAAAACCCGTAGAAATAGTTTGTAGGTATCTATTGAGTGTCGGTGGGGAATCTTCGGCATTCCACTCTCGCGGCAAAAAGGCAAAGGCCCCTCGCGGAATTCCTCGAGTGATTAGCGGAAACACTTTCCAGTTAGGGGCCCTGCCAGAATCGGTGACTTCACCCACCTGGAGGTGCTCAGGATTTAAACTCCAGGACTGCTCGAGAACCGTTAGAAAATCCGATTGTTCTCCCAGAGACTCAATATATTCCAGTGAGGCCTGTGGACTGACGAGAGCATTCTCGGGCAACGGAAACCGCACTTGGGTTCCGCCAAAAAGTTCCTTGGGACTGCGAGAGGTAAAAACCAATGATTTTTTAATGGGTAGATACTGCACAAAAACTGTTGGAGCGCCTCCGAGTGCCTTTGATATTCCCTGGGCCCCGATCTGAAGGGTTTCAATAGGATCAAGGGTACGATTGAGTTCTTCAGTCATTTCGGCCAGTGCTGCGATTTCAGCGTTTTTTTGCTGAAGTTCGGTCATTAAATATTCAGAATAAAATTTTAAATATATTCGCTCGGCAACATGAACCAAAGTTGTTCTGACGTCTTCGATGTTATCAAAGGGTTTAGAAATATAATCAAACACACCAATGCGCATGGCTTGAACGGCTGTCTCGAAAGTCCCGTGGGAGGTCATTATGACCACTTCAATTTCTTTTGAGAGTTTTTTTGCTTCGGCGGCTAACTCGATTCCAGTTATACCCCCCATCCTGATGTCTGTCAGAATAATATGAGGAAGATTTCCTGCCTGTAAGTATTCAAGGGCGGCCTCGCCATTGGGAGCTGTAGAGACCTGAAATCCCCAGTTGCCCACAGCTTCTCCTAACATCGAACGAATGGACTCTTCGTCGTCGCAAATTAACACTGAAAAATCCTGCGGATTGAGTTTCTCTCCGATTTGCAGACTCATGAGGGAGTTCCTCCACCCTTCGATGATCCCGAATTTGTAGAAGGTTTTCGAAGCGAAAATCTCCCGCCCACTGGAGGGCGAGGCGCCGTCTTGATTTGGCTTTTATCTTTTGGTGGTGGCGGCCTAAAGCCTCCATTAAGAGTGAACTCTTTAAGGTCGCGAGTATTTTCTGAAGTTGAATCTTTTTCTGAAAAATTGCCACCCGCAATTTGGGCCTCAGGTTGGGGTTCTTTTTTTACAGAAATATCTGTAGAAACCGCGGGTCCCCCGCCCGTGCGCGCTTTGAGTTCTTCAAGTTGGGCAAAAACTGCCTTGTTGCGCGGTTCTTTTTCCATGAAATCCATCATAAAGGCTGTACCCTTGCCAGGTGCACTGTTGAGCGAAACGCGAGCCTTGTGATCGGCAAGAATGGCCATAGTCACAGACAAACCAAGCCCGGTTCCAACTCCCTTAGGCTTAGTGGTAAAAAAGGGTTCAAAGATTTTTTTCTGAACTTCCTCGGTCATGCCAATGCCTTTGTCAGTAACTGAAATCCGCATAAAGGGTCCCTGAAACTCCGGATGTACAGCCGCGACAAAAGCTCCAACGGGCGCATTTGCGCCATCTGAAAAATATTCTGTTGAGATTTTTACAATTCCGCCTTCGGGCATGGCATGGCCCGCATTCTGAAGCATATTCAAAAGAACCTGCTCGACTTGATTTGAATTTCCGAAAATCATACGGGCATCAGCCGTGAACTCTTTTTCAACTCGAACCTTAGCAAGATTAAGGGGATGCTCCATCAGATGAACGGCGTCCCAGGCCACGAGTTCAAGATCGATGTTTTCGTAGTCGGATTTTCCGCCCTTGTCCTGCCTTGAAAAGCGCATCAGGTTATCAATAATTCCCCGACAGCGTTTGACTTCTTTTTGGATTGTTTCGAGATGTTTTAAAACCGGGGCTCCATCAATTCCTGATAAATTTTTAATTCTTTGAACCGTCATGTCCGCGTGACCCAGAATTCCTGCTAAAGGATTTTTGATTTCATGGGCAATGCCGGCACTGAGTGTACCCAACGCAGCAAGTTTTTCGTTTTGAACTAAAGCCCCTTGAGCAGCTATGAGGGCTTGCTCACGCTCTTGCAGAGCTTGTCCCATGTGGTTAAAACTCGAAGCGAGTTCACCAATTTCATCGGAGCGCTTTGAATCAACCCGCACATCAAAATTTCCAGTTTCAAGTTGTTGTGTGGCTTTGACAAGATTTTCGATGGGTCGACTTAATCGTCCGCCCAAAAGGCCTGCAACAACAATTCCCAAACCCACGACCAAAAGAACCATCAAGCCCAACGCAAGTTTTGTTGTTTTAAAAGCATTCAAAATGTCGCTTCGTTTTGAGAATGCAAATGCAATCAATTGAGGCCCCGCTTCGTCGGGATCAACTGAGGACCACGAAATAAAGGCAGCATCATCTAGAATTGGGAATTCGCGAGTGGCCCCCCGTAGAGGCTGGGCCAAAGAAACTTGGCTTTCAGATTTTAGGCCCAAAAAAATTGTTGAAAATTTTTCGATGTCTGAGGCCTCTCCGAGCCATGCGCGCGATTTTAATTGCTCCACTGTTGAGGGTTTAAAACCCTCGCTGATACCAGAGAGATCCATAAGGACTCCCTTGAGTGGGCCACGGGAAAGGCTGGCGGCATCTCCGAAAATTTCAGTTTTTGGAATGTGGCCGTAAATCAAAATTTTAAATTCACGACCCTTTTCACGAACAAACAAAGGCTCTTTTACAATGACGTGATTTGGGCTGGACGAATCTGAAGAGATTGAAAATTTGTCACCCTCGATAGTGAATTGCTCAAGCCCCGGAATTTCTGCGTCGCCAAGCGATTCGGACTTCCATGATTTGCCTCGCACCCAAATCCAGGTAAATTTTGTTTCGTCGAGTTTACCCTGGCGATTGGGGTCTAAGATTTTGATTCCAGCTTCACGCAATTGAACCCGAATTTTAGTGATTCTTTCATTGAGGCGTCTTGAGGCATCTACAACCTGAAAGGTTTGAAGTTCGCGAGTGGTGCCCAGTTTGTCGCGCTCGACAAAATTAAAAGTAAGATAAAAAAAGGCAACCGCCACTACGGCTACAAAACCTAAAAGCAAAAGCGTAATTTGAAAGCGCAAAGGGAATTTTATGCTTTTTCTTGCTACGGGCTTAACCTGAGTCACAGCTTAGCCTCCGCCAATATCTTTTCTGTATCAAAAATGACTTTGCCCATGGGAACAGTGATTTCAAAATCAATTCGTGCTTGGTTTTCTGCGGAGGGTTCTGCTGGTTTTTGTAGACTTTTACCTGAGAAAGCTGAAAACTCGACTTCGTACACTTTTAAATAAGGGTAAGCAAAAGCATACAGGGCTTCCATGGTTGTGAGATTATCGATCTCTTTAACTCGAAGGGGTTTTTGTCCGCCAAGCTGAAGTCTAACTTGATTCAAGGAGACAGGATCGCGACCCGCTGTTTCGATGGCAACAACCCATTTTTGAGACCCCACCGAAGGATCATTTGGGTTTTCAACTAGCAAAGGAAACAACTGCATTTGGCGATTTTCAATTTCTGAATCCAATAGCAAGATTTTGGCCCCGACGAGGACTCTTCCGCGCTCAAAAAGTTTTTTTTCGTAAACTCGAGAATTCACGAGCCTATCGTATTTTGATTTTTGGGAATTCCAAGGCCAATAGGGATCGCTCGCACATCCCGAAAAAACTAACATGCAAATGAAAACACGGGTCCACATAGGTTTACCTTTAAGTTTAACGAAGTATGAGTATTTTTTTTAGCTTAGGCTAAACAAAAATCATGTGTGAATTTTGACCCTTAGCCCCCTCAAACTACCCAAAGCCGTCACCTGCTTGGCAGCGCAAGCGCGCAAAATTGCGCAGTAATTTTGTGTGATGCGCGCGTGAGATTGAAGCAGGGCCCTTTAGGAGCCCTGCGAAATCGGAACGCGAGCCGGAGGCTATCCCGTCGCCAAAAACAGCCAGCAACAGTTCTTAACGCAATCTTTGCAACATAGGGGTAACCGACTCCGTTACGGTGGTCCTATATATGCGGAAGTTCGTATTCGGTACGTCTATAGCTTTGCGGTCTTTTGGCCTTTGGACACATCCATGGGCCTTTGCGCTGGTTTTGGCGTCGTGTACCGGATCGGTTAACCCCATTGGCGGACTTCTTGATACCAACATTGAAGATCTTCCCGACCAAATCGTTGGGGAAGATGAAGATTCTCCCATTGTTGCTGGCTTTAAGGCTCGCTCCAAAGCGCCCAACGGCACTGTCGAAGTAGTTGCAACATCAAGCGACACCAATCTTATGCCCCATCCGACAGTCATTCTTAACTTCGAAACTGGCGAGCACTCACTTTCGATGACTCCCGCCGGAAATGGCTCGGGCCTTGTCACGATTACTGTCACAGTTACTTTAGGAAATCGCATTAAAGAAAAAGTATTTACCGTTCAAGTCACTGCCGTAAATCGCGCCCCCGAAATTGAAGCCATTGGTGACGTCACCATTGCCCAAGGAGCCACACTTTCAGGAATTGATTTTGAAATTAGCGATCGCGAAACCGCTGCGGCGAGTTTGAGCGTAGCAGTGACTTCAAATAACCAAACACTTTTGCCTGATGCCAATCTCATTTTATCAG
>CAXNEW010000073.1:0-5814 GCA_964201665.1 Bdellovibrionota bacterium
CTCACGGTCGTCGGCTTCGAATCTGAATGCAAGTATTAATTCCTGGGATCGTTTTAACTTTCAAACTCAAAATATCGAAAATAGTTTTTCTCCCTCAAACGGGTTGAACTGGTACTGGCTGAGGCAGGTCGATAGTCAGGGCAATGTTGGAGCAGCGTTCATGAATTACGTTGGCCTCTTTAGTGGTGGGTTCAATTTAATTCTAAAAGGGGCATTTCCCCAAGGGGTCGGAAGTGCCGCAGTTTATAATTCAACTCTAAACTATGAATATCAGAATGGTATCACTTCAATCACTTCGTTTGGATCAACAAAATTTGGAAACGAGTTTTTTGGGTTTTCAATTCCAGCCCCATTCTCTGTGGCAACCCACGGCGGAAAACTAGGAGTTTGGAGTTCAGAAGATAACTGGAGCGCATATCATTTAGATCGAGTTGTTTCGCCAAATCCAAACGCTGTTCTTAGGAAACCTCTTAAACTCAATTCATTTGCTCTTGGCGAGATTTTAGCTGTTGAATCTTATGACAGCGTTTCGCTAACAAATAGCGTTGAAATCTACCAATACCAACCCAGCGGGATGTGGGGAACGGCAGGGAATTTCCAATACATCGAAACCGTTCAGCCTTATAGCGGGTTTCAAACGCTTCAGGTAATTTCAGCGAGTGATGTCTTAGGGCACAGCTCACTGATGACTGCACAATATCTGACGACCGGAAGCACAAATCCCGTACATGCACTTATCAGTTGTCCTTAAAAACCTGAGATCTACCTAAAACACTCAGCGGAGGTTGTTTTCCGACTGTTTAATTGAGGCGAACCCTCCAACCCAAACAGCTTTTTCATTGAGTCGTACCGAAGTTCGCAAAATACTCGGGCTCGGAGAAGGCATATGAAAACCTTGTCGAATTGTAAATTGGGTGTTGCCTGTTTCGGAATGTAACACGGCGCTTAGTAGGCCTGCGGCCATCCCTGTAGCAGACTCTTCTGCGATTCCATAAGCTGGAGCAAACATGCGAGTAGCCACAGTGTTTTCGTCCTTTGGATTGCGAGCAAAAACATAAAGTCCCACCCAATTGTTTTCTTCTGACAATTTGGAGATGAATTCCAGATTAGGATTTAGCTTTGATAGTATTTCTTCGTTATCGACTTCAATAACCAAAAAGGCATTGTCGTTGCGAGCTATCCAAGCACGAGTCGACACCGGAATCTGGTTAGTAAATAAATAATGTTTTTGACCATTGAGGTCCCATGATTCGATTTGAGGAAGTGGTTGTTCCATGTAAACCATGGTGTCTTCGATTCGAATTTCACGACGGTGCCCTCCAAAGATTTCTTTAGATGTATTTTTGAGTGTTGGGTCCATGCGAGCAAGCACTGAAAAAGCAGCAACTGTAGCGTGTCCACAATCAGGGACTTGCCGAGTCGGGGTAAAGAACTCGAGCTTAAAATCAGCAATTGCAGAACTCGAAATAAAAACCGTTTCTGAGTATCCAACGTCTTTGGCTATTGCTTGTTTTTCTTCTCGAGTAAGGCGATCGGCGTTGAGGACGACCCCAGCAGGATTTCCACCAAAGGAATCGGCTGTAGGAGTAAACGCGTTGACTTTGAGAATCTGCGGACTCGTGCTTTCGCTCCATCCTTCGAGAACAATTTTTCCAATATTTGAGCGTGATTCAATGAGCGCGTGGGCCTTCTTTAGATTTTTTGCACTGATAGTTCCTAAAACTTCGTGTGAGGTTGATCGCAAATTTCCTTGATCTACCCATTTGGCGACCTCAGACAAAATATTTCCTTGAGTTGCTAAATCGCTTGTTTGGAAAAACGATCGAGTGAACATGAGTTCATAACTAAAGCTCAAGCTTTTTCTCATGAGGGCCGTGATATCGACCTTTTCAGGACTTTCGACAATTGAACAAATTCTGCCCCTGGGTTTCGTCGCGTCGATCATTTGTTGCCAGTATTCATGTGTGCTGGCTGTATTTAGAATAAAGTCTACTTCACTTTGACCAATGATTTTGAGTTCCTCGATGAGGGTGTGGTCACGGCCTATTACAAAATCGGCTCCCATTTCCTTAACCCACTTTCGACTTTCGGTTCTTGAGGCGGTAGCGATGACGGTTAGGCCGGCTTTTTTCGCCATTTGCACAGCAATTGATCCGACTCCACCTGCCCCGCCGATTATGAGTAGGGTACGGCCAGAGTTTTTTCCATTGGGATCGATCATCAGTTGTTCAAAAAGGGCCTCATAGGCAGTTAAAGACGTCAGGGGCAAGGCCGCTGCCTGGGAGAAGCCTAACGATTTTGGTTTGAGGCCCACGATTCTATGGTCCACGGCGTGAAATTCACTGTTTGCTCCGGGACGCCTAATGTCGCCTGCATAAAAAATTTCATCGCCAACTTTGAACCCTTCAACTTTCGAGCCAATGGCTTCGACAATCCCAGCAGCATCATAGCCAAGCGTTACAGGTTTTAAGATTCCATCCGCGAGAGTGGCTTGGGTTCGCTTTCGATGTTTGGCGTCCACCGGATTTATAGCAACTGCTTTTACTCGGACAAGAAGGTCTGTTTCTGAGATCTGCGGAATAGGAATTCTAGCGTCCATGAGTGAGTTTGGATCAGAAATTGGAAGGGGTTGTTCGTGGACTACAGCTTTCATTTTGATCTCCCGTTGAGTTAGGTTCATTAAGTCGGCCGGGCAGGTATGGGCAAAAGAAAACGCACTGAGGACCCCTAGCCCCATAACAACGAGGCCTTTGAGGAGTCCAATTCCAAATAGATTTTGTTTGTTCATGGGCGGCAGATTTAGCTAATTGCCATTGTGGAAACAATACACTCAATGTGATAAAGATAATTTCAAAAATGGAAACAATAAAAGTGAAGGATCTCGGACTCTGGGAAGCTTTCCTTTGGACGGCTCGAAAAAAGCAGTTCACAGGTGCGGCAAGTGTTCTTAGGTGCAACACTGCCCAAGTGAGTAAGCGTGTAAGTCAGCTCGAAAAAATGCTCGAGCTGAGGCTTTTCAATCGCACCACGCGAAATGTAAGTCTAACGAGGGAAGGCCAAGACCTCCTGCCGAAGGCGGAGCTTCTTATTGAATCAGTCATACGCATCGAAAACAAAAAATTTGAGGAGCGTGAGCCCGCAGGTCGAATTAAGGTCGCCTGTTTGCCGTCTTTTGCAATCAGATGTTTGGCCCCTTCTTTGAGTAAGTTTCATAGTCAGTATCCAAAGCTAGAGGTTGAAATCGATGCTTCCGAAGGGATTGTGGATCTTGTGGAGCGTGGCATCGATGTTGCTTTGCGAGTGCAAACACCAAAAGGGGCCCAGTTTGTTTTTAGAAAGTTACTCGAAAACAAAATTATTCTTGTCGCCTCGCCTAAATATATTAAATCTATTGAGGGTAGGATGCCGAAGAATCCTGGTGAGCTCAAGGGGCATCCTCTTTTGACTCTTGAGCTCTTCTCTGAACTTCGTTTCAAAAAAAGTGGAATCCGACTTCATCAACTTCAAAGTCCTCGCCCTATTCGTTGCGAAAGTGGTTCGATGATTACAGAACTCTGCTTGCAAGGCGCAGGAATTGCCGTTCGTTCTGCCTGGGATGCTGGTCCCTTAATTCGGGAGGGGAAACTCGTCAGAGTCTTGCCCAATCATCCGCTAGAATCTTTTGGAAATTTGTACGCAGTAACTCCTCATAGAGAATTGATTCCCGATCGGGTTAGAGTTTGTCTCAATCACGTCCTAATTTCAGCCGAAAAATGGCGCCTAGACGGTGAAGTGTGAAAAATCGATTGTATACCAGTTGAAGCGCTATTTTGTTTTTGAATCCCAAAAACGCTACTGGCAAATGAAAATCATTGTAGTGACATACTCATCCTGGCCGCTTTGAGAGTCGCTCTAAAAAAAGCGGAAGGATGAATATGTTTATTTTTTCTTTACTTTTTCCCACAAATCCAAAAGGCCGAGGTTTTGACACCATTTTGTGATGTAACCTTGATCGAGTGATCCCAACTGGACTTGGTAAACAGTTTTAATGTCTAGCCATTGGCGTTCTGAGGCTTCTCCCCCTAAACGGTACCAATTGAGTTTAGAAATAATGACATCTTCGGGGCTTGAGAGGTAAATTTGAATTTGATCCTGGTTTTCGCCAAGTGCCTCCGGATGTTTTCGAGAAAAAGATTCCGTTTCGTAGGGCGTGTTTTTTAAAATAAACACATCCAACTTAAACATTGTTTTAAGATGAATGATGTTGAATGAGCCACTTGTGTTGATGGCTTCATGGATCATGTCGGGATCAATGTAGTATTCATTCTTTAAAGCTGAAACAAGCAAAGCCACTTTTGACCTGTCTAAAGGGCAAACTAAATCGATATCTCGAGTCGACCTGGCAGCGCCATAAGCTGAGCTCGCAACGGATCCGACGATTTGGTAATCAATTCCCAGCGCCTCGAGCGTTTTTAGGAAGGGGCTAAGGGCTTCTAAAATTTCTAGTTTATTTTCTGTGTTCACAATTACATCCTTTTGCCTGGCAAAATGTTCGGCTAGCTCAGGAAAAAAGATTTCTGCAAAGAGCTTATTTTGTTCTTGCGGTGATTTTGTTGAAGCTCTTTTTAGAAACGCTTGTTTTGCTTGCTGCCAAACAAAATGACTCATTTTAAATGTTTGTTTTAGTTTGTCAGCGGTAGAAATTTTTTTGAGGTTTTCATGAAGGAAAGCTTCAACTCTGGGATCAGTATCATTGAGGGGCCCAGTAGACATTTTTTCTCCTTGGGAATTGAAGTAGGGACTTGGGTTTCTACCCAAGTCCCGGTGAGGTTTCCAGGGAATTTGGGCCCTTCTCCATTACATTTTAGACATTTGCTCGAACGAAATGATTGTTGTTTGCGAGTCCATTCAAAGTTCGCTAACCGAAGTACCTAAATGAAGATTGAAATCATTGAATCAACCAAACTCGGCGAGGATCTCAGCCAAGAGTTGGCGAAACGAGTTCACCGCGAATTTGGGCACGTGGAAATTGTAAAAACCCACAAATGGGCTGAGCCAACCTGGAGTTTCTTGGGGCGGGAAAACGATGAAGTCGTTAGTTTTCTCAATATTATTGATCGCCAGGGGGAAGTCGACGGAAAACAAGTCCAATTGCTTGGATTGAATAACGTCATTACCGAGCCCAATCATCGCGGTAAGGGATATTCAAAAAACTTAAATCTTGCGGCGCTCGAATTTATGAGTAAACAAAATCCAGATGCTCTCGGTGTTCTTTTTTGCGCTGATGATCTTTTGTCCTTCTATTCGTCACTTGGATGGAAAAAGTTTTCTGGCAAAACGATTGTCTGGCAACCATCAGGGGAAAAAGTATGGCCGTCGAATTGCATGATCTATTCGTTTGGAGCGACGGCTCCGTCGAAGGAAATAAACCTAAAAGGTTTGCCTTGGTGAACAAGACAACTCTGGAATCGAAAAAAAAATTTAGCCGAGATTGCAAAGGAAATTCGCAGTCGAATTGATGTGTCATCAACGACTTAGGAAAAAAATCCTAAACGGCCTGGTGCCATTATCCTTTTTTTTGAGCCACCACGGAGGGAAACATTCTTGCGAAGCCCGGAAAGATCTCGACCTTAGAAAAGCCTGCAGCCAGAAGCTGTGCTCTTGTTTGGGCTTCACTTCTGAGGCAAGCCCACCGTATCTGCAATAAGTCCCCAAATACCTGTTTTTGTCGTTCAAGCGCTTTGGCATCTATAGCAGTAGCATCCCATTCAGTAGCGACAGCAAGGTAGCTCGTGACGAGGGTGCCGCCAGTTTTAAGGGCTAGAAAAAACTGGC
>CAXNEW010000074.1:0-5633 GCA_964201665.1 Bdellovibrionota bacterium
GCCGAAAATTTATCACAAGACTCCTCGGGCTCGGGTCAGGGGGAGGTTTTAAATGAATCTAACTCGATTCCAGTTATGGTCCTTCAGGCCCTTTTAAAATTAGGTCTAAGGCCCCAAGACGTAGATCGTGCCTGGGTGTCCTATTTGAAATCTAAAGAAAACGACAATTCAAAATCTGAGAGCTCTGAAATCTTAAAGGGTGTTTTGTCAGCTTGGGGTCAACTTAAGGGGAGAGGTCTGACTCAATGAAAAATTTAAAATTGGAAAATCCGGGAAAAAAAGAAAAACTTCCTCTCGAAGAACTCAATAAACCCGGAGACTCCGAGGGTTCTGTTTTGCTTGGCGGGAAACTCACTGAAAATGCTTTACGCCCCAAAACATTGGGCGATTATATTGGGCAAAAAACAGTTTCAGCCAGACTCGAAATTTTTATTAAAGCCGCCTTAGGGCGAAAACAGGTTTTAGATCACATTCTTTTAGCGGGGCCCCCAGGCCTGGGTAAAACAACGCTCGCTCACATTATTGCTCACGAAATGGGCGGACGCCTGCACGTGGCTCCGGGGCCGACACTCGAAAAATCGGCCGATTTGTTATCGATTTTATCGGATCTCAAAAAGGGCGATATTCTTTTTATTGATGAAATTCACCGGTTGCATCCAGCAATTGAAGAAAGCCTTTATCCAGCAATGGAAGATTTTCAGATTCAAATTATTGTAGGCGAGGGCAGTGCGGCTCAGTCAATAAATTTAGATCTCGAAAAATTTACATTGATTGGTGCAACCACCCAGCCTGGTAAACTTACAGGGCCCCTACGGGATCGTTTTGGAATTCATTTAGGCTTGGAGTTTTATGAGCCCGAAGAAATTGAAAAAATTCTTCACAGGTCTTCAAAAATTTTGAGCGTCGATTTGCAAAATAGCGAAATGGCTTCGATTGCTAAAAGGTCTCGGGGTACTCCGCGTATCGCCAATCGCCTGTTAGCCCGAGTGCGAGATTTTGTGGAAGTCATTGAAGGTGAAAAAAATTCACCCCAACTTTTGTCGCAAAAAGCCCAAGGGGTTTTAAAGAGTTCTCGGTCAAAAGAAAAAGTAGAAATCGTTGATTGGGCCCTAGACTTTTTAGATGTGGATAGCCGCGGACTTCAGCCTCTTGATCGACGTTATCTGCGCGTATTGGCCGAGCAGTTTCGTGGTGGGCCCGCGGGTGTTGAGGCGCTAGCGGCCTCACTGAGCGAAGATCGCAGTACTCTGGAAGAAACCCTTGAACCCTATTTACTAAAAATCGGTTTCATTGTGCGCACGGCCCGAGGCCGTGCTCTTACGGATGCCGCTTGGAATTACCTAGGCCTTCAGGGGCCCGTAGTTCGTGAAGATCCGGCTCTCATCTAAAAACCATTGTGTTCTTGGTAGAGAATTTTATAAGAATTAGGACTTCCAAGTCTAAACTCTAAAAATGCAATTGTTTTTTGGTTGTGAACTGATGTCGAAGGGCCATTGGAATTGTAGACTCTGTCTTGTCTTTCAACTTCAAGAGCATCAACAATTTCGGTTCCAGGATTCGAGTTAAAGTGGACTCGATACCAGTTTATTCCGAGGTCGGCCGACCTGTAAATTGACGAGTGTTTTGATCCGGAGATATTTTCGTTTCCTGCAATTATCAGGTCGTAGTTTGGGCCCGGGTTATTGGGACCTATTTGGTGGTTCGTTTTGGGTACAGTACGGATCAACTTAGGCTGAAAGGATTGGGGCATGGGATAAAACTTACCTAACGTGGAACCTGAGTTTACCCCGTCTGAGAACGGGATAAATGTTGGTGTTAAATTTGAAAAACTTGGACTAACTAATGAAGCATTGACGATCAAACTTGCAAAATAACCTTCCCTTAAAATCCATAATCTAAAATTGTTTGAATCTTCCAGGCTAACTGCAAAATCAATTATGTCATTGAAGGTTGAAATATTTCGACCAGTCCAGTTTTCAGGGCCTCCGAGGGAGCAGGCTGCTTCGTCCACGCATGTCACAAAGCTAATTTTGTCTGGTCCTACTGATATGTCTGGCGAAAAGGCCCCCAAAAAAAATCCTCCCGAATTCGATTTTTGAAACTGTAACTTGTTTGGAAAACTAAAATTGCCAGCCATGTTAGGACCACTTAATCGGGTTTTGGATGCGCCAGGAAAAGAGCTCATCGATGAAATCCATGTTTCACTTTGAGAAGATGCAGTTCCTGAGAAAATAAAGTGGTTAGTGGCTTGAGCAAAAGAAATTTTTTGATAGGTGCCAAAGTTAAATGGACTTTGGTTAACATCCACCACGAAGGGGCTATTGGGCAAGTTGAAAGGCTCAAAAAATAGTGCTGTCGACATTGCGTCGGAAGCAAAAACTAGGCTGTTAAAGTTTTGTAAATAATGAAAATTTGGGCCTGTGCCATTGTAGTTTCTAAAGATAGTATTTCGTTGGGTTGAGTTATCCCAGCCAAAGGGATTTTGTGTGGTTTGCCCATTCACGTCATCCAAAGGAATAAAAACTATCTTGCGACTCGCGTTCTCGCTTCTGCTCAAAAAAATCCCACGGTCTCCGGGAGTTTCCCTAAACCCAACAAACCTTACGGCATCAGAAGTGTTAAACATGCTATCGAGTTGACCATAAAAACCCGTTGGTTCTTGGCAGGAACCGCCGTACGCTTCATCGCAAAGAGGTCTAAATGCGGGCCCAAAACTGATTTGAAAATTGAACGGGGCGCTAATAGGTGTTGAGTTTGAATCCATTCCTACAAAAGAAGCCTGAGACATATAGGTGCTGGTTCCCCAACCACTTGGCATTTGGACGGCCTGAAAAATCGCCACGTCCGGCCTTAGGGCGCCGCAAGTTGCGACTTGGGCAGCCAAGCCTTGAATCGACAACGACACCTGTGAGGTCCCGAGTGGACAATGGAAAATTGCGTAGGGTAGCGACATTGATGTTCTCCAAGTCGCTGGGTTCGGCCCGCTCATTTCCGGATGAATAAAAGCTGGCGCGCTTAGGTGAACAAAATTATTTGTGTTTGATCCCCCAGAGTTTCCGCCCCCGCCCACAGTTGTACCGCCCCCACCGGAATTGTTGCCGCCCGAATTTCCGCCATCATCACAGAAATAATTTGTACCGAGCGTAGAACTTACGGGGTCCAAAACAGGAGAAAGAGAAAGGTTGTTGAGTCCAGGAACAATATTGGCCGAAACTGTTCCGACAATTTTTATGGTGTCAGGTCCAAAATCGTAGCTTTCTGGAATTTCGACTCCGTTGATCTGAGGGCTCACATCGGTGTGTCCACTATTTTGTGAGTCAGGCGCTGCAACAAGGCTAAAACCTGGAGGGCAACTTCCTCCTAGAGTGGATTTAGGAACGGCCAATAAATCAAAACGCATGTTTGAAATTGCAGGGACGGCTATTTCCACCTCGGCGCCTACAACGAAGGCCCCCTTCCATTGCCCAAAAATTAGAGGCATATGGGGACACTGGGCAAGTTCAGAAGCTGGCATGTTAGGTGGAACCGTAGGGGCCTGATTAAACTCAGGGTGATTTGCTGTTATGTGAATGAGATAGCAAAGATCAGGGTCCAAGCTAAATGTGCCGTTTGCACCTGCTAGATTAGACTGACGTATTTGGTCTGAATCAAATGAAAGTGCGATATCGGCATTGGGGTAATCCACAACAGGGGCACATCCCACAAAACCCGAAAAAAAGGCTACCGATAAAAATCGCAGACGTTCAATGTTTTTCATAAATGATGCACTCCTAGACCTAACCGTACATGAACTCAGTGCTGTGGTGGTTAAGATCGGGTTAATTTTTTGTAGTAATTCTTAAGAATACAAGTTTATCTTCTAGCCAGGGTCTTTTAAATCTCAGGCAGTTGCAAAAAGATGACACATTTTTAGCGGCCCTGTGCGAAATTGTCCCGAGTAGCAGTTAAATTTGATTTGGGCCCGGAAACGACTTGGCCCCCTCTTTGCAATCTTTTAAAGCAAAGCTTTATGGTTTTGTTTGGTCAAAAAAATTTAAATCTCCAAAACAGAGATTTTTTTGAAAAATCCGGGGTGGGTATCCACTCGGGCCAAGTTTTCAATGTTTTGATTCAAGGATCCCCTTCGGGTTCAGGAATTCGGTTTTTTGCCAAAAATGCGCGACTCTCAGAAATCAGTTTCGAGGCTCCAGCTCTTTGGACGCGATTAAGCGGTACCACAAGGTCAACGGCTTTGGTATTGCGTGGTGCCCATCGTCAGAAAGTTGAGGTTCGAACAATCGAACATCTACTGGCGGCTCTTTTTGTTTTGGGCTTACCCGATGTAGATATCCACATTTCCCCCGTTGGCGTCACCGATGATATTCAGATTTTTGAAATTCCGGTCCTGGATGGTTCTGCAAAACCCTGGTTTTTAGAACTTAAGAAATTGTTGTCAATCGCGGGTCAATCCAATTCGTTGCTGAAAAATAAAGTGTTATGGAAAATTGTAAAAGATAAAATTTTTTCTGACGCCGGCGACCGTTATGTTCATTTCCAGCCTCCCGTTGAACAAGGAAATCTATTTCTTCCTCTTCTCGAAATTGAATCGAGTGTTGATTTCGGAGGTGATTTGAAACAATCCAAAAAAATCTCAGTTAACTGGCTAGATAATACTGAATCCTTGCGTTTTTTTGAAAACGAAGTCGCTGGTGCCCGAACTTTTGGTTTCAAGCACGAGGTTGATGAATTGTTAAAACGAGGCCTCGCTCTTGGAGCCTCACTGGAAAATGCGATTCTTTTGGATGGTAATCGGGTTGTGAATAATGAAGGTTTTAGAATGGCCCAAGAACTGGCGGCTCATAAACTCCTAGATGCCCTAGGTGATTTTGCCCTCCTGGGGGCCCCTTTTATGGGACGAGTTCGATGTCATAAGGCAGGTCACGCCCTCCATGGTTTTGCCCTGCGCGAAGCCATCGAGCAGGAAGTTTTGATTCCCGGCCATTTAGGCGATGACGGGCAATTTGTTGAGCACACCTAAGTTACCAGCTAGTGTTGGCAGCTTAGAAAATGGAAACTCAAGGCTCGCGCGATTTACAATCCGAAAACAAAAAACGACGTCGCGAGCGCGGAATTGCAATTATTGTCGGGCTTATATTCGTACTTTCTACTTTTGCTCAGGCTTTTCTCACCCAAAAATCCCAGAATCTTGGGTTCTTCCAGAGTCTTCTTTATTTCGGTTTGATTCACCTCAATGTGATTCTGATAATGTTTTTGGTTTTTTTGGTTTCAAGGACACTCATCAAGGCTTTTTTATTGCGAAAAGCCGGCAAACTTGGATCAAGCCTAAGGTGGAAACTTGTAACCTCACTTCTGGCTTTTTCATTGCTACCGTCCATTGTTCTTTTTGTCGGAAGTAGTCTCGTCATTCGCCAAGGCTTTGATAAATGGTTTGGTGGCCAAGTCTATCAAGCACTCGAAGATGCGCAGGCAATTACAGATGTGCACTACCGTGGCCTCGAAGAGGGCTTAGATATTTTTTCTGCACGAGCGCGAGATAAGTTAATAAAATCAGGAAAAGAACCAGACATTGCTATGCTTGAAGAGCTTTTAGGAGAGTATCCCGTACAGGCTCTCGAAATTTACCCCAGTCGCAT
>CAXNEW010000075.1:0-5215 GCA_964201665.1 Bdellovibrionota bacterium
CGAAACAATGACTGGGGAAAATATTGAGTCCGTTTTGAACGGCCATCCTCGATTTTCTTCATTTAAAAAAGCTTGGAGAAGAATAGGCCCTAAAATTCGAGAAATTGAAGGCTTTTACAAAACGGACGAGGAAAAAATTCTTGAACTCATTAACGAGCGCGAATTGATTTACATTCAAGAATTTCAAGCTTGGCTACAAAACTTGGAAACCTCGATAGCAAACCTTCAAAAGTTAAAATCCACCAGCGTGAACAATCTCTATGACTATCTCTTTGTTTTTTCAGAATACTTAAACCATTTCATCAAAGAACCAAAAGAAAACTGGATTTCGGGCAACAAATACTTTTTAACTCATTTTGAACCCGAGAGTTTTCTTTACCACAACCTCATAACTAAAAAACGCATTTTTCCAAACGGAATTTATTTACCCACCTGTGGCCTCGATTCTGTCGCAAAACTCAACCTTAAGGTTTCTTTTGGCATTAACCCTGTCGCGATCACTAAGGGCGGCAATACCCTCTTTGTCGATGGAGTTGAGAATTTATCCCCTGCCACGGTAGCGGCCCATGATCTAGCCCATCTTCCGATCAAAGAATTCAACAGACCCGAATTTGGTTTGATTTACCTTCGACTTCTACAAGAGGTCATACAATCAAGAAGATTTTTTTTCTGGGCCCGAAGTCATTCCGTTTTTAAGGCACGAATCGAGGCCCTCTTTTTTTATTTTTTTAGAGAGGTGCATACAGATTTGAATAGCTTTATCGAAGGCAAAAACACAGGGGATTGGCGCTTCAGTTTGGTGGACCAGACTTGGAACAATATCTTGGAGGGTAAGGTGCTTTCAATTGCCCTAGGTGCCAATAAGTACACTCAAAAGAAAGATTTAGAGAAGGACATTCAATGGCTAAGAGAAACCCTAAGGGATATTGATTCCGAATTTAGGGCAAACCCCATTCAAGTAGATTTTGAGATCCCATCGGTTTTCTAGCTTCGAGTGATGGGAGCACCTAAAGTTCAGAGAGTTTAAAGAGAGACAAAACCTCGATTTTGTTTTGGGCTTTTAGTTTTTCCACACCGCCCATTTCGCGATCTAAAATGACGATGACTCCGCGGGGTTTGTAGCCTTCAGATTTCAAAGCATCTAAAGCTGATTGAGCGGAGCCCCCTGTACTCAACACATCTTCGACTAGCCAGCAGCCTGTTCCTTGCGAAGGCTCGCCTTCAACCCGCCTGCCCGCAGAGGAACCGTGAGACTTGGCTTCTTTTCTTACTAACAAGCCTCCCAAAATTTTAGAATCCTGGGCCTGGCTTGCCGCAATTAAAACTGCAGCAACCAGGGGATCACCCCCCACGCTCACTCCAGCAATTTGAATTTCCTCATTGGGATCGAGCTCTCGAATTTTTTTATAAAAAATTTCACCCAGCATCTGCAGTGTGGGGCCAAAAAGTGAAACTTTTTTGGAATCGACATAAACATGAGACATTTGCCCGCTGGCAAGTTTTACAGGTTTGTCTAAAACTTTTAGAGCACGTTTCTTAAGCTCAGCCCGTAGCTCGGCCACAGCACCACTCATAAAAACCAGCTCACAACTGAGCGAAACAGACGCTCTCGATTGATGTCGAAAAGAATTTCATGTTTGGCCTGAGGTATTTTTAAAAATCGTTTGTTAAGCGAGGCTGGTAGCGAGTTAAAAAAGTCCTCTTGAGCTTTTATACTAATTGTTGGGTCATCGCCTCCACAGGCAATACTCAAGGGTGTTGAAAACTTTGAAGCCTCTTTACAAATTCTAGCCGAAGTTTCGCGCATGGAATTTAGCCACCGAGCCGAAACAAGTCCATGCATCCATGGGTCCCCATCATACTCGCCCACATTAGCGCAATCGTAACTTACTTGGCTCGTGACTAATTCTCCATTTGGAAATGAAAAATCTTTGTTGACCACATTCAAAAAGTCCAATGCTTTTTGTTTATAGGTTGGGATGGGTACTGCAATTTCAAATGAAACTGAACTAAAAAAAGCTCTTTGGCAGCTAACCCCCGGGGGCAATCCCCCACGAATAAGATCTAAACAAATTAAACTCCCCATACTGTGGCCGCCCAAGAATAGGGGACGATTTTCAAAAAGCCCTCCCTTTCCTGCCATTTGCCCCAAGATTTGTTTTAAAACCAAAACTTGCTCATCAAGTCCCAAAAGTCTTTTGCACCCACCCTCAGCTCGAGACCTGCCATAACCGGGCAGATCGGGGGCCACAATGTCTGCAAGGCCAAAATGCCCCAAGTAATTTGCAAATTCATTGTACCTTCCTGAGTGCTCGCCCCATCCGTGAACCCAAAGGAGCCAGGGGTTCTGAGCGGGATCTTTTTTTTGATTTTCTTTAAATTTCCAGTGACGAAGGGACACCCGCCCCTCCACTAGAGAGGCCACTTCGCCAAGGTTTTGGCACCAACTGAGCTCAACCATATGAACCGAATTCTACTCAAAGCTGCAGGGAACTGATACACTTTTGCATGGGGGTAGTGATTCTTGGGGCGAAAAAACCAAAACAGAAGCCGCGTCGTGTCGGCTCTACTTTTTTTAGGGTTATTTTTTGGGCTCGTAGGGATATCCAATCATTCCTGGGCCCAACGCGGAAACTATCTTTTTGAAATTGCGCCCACCTTGGGAACCAATCTTCCCTATGACTCGTGGGGAATTCCGGGAACGCTTTCAGTGATTGGAGTGCGAGGTTTTGTTCCCATCTCGGGTCCAAACGGAGTCGAAGCGAGCGTTCTTTATCAATCGGCTGGCGGCGACACAGCCTACACAATAGATGCCAGTTATCGATTTGAGGTGCCGACTGAGGCCTTCATTTCCTTTTTCAATATTGGCTACCACTATTCAATTTTTGACCTCGACGTTGACTATGACGCCGCTGGCGTTTGCGTACCCACCTCTTGTGCAACGGACTCAGGCACCCACCAGGGAATTGTTTTTGGGGCCGGAGTGATGGCGCCACTGGGGACTTCGACGATGGGGCGACTTGGAATGAGATTTTACAAAAATCCTGTAACGTGGTTGCTACTAGAAGCCGGCCTAGGCTTCCGATTCTGAGACTGTAGTTGCCATTGACGGTGCACCGCGGGCTTTTCCGACGTGAGGCGCATCAACTCAGTTACTCCGGTTCTCATTTAGCCTCTCGGCTAAACTCCGATCCTCATAAATGAGTTGCCGCGCCTCACGTCGAAAAATCCCGCTTTAGCTTCTCGTTTCGTTTGGCGGCCTAGCTGCCCTGAGCGGGATTGCCGGTCTCAGGCAGGCTATTCAAAGCTATTGATCAAAGGGAAATCCGCCTAAGTCCGACGGATTTGCCCCGCAGGGAAAGGCCCCAATGTCTCCTGGGTTGCGTGTATCTGGCAGTGAAGGAGCAAGAGAAATGGCTCGACCACACCCTGGTGCTCCCAGACTGACTATGAAATCAGAACGGGAAGGCCTATCAAAGGCGGGGTCAATCCATTTAAATTGAGGCAATCGATCTAGCTCAAGGTAACTCAAAAGTGAAGTCGATAACTGAGAGCTATTTACAAAATTAAATTCAAAGCCACTAAACAAAGGGTTGGTGCCAGAGCCCGAGACAGAACCCAGCCCGCCAGACTCAAGGCCTGTGGCCTGATTCAGGGAGGCAATTGTAGAATGCCCAGACACCAGGGGCTGCCCCGAAATTGGGTTTACTCTCCAATAAAGGTTACCATCAAAGGTCTGACCGGAGCCCGTTCGATAAGTTCCCATAACAACACCATTAACCATAACCAATAGATTGTTCCCTACGAAAGTTCCCGTGGGATCTCTTGGAGTTAAATTGAAACCCTGTCCGGCGCTTCCAAGCATCACCATCGTGTTGTGATAAATATGAATATTTTTGGAGTTATAACTGGCGCTTGATCCATGCTTAAAACCATACTCATGTCCAAATCGTTTTCCGCCATTCCAACTGATCGATCCTACTTTTCCGCTAACTGGCGGATTTCGTAATAGTGACACGACATTGCGATAAAAATAAATCGGCCCTGCAAAACTCGGAGAATCCTGCCCTGGTGCAACTACGAGAAAACCGTTTCGGAAATGGTTTTCAAAAATATGAGTTGTGCCGACAGACCCCTCAAGTTCTAGGTGGTCATCACCGGGACTATCAAACAAGTTGTTATGAATTGTAAGGCGGTTAAATGCCGTACCCACAGAAGCAACGTGGTCTTGGCCAGTGCCTCTAAAATGACAAAATGCGATCTCGACATCTTGAATTCCGCCGCTGAGCTGTACGGAGGAGTTCCTAAGGTCGTCGGCAACGATCCGGCCTTCCTTCATATCAAACCAATAAACATAGTAGGGATTATCCCCAAACATCCGAGAATTAATAATTTTTAGATTCCTTACCCCGGTGCCCTCTGCAGCGATACCATGATAGCCCATCCAAACAGTAACCCTGTCTAACTTAATTCCGCTTACATTAGAACCAACAATGACCGAGCGGGTGGCTTGATTGATGGTCATCCCACGAATCGTAATATTGGATCCATTGATCGATAGGGTCGAATCAGAAGAGGAAAAGATAAAGCTGGAGTCATTGGGATTAGGCAGATCAGTCGGAAAATAGGAATAGCCCAAAAATCTTTCTGCATTCCTTACGTGGTCATTTTTTTTCAATCGAATTCGAATTTTACCGCCATCGACAAAAAAACCTGGGCCAATGTAATAGGGGGTCGAGTTATTGACATAGGTTTCGACAGTCGATCGAAAATCTTCGAGAGTTTTATAGGGCACAAGGGTCAGTCGTTCGTTTTCGTAACCCACAAGATTTGTGACATACCCAAACATGTAACCGTTTTTCGTAAATGTTGAAGCCGCCGACTCCCATTCACCTGTTGCCTCATTCACGAGGACCCACTCATTGCGCCGTGGCTGCCGAAAATTTTGAAAGCCCGAATCAATCACCACACTCTCATTGCTATAGTTTTCGATAACAATGGGTCGCGCGGGATCAGAACTGGTGGCACGAATGTTTAACGACTCAAAATAGGTTCCACCTCTCACCCAAAGCTTATCTCCAGCAACAAGTCTTCCGACGGCATAGCTCAGCGTAGCAAAGGGCATAGCGAGTGTGCCCGGATTCGAGTTACTCCCAACAGTAGAAACATAAAATTCTCGCAGAGGTTTAGGATCCACGGCCCCTACCCCAGAATC
>CAXNEW010000076.1:0-4848 GCA_964201665.1 Bdellovibrionota bacterium
GCCATCAACTATCAAATCGGGACGTCGACGCTGCACAATCATGGTGGCTTGTCGCACTTTTTTAGCTTCTGGGTGATCATTAGATCCGAAATTTGAAAAACTGAGCATCGCCACTCGGGGTTCAAACCCCAGTGAGCTCGCTACACGAGAAGCGTTAATTGCGATGTCTGCTAAATCTTCAGCGGTGGGTTCAATATTGACCGTGGTATCGGCCATAAAAAGGACGCGATCTTTCCAAACCAACATGTAAACACCAGAAATTTTTTGTCCAGCTTGGGAACCAATAACCTGAAGCGCAGGCCTTATTGTTTCGGGATAACTGCGAGTCACTCCGCAGAGCCAAGAATCGGCTCGCCCCATTCGGACATGCATGGCTCCATAGTAGAGGGGGTCTTTCATGAGCTGATTTGCCAGCGCGGGTGTACAGCCCTTTCGTTTTCTAAGCTCCCAAAATCGGTGGGAGTAGCCTTCCAATTCGGGACTTCGTGAGGGACGAATAAGGGTGAGTTTTTTAATTCCCTGCAAGTGCATGGCGGCAGCTTTTTCAAGAATTTCTTCAGTGGGCCCGAGCAAAATAGGTTCTGCGATTCCTTCTTCAAGAATAATTTCGGCGGCCTGCAAAACTTTCTCGTTTGTCCCTTCAGGAAAAACAATTTTAACTTTTCTTATGGCATCGCCGACCTCGATTCGATCTCGGATATCACGCATCACAGACCGCCCGCGTCCCAATAGTTTTTCGAGTCTGGCACGGTAGGAGGCTACAGACCCACCTGGCAATTCCAGACGGGCTACACCCGAGTCAACAGCGGCTTTGGCAACTGCGGGCGCTACAAAAAGCAAAACTCTGGGGTCAAAGGGTTTGGGAATAATATACTCAAAACCAAAGCGAAGAGAATTTCCGCCATAGGCTTGAATGACGGACTCAGGAACTTCTTCACGCGCAAGTTGGGCTAAAGCTTTTGCGGCAGCGATTTTCATCTCTTCATTCACGGTGCGGGCGCGCACATCCAAGGCCCCTCGAAAAATAAATGGAAACCCCAGCACATTATTTACTTGGTTGGGATAGTCAGATCTTCCGGTAGCAAAAATCATATCGGTACGAGCTGCCGAGGCCTCCTCATAGGTAATTTCGGGATCAGGATTTGCCATCGCAAAAACTATACAGTTGGGAGCCATGGTTTTTAGCATTTCACCGGTGAGCACATTTCCGGCGCTACAGCCCATAAAAACATCCGCGCCAACGACGGCATCGCCTAAGTTTTTTGGAGGACTTTTGTGCCAACTTTTTCCGGTGAGTGCAAATTCGGCCTTGTAGGGATTCATTTCCTCTTTTCGATCAGCGGAAATAACACCAAGCCTGTCAGTCATTACGACATTTTCTTTTCGAACACCCAAGGTTAGCCAAAACCTTGCGCAAGAAATTGAAGCCGCCCCTCCGCCGCAAAAAACAACTTTGACATCTTCAATTTTTCTTTTTGTGAGATCTAGGGCGTTCATGAGGGCCGCCCCACTGATGATGGCTGTTCCGTGTTGATCGTCGTGAAAAACGGGAATCTGCATTTCTTTTCGCAAACGAGCTTCAATTTCAAAACACTCCGGCGCTTTAATGTCTTCGAGATTGATTCCACCAAAGGTGGGTTCAAGTGATTTTACAGTCTTGCAAAAAGCATCGACTTCATTGGCATCCACTTCGATATCAAAACAGTCGATGTCAGCAAATTTTTTAAAGAGTACGGCCTTTCCTTCCATAACGGGCTTACCCGCCAAGGGGCCAATGGCACCGAGCCCCAAAATTGCAGTTCCGTTGGTTACAACACCCACCAAGTTACCGCGGGCAGTATAGGTATAGGCAAGATCAGGATTTTTGAAAATTTCTTTGCAGGGTTCTGCAACTCCGGGACTATAGGCAAAACTTAAATCTCTCTGAGTGATCAGCGATTTAGTGGCAACAATTTCAAGCTTACCTGGCCGTTGGGCACCGGCACCCGCCGGAATCGTTGTGCCTCGATGATATTCCAGCGCGAGCTCTGCTCGACTTCGGGCCGTTGTCTCCCCGAGACTTGAGGAATGAGGGGTCGCTAAAGATTCGGTAGGGAATTTTTTATTTTTACTCATAAAATTATTGTCTCCTATAGTATCTCTCAGTTTTGATGAGTCCAAACTTCAGTGAACGCGTAAAGTTCTTGACGGTTCGCAGTGCAATCGTCGATTCTAGTCCCCAATGGGACTCGTTTTTGCCCTCCAACCTGATCTAAGGAAATCCAAACCTGGCCACACTTTAGTTTTAAAAACTTCAAAGCGACGTTTTTCTTTGGGAGCAGGGCTTTTTTTTGGAGCCGCCCTCTTAGGGACTATGTACACCGCAGCAAAACCCCTTTTTGAAGTTTTGTGGAATGAGGGAGGGTTTTTCGACAAAATTTTGACGGCCTTCATCGTAGGTTCCATTGTTATTTACCCACTCGTTGCCCTTCTCAGCTGGAGCCTAGAAGAAACTGTTATTTTAGAAAAAACCAATGAATCCGCAGAGCGTCCGTTGAAAATTAAAAAATTTTTTTCACTTCTGGGTTTCAAATGGGGACAAAAATCCACTGTTACAAATTCGTTGTCTGAGTTCAAAATTGAAAATTGGAAGGGAGCCTTGAATATGGCGGCCCTTAATGAAAAATCAGCCCCCAATCGCTATGCAACAAAGGGGCATTGGATTCTTAGAGCCGCTGGAATTGATCTCGAGAAAAGAGCAAAGCGAGATGATATCGAGATTCTAAAAACTCAGATTGAAAATTTTTTTCGACTCGGATAGCAGGCATGAAGACCGCCGTCTTCAATTAAATTCTCATGTAAGGACTTTTTAGTTATATTTATTTTGGTTCGATGTTTTCCTATTGCCCTAAGGGGATCACGAATTCTGAAGGGGGATTCGTAGTACTCGGGGAGGGAAAACCGTGACATCGAATTTTTTTCATCGTGGGCGCCTTGCGCCATCTCTTGCAGGACTTGCTTTTGCAACGGTTGGACAACTGGGATTTGCCAATGAATCCCAGGAACCTAAACGTTTCATTGTGGGCTTGCATTCGAGGAGCACTTTTTCGCAAATGGAGGCCGATTTAGAGAACTTCAAAGAAGAACTCCAAATTCAAAGCCAGACAGAGCGAGGGCTTTGGGGGTCGACCCCAAGCCGACCGCGCGTTCTCAACACCGATGCACGGTTGGTGCAGACACTTGAACATCTCAATTTAGCAGTCGTTGAAGCACACGATGAAAGAGATATTCAGGACCTGCTCCAGCATCCGCAAGTGAGCTATGTTGAGGAGGAATTTTTTATTCCAAATCCAAAGCCACAAACTGTTCCAGGAAGTTTTTCAAAAAAATCTGCGGCTCAACAAAACGGAAATGAACTCACATGGGGATTGAAGGCTATCAAGGCTCCAGAGGCCTGGGCACGAACTGAGTCCTTAATGAATGTTACAAACATTGGCCGCCAAGAAATTAAAGTCGCCGTTTTGGATACAGGGATTGATTACAATCACCCCGAACTCAAAAATCGTTTTTTGGCTGGTAAAAACTTTGTAAAATCTACACTCATTAATTTTACGGGCCTCAGCAATAAATCGATTTTGTCTGATTTTGATTTGGCGACGCAAGACCCAATCAACTCAACAGAAAAAGATTACTTTGATCCTAACGGCCATGGGACCCATGTTTCAGGTACCATTGCTGCAGAATTAGACGGCAAAGGAGTCGCCGGAGTTGCGCCTCGTGCACGAATTCTTATGGGTCGGGTTTGCGGAAAATTTGGTTGCTCTAGTGTAGGAATTGTTGAGGGAATAAACTGGGCCATGAATTCAGGCGCCCAGGTTTTGAGTATGTCCCTTGGAGGCCCACTCAAAAGCCGCGCACAAGAAGACGCGCTCAAGAATTCTTTGAACGCCGGAGTTGTTAACATTGCAGCTTCTGGAAATGATGGAACAGGAAAAGTTTCTTTTCCGGGGGGATATGATTCCGTAATCGCAGTTGGCGCTATGGATCCAGCCCTTAAACGAGCTGATTTTTCACAATGGGGCCCCGAGCTTGATATTATTGCTCCGGGCGTTGGTGTAAATTCGTCAGTGCCTGTTGGATCAGGTCGCGAGTCTAAAGTTTTCGTAACTTTGGGTTCCACTCTCCAGCGAGTCAAAAGTACAGGTTTCGTAGGAGCCGAAGACAAAGCTGAGCCCATTACAGGTGATATCGTTCACGTGGGTCTGGGTAAACCTGAGGACTTCGCTGCTAAGCAGGTGGCCGGCAAAATTGCATTGATTGCTCGCGGAGAAATCGCTTTCTCTGAAAAAGTAAAAAATGCGATTCAAGCTCGAGCCCTTGCAGTTTTAATTTACAACAACGTGGATGGACTCATTTCTGGATCGCTCACCCAAGATGGTTCAGTGATGCCTATCACTGTAGCGATGATTGAAAAAACTGTCGGCGAACAAATTAGAGACGAGCTTGCCGCTGGTAAGGCGGGACAACAAGCCTCCATTTCTACAACGCCTACGGACTACGCTGAGTTCAACGGAACTTCCATGGCGACGCCGCATGTTGCGGGTGTGGCAGCACTGGTTCTTGCAGCGAATTCTCGACTCAAGCCCGAAGAAGTTCGCCAGATTTTGTTGACCTCTACAGTAAAAATTGCGGCTTGTGACGATGCTAAGAACGAGTGTGGAAAAGGACTTGTGAATGCAGACGCAGCTGTGATTCGAGCTTTGAAACTCAGAAGTTTCAAAGCAGGGGACTTTTTTAACGGCCTAGGAAAAGCGCCACCACAACCCTAAACGGGCACAGTCATCCCGAAAAGAGTGAGGGATCTCTAAC
>CAXNEW010000077.1:0-4594 GCA_964201665.1 Bdellovibrionota bacterium
AAAAATCACTCACTCTTGTTGTTTCTCAAACGGTTCCATTGGGATTAAAATCGCGAATATCAGATTTGCGCTCAGCATTTGTGGGATACACAAAAACTGTGAATCTTAAGCAAGAACTGAAAACTAATTACACTCTAGTTCTTTTGACTTTATTTTTGGTTACGCTTTTTGTGGTTTCTTGGTTTGGCCTCTATATCGCAAAGGGCATCACCGATCCTGTTGGTGACTTAATGAAAGCCACTGAAGCTTTTCGAGAAGGCAATTGGTCCTACAGAATTCCCAAAGTGTCTACGGGATTTGTTGGGGTTGGTAACGATTTGGATGTTCTCAAAGAAGCTTTTAATTCGATGGCAGAAGAGGTGGGTCGGCGTGGACGTCAACTTGAGGAAGCCAACGGACAATTAATATCATTGGTACGCGAACTCGAAGACCGGGAGCGTTATCTTGAAATTCTTTTGTCGAGTATCCGTCGAGGGGTCGTGGTTTTGGATACTGACCAAAAAGTGCAGCGGATAAATTCTGAAGCTCTCGAATTCAGCTCTTTTTCTGAAATTTCCACTGAACAATCGAGTCTCGGGGGAGTGCCCGTGTTGAATGAAATCTTTGGCAGGCCCTGGGCAGAAGTGTTTTCGGGCTTTGCCTCACCCGAAGAAATTCGAATTTGGCTTGATGAAAGTCTTGTCAAAAAAGGTGAGCCCTTAAATCGTATTTTTGAGGCCAAAACGGGTTCTGGCCAAACCTCCGCAATCAGATCTATTCGTGCTTCTGGTATCGCGCTTATGGATGATCGTCAGAGGGCCCTTGGCTGGATGATTATTTTGGAAGATGTTTCTGATGCCGCAAGACTTGAAAAGCTTGCAGCCTGGCAGGAAGTCGCAAAAAGGGTTGCTCACGAAATAAAAAATCCACTCACTCCCATTCAGATATCTGCCGACCGGCTACTTCGAAGAATGCGCGACAGGATGGAAAATGATTCAGACGATGGCCCAATTTTTTTGGAATGTGTGGGCCAGATTCAAAAACAAGTACGCGTGATTCGCGATCTTGTACGTGAATTTTCGCAGTTTGCCAAACTGCCAGAACCCCAAATGGTTGATGTCGATTTAGGCACTTTTTTGGAACGAGTCCTGGATGACTATAAATTTACCCATCCCCATTGTGCCTTTGAGCTCGTTCGAAAGAATTTAAACCACGAGGCCTGGGTTCGTGCCGATCCCGAATATCTCAGGCGTCTCATTGTGAACCTTGCCGATAATTCCCTCCAAAGCATGGAGGAATCTAAGGTTAACGAACCTAAATTTCAAATAACACTGGCCGAGGGTGACATTGGTTTTTGGGCTGTAAATTTTAGAGACAATGGCCCAGGTGTTCCGGCTGCCCTTCGAGATAAAATTTTTGATCCCTATGTAAGTTCTAAGGCCTCAGGACTTGGTTTGGGCTTGCCTATTGTTCGGCGAATTGCAATTGAGCACGGTGGCCGCATACGATTTGAAGAATCAACAGCCGGGGCTAGCTTTGTTCTTGAACTGCCTCGAAGAAAATTGAAAGATAGGAGTTCTCTAGCCCATGTCTAAAACCGTACTCATTGTCGATGACGAACTTGATATTCAAAGTTCCCTTTCGCTAGCCCTCAAAGACGAGGGCTATGAAGTTTTCACAGCAACTCTTCCGCACGAAGCCGAAAAAATTCTTGCAAGCTATGCCGTTGATCTCGCGCTTTATGATGTGTGGTTTCCGCAGGGCGACGGCATCGAGCTCTTAAAAAAAACACGGGCGATGTATCCCAAAACCACAGCAGTGATGATGAGTGGTCACGGAAATATTGAACTTGCCCTTAAGGCTATAAAACTCGGGGCCTACGATTTTCTAGAAAAGCCTTTAGAGTTAGAGCGGGTTCTTGTTGTCCTAAGAAATGCCGCCGAGGCCCAAACCTTACGCTCAGAAAATCAGAGACTGGTTTGGGAATTAGCAGGCAGTCACGCCTTTCTTGGTGATAGCAATCCCGTTCGCAACCTAAGAAATTCAATCGAGCGAGCTGCCGGGTCATCGGCCCATGTTTTAATCTTAGGCGAAAACGGGTCTGGAAAAGAGCTTGTGGCCCATTTGCTTCATGGTCAGAGTTCACGAAGTGAGAAGGCCTTTGTGGCCGTTAATTGTGCCGCAATTCCAGAAAATTTATTTGAAAGTGTTTTGTTTGGTCACGAAAAAGGGGCCTTTACCGGGGCCACTTCAAGAAGCTTAGGTAGATTTGAACTCGCCGGCCAGGGAACACTTTTTCTAGACGAAATTTCAGAACTCTCACCAGCGGCCCAGGCAAAACTTCTAAGGGTTTTAGAGGATCGTAAATTTGAAAGGGTAGGCGGGCGCCAAGTTTTAAAGGCTGAAGCCCGCATTCTTGCTGCTACAAATAAGGATCTCGTTGAACTCGTCAAAGAAGGAAAGTTTCGAGAAGATCTTTATTTTAGACTCAAAGTTTTAGTTGTGACGGTTCCCCCCCTTCGCGAAAGACTCGAAGATTTGCCGGTCTTGGTAGAATATTTTTTAAAAAATTTTTCAGTCGAGAATCGACGCTCTAAGCCCCATCTTGACGACGAACTTCTAAAGTTTTTTCAGAATTACGATTGGCCAGGAAATGTTCGCGAGTTGAGAAATCTTTTAGAGCGTATGCTCATTATGAGCCCACCCGACTCAGGGCGTCTCTTGGTTTCAGATTTACCAGAAGATTTGTCTCCTCCAAGTCGAACGGCTTCGCAGGGAAAACTTTATAAATTCTTGAAGGATGCGCCTGAAGATTTTGAAAATTCCTTGCGCGAACTTAGGGCTCAATTTGAAAGAAGCGTTCTCGAAAACAGATTGAAGCATTTTGAAAAAAATGTGACGCGAGCAGCAGAAAGCCTAGGAATTGAGCGCGCTCACTTACACAGAAAGATTCGTCAACTTGGAATTGAAAATTAAAACCCAAACCCCACGCCTTTGTTTGGCGCTAGATGGGGTAAACAAAAAAGATTTATTTGATATTTGGATTCCGAAGCTAAATAGAAAAAATTTGGTTATTAAATTAGGTCTTGGTGCCCTTCCGGATTATTCGCGAAGTGATATTGAAGATCTAACAAAAAAATTCGATATTTTTGTGGATGCTAAATTGCATGATATTCCTAGTCAGGTGCAGGCTGCGGTTGCGAAATGGCGCGATGTTGGAGTTTCCTATCTCACGGTTCACCTTTCGGGTGGGGCAAAAATGTTAGACCTTGCTCAAAAAGAAACTCAAAATTCTGACATTAAAATTTTGGGTGTATCAGTCCTTACGAGTCTCAACCCACAGGATTTACGCCAAAGTTGGGGCTATGACGGGCCGATTTCAGAAAGGGTTTCTGAATTGGTAAAAATGGGGAGTGACCAAGGCCTGACAGGATTTGTGAGTTCCGCAGAAGAGCTCACTGACCTTAAAAAAAAGTTTCCTGAAAAAGAAATTTTTTGGGTCAATCCTGGAATTCATTGGCCTGGCGAAACCCCCTCTTCAGATCAAAAACGTTCGGTAGATTTTAAATCGGCACTCAACAGAGGGTCAAAAATGCTCGTTATGGGGCGAACCCTTATGGGGGCGCCAGATCCCGTGGAGCGAATCGATCAAGTTTTAGATTGGATTAAAAACAATCATGCAAAATGAAAACTGGATTTGGGGATTCCATTCCCTTGAAGCCTGTCTTGAAAATAGTCCTGAGGTCATATTTGAAATTTTAATTGAGCAAAAATCCGGTGAAAGTGTAGACGCCGAAATGAAAAGACTCATGGGGGCTGCGGATTTGTTGGGTGTAAAAACCCGTGTGGTCCCCAGGCTCCCGCGCCTGCTTGACGAAAAAAGAACCCAAGGGGTTGCAGCGCTTTTAAAGGAATTTCCCGAAAAGACTCTCTCTGAGGTTGAAGAAAAGCTTATGGAAGTTCCAGATTCTTCGATTGCGGCCAGGCAATGGCTTCTTTTGGATGGAATTCAGGATCCCAGAAATTTCGGCGCATTGTTAAGATCAGCAGCGGCTTTTGACGTCAGCGGTGTATTTATTCGAGATCGTCATCAGTGCCCCCCGAACGGAGTTGTAGCTCAGGCCTCAGCGGGCGCACTTTTTCGAATTCCCATAGTGGTTTGTTCAACTTTCAACCCTGTGTTTAAGGTTGTAGAGAATGCGGGAATTCGAATTTTGGGATTGGCTGCCGATGGGCTGCCTCTGAACCAGGTTTTACCCAATAAAAGAGAAGGTCAGTCTGTGATGTGGATTTTAGGAGGGGAGGGCGGAGGAATTCGTCCTGGGTTGCGGGAGAAATGCCATGCCCAAGCTTCAATTCCCATGCGCGACGATGTGGAAAGTTTAAATGCCTCAGTAGCCGCATCGATTGCCTTTTTTGTGGCGTCTCAAAAGCTCGGGTCTAAGAATTAACCCGCCCCATTTCTCAATAATTTTTCTAGCAGTTGAGTAGGACTGCTACCTAAGGTAACCAGGTGTCTTCGAAAAACGCTGGCGTAGCTCAGTTGGTAGAGCACCGGTTTTGTAAACCGGCGGTCGGAGGTTCGAGTCCTCTTGCCAGCTCCAGTTGTTTTTGT
>CAXNEW010000078.1:0-4505 GCA_964201665.1 Bdellovibrionota bacterium
CGAGATTTGGAATTCCTACGATCCCTACTCGAAGGCTCTTTGTACATGAACTATGAGGGTGTTGTGAATCGGATGGAAAGCATTGGCCGGCAGGACATTCTGTTGGGCTCTCCGATGAGTCTTAAGGAAAGTTTTGATGAACTTAAAACTTTGAAAGATTCCTCGCTTCGCGAACTGGCTGTAAGATTTGGCCAGAAACCCCATATTTTTGCGCTAGGACCTTTGGGCGCAGGTGACTTAAAAAAAATTGAACAGGCTTGGCTTGGAAAAAACTTAAAGGAGTAAACAAAAAATGAATATCGTACAACTCAAATGGAAAAAACTCAGGCCACATGCTCGAATCCCAGTGCAGGCTTCCTCACAGGCGGCCTGTTTTGATTTAAGTTTGGCTTTAGAAGCTGATGAAGAAATTGTTTTGGAACCCGGCCAAATTTACGCTCTTTCGACCGGACTTGCTGTCGAGATTCCCTCGGGATTTGAAATGCAGGTACGTGCTCGAAGTGGTTTAGCCCTTAAATCAGGGCTCTGTTTGGTGAACGGGGTGGGTACCATTGATTCTGACTATCGCGGGGAACTCAAGGCCATTGTGACTCTATTAGGTAAACAAAATCTAAGACTCAAAAATGGCGATCGTATTGCCCAAGCCCTCGTTGCAAACGTCACTCCGGTCATGCACTTGGAGGTAGAGGCTCTCGGCGAGACCGTGCGCGGTGCCGGCGGTTTTGGGTCAACGGGTGTTTCTGGCGGAGGTCCGGGAGTTTCTCCATGAGCGGCCGCCTCGACTCCGTTAAACAGATATCAGTTATAGGTGCCGGCCAAATGGGCTCCGGCATTGCGCAAGTAGCCGCACAGACGGGCCTAGAGGTTCATTTGTTTGATTCGTTCCCGGGATCCCGTGAAAAGGCGCTGGGAGGGATTCGTAAAAGTCTTGAAAAACTCAAAGAAAAACAAAAAATTTCTGAAAGTCCCGACGACATTTTATCTCGGATTCACTGGGTCTCAAGTTTAGGTGATCTTTCTAAAATTCCACTCGATATTGTGATTGAAGCTGCCAGCGAAAAAGTTGAAATCAAAAAAGAAATTTTTTCGACTCTCGATAAAATTGTTGCCCCCCAGGTGATATTGGCCTCAAACACATCAAGTATCTCAATCACCCAAATTGCATCGTTTACCCAAAGGCCCGAGCTCGTCATGGGGATGCATTTTATGAACCCGGTTCCACTCATGGTTTTGGTCGAGCTTATTGAGGGTTTGGCGACTTCCAAAAAAACCTCTGAGACTGTTAGGGCCCTTGCTCAAAAAATGGGTAAAACTCCGATACTTTCAAAAGATCAGCCGGGTTTTATTGTGAATCGAATTTTGATGCCCATGATTAACGAGGCCGTTTTTGCACTCGCTGAAGGGTTGGGAAGTGCCGAAGATATTGATGCTGGAATGAAGCTCGGAACAAATCAGCCTATGGGGCCGCTGACTTTGGCGGATTTTATTGGTTTAGACACCTGTCTTTCAATTTTAGAGGTTTTACATCAGGGCCTCGGTGATCCAAAATATCGACCGGCCCCATTATTAAGGCAATATGTAACTGCCGGTTGGTTAGGCCGAAAAACTAAAAAAGGTTTTTATAAATATGAATCCTGAAATTCTTAGAATTGAAAAAAAAGAAATCCTTCCTGGTGTTAAAATTGAGATTTGGACCCTTGATCGTCCCGAGCGTCTCAATGCCATTAATGGCGCCATGATCAAAAGACTCGAGGCCGAGACTAAAAGGATTCAGGCCGAAGTGAATCGTGACATCCTCAGTTGTCGGGGCATTGTACTTACAGGTGCTGGTCAAAAAGCCTTTGTAGCTGGAGCCGACATTGCAGAGATGGATGATTTTGACCGCTCCCATGCCACACTTTTTTCGAAGGCTGGACACGCAGCTTTTGGAAGGCTCGAGGAACTTCCCATTCCCACGATTGCTGCTATAAATGGTTTTGCTTTAGGTGGTGGGCTTGAACTCGCGCTTTGCTGTGATTTTTTAATAGCAACCCCAACAGCGAGCCTGGGTCAGCCAGAACTTCAGCTGGGTTTGATTCCAGGTTTTGGTGCCACCGCCAGATTTGTGAATCGACTCGGGCTTTCAAGGGCGCTTGAACTTTTGTGGTCGGGCCGAAAACTTTCTGCTGAAGAGGCCCTAAGTTTGGGGCTTCTCGATAAGCTTTCTCCGGCTGGCCAAAATGTTGTGGATTTTTCTGTTCAATTTTTGGGTGGACTCGTAAAAAATGCAGCCCCACTGGCTATGGGCGCCGTTAAGAGGGTGGCTCGTGAAGCGGTAACTGAACTCTATTTAAAAATCCTTGAATCCGAAGCCAAAACCTTTGGTGAAATGTTCGACACCAAGGACAAAGAAGAAGGAGTTTCTGCCTTTCTCGAAAAACGTCCCGCTCAGTTTAAGGGGAAATAGGCTAGATCGAAGTTAACCAGATCCAATGGATCTTAGTTAGTATTTTTTCGTTTTAAGAACGACATTGACACTCAATTTTGAATTAGCTAGCCAATGGTGCCATGCGTCGCTTTGTTCGAAGGGGGTTTTGTAAACGCCTGAATATACTGGCAAAAATTTTACCCCTACTTTGGGGCACTGAAAGTTTTGCCCTTACCTCAGCTGAGTACTGTCAACTTCAGTTAACTCAAATTTGGGGATCCAATCTTATCGCGTCCGACGGCAAGCCCAGCCAAAGGCTCGAGAAAATTTTTGGGTCCCAAGGAATCGCCGAACTGAACGCCCTTATTGCTGACCAAAAAACGGGCTCAGAGCCTCTGGACCTTAGCCTCGTCACATCAGAAATGTGGAATTCCTTTTTTAAAACCCGGTACTCAAAAAAGTTGAAGCTACATTTGGCTCATTATCCAGCGGCCGATGTCTTGATTGAGAGGTTTGGTTCGGCTCTGAAGCGGGAGGAGAGTCCTAAGGGGTTTTTAAGTCCCATAGAGAGAATTTTGTTTTGGGAAATGCGTTTTCTGTATGAGATTCACAGGAGTTTTCCCAATGAGCCGAATGGATGGAAAAAGTCGCCAACGGGTTTATTGTTAACCGCTCGCTTTGTCGCTCTTTCTCAGTTTGCTTTAGACTACCGACTCAATGGAATCTGGTTTCCACCAAAGGCTAAAGGTATCCCAGCTCGTTTAGTAAACCTTATAGGGGTGGGGATAAAATCTTTAACTCCCTTTTCTTCTATACATATTCGATTTCTGCATAGTCAAATAGTTGAATTGGAGTGGGAGTTTATTTCAACTTTACCTAAAGAAATTAGAAAAGAATTTTTCGAAGATCTTTTATCGGAAACTGCGGCCATCATGGAGAGACTTTCAAAAAGCTCTTCGAAGGACAAGCAAAAGTTAAAAAGTTTAAGGGGTTTCTTAGGTTTGTCCAATTTTGCTCGAACTGCAATTGATGAAAAACACCAAATGGAGTTGCTTGATAAGAATACCTACGTTTCTTTAAGAGACGCCGAATTTGAAATCTATGTTTGGCTCGCTCTCGCGAGGCTTAGCCCAGTGGTAGCTTATGGTCTTTGGGGGCTAATCGAAGAAGGCGAAACTCATTAGTCTTTTTTGTTTTTAAAAAAAACTTGACGGCGATTTCCAAAGCGATGGCACTCGCTTAGTATATGGCTTATGAGTTCCAACCCTAATGCTGCAATTTGGTCCGATAGTTTTCTTGGCGAAGATCACCTCACTCTCGCACAAACGGCTCGCGATTTTGCCCGTAAGGAGATCGCCCCTAAAGCTGCCGAAATCGACGAAAAACACCGGTACCCTAAAGAAATTATTTCTAAAATGTCAGAGCTTGGCTTTATGGGTATCATGGTGCCCGCCGAGTGGGGTGGGGCCGGAATGGATACTTTGGCCTATGTGACGGCCCTTGAAGAAATTTCTGTGGCCTGTGCCTCTACCAGCGTTGTCATGTCGGTAAACAACAGTCTTGTATGTCATCCTCTCAATAAATTTGGGACTGACTCCCAAAAAGAAAAATTTCTAAAACCCTTAGCCCAGGGTCAAAAACTTGGATGCTATTGCCTTTCTGAACCCGGGAGTGGATCTGACGCAGCAGCCATGAAAACAAAGGCTGAAAAAAAAGGTGCCAAATGGGTACTTAATGGTGTGAAAAATTTCATCACCAACGGGCGCGAAGCCGATGTCGCGTTGATTTATCTCATGACTAAACCCGAAGATAAAAGCCGGGGAATCACATGTTTTATTGTTGAAAAGGGAATGCCGGGATACAGCGTCGGAAAAGTCGAAAACAAATTAGGAATCACGGGCTCAAGCACAACCCAAATTGTTTTAGAAAATGTTGAAGTGGGTCCTGAGAATATGCTGGGCAAAGAAGGCGAGGGTTTTAAAGTCGCCATGAATACCTTAGATGGCGGGCGTATTGGAATTGCCTGCCAAGCCGTCGGCATTGGCCGCGCTGCCCTTGAAGCCGCGCTAAGATACTCACTTGAGCGCGAGGCCTTTGG
>CAXNEW010000079.1:0-4483 GCA_964201665.1 Bdellovibrionota bacterium
ACATTTCAGAAAAAATATCCCCCAACATCGATCCATCATAAAGGGATTCTATTGAGTCCTTGAGATTCACAACAGGGCAGCCGGCAAACACCGAAGAAATATATTTTTGTCCATCGGGCCTTAGGCTGTGGCTGTTATAAAGGGCCGAAAAAAGCGCGGCATGCCCCCCAAGACTAATTCCTGCAACATGAACCCTTGAAATGATTCCACTCAGAGGAAACTCTGGGGATTGAATGAAACGTGCGACCGCTAAAATTTGCCTACCTTCGTCAAAGCCTCCGAGCGAGACCAACCCATTATCAATTTGAAAGGATTCAGAGGTGATACTCGGCAGCACCAACAAATGGAAGGGGCCTTCGTCAAACAGCAACGAGACCAAAAATTTTAGTGTTGAGCTTGAAAAATCACACTGCAACCCGCACTTCACAATGACTAACGGCCGCGGTTGAGTGCTGGATTTAAGAAATAGTTTTCCGCGAATTTGCATTCGACCCGGTTCGATATGAGCGGGATTCGAAATATCAGTTTGAAAATCATCGAGGTCAATTGACCGGACATTAAATAAAAGATCCCTACGAGCCGGATTTTTTTCAATGTCATACTGAATTTGAATGGAGCTTGCCAGTTGCTGATAGTATCCCGGAGCTTCTCGACTGAGTTGAGGTTCACATTTTTTAAGAAACTCTCGAAGCAAACGGGACTGCACATCAGAGTTTTTCGCGGACTCTTCTAACAAAAGTTGCTGAAGATAAAAATTATCACAATGGCCCAAATCCCCTTTTTGTGGTGATTTTTGCCAACCCCCATCGGGAACCCAAGGATCAGCCGAGCAAGCTGCTAATCCCACTACGCAAATCAAGAGCCATAGACACGTGGTCGAGATTCGGAGTCGCCCTAGGTACATGTTATGTCTTATCTGCATTCCTAAACTAAAAACTTAGGCTAGTTTGAAAAAAAAACAAATTAATTCTAATTACATCAAGCCCTTGTCAAAAAATTTGAATTTAAGTTAGGAATTAAAGAAAAATTAAGGACTCATTTTGGAGTGACCAACAACTTGAATTTGTTGATTAATTGCATTGCAGCCTGCTCTGGACTCAATTCGACACCAACTTGGCTCCAAAGATCGGTCATGATCTCAGGCCCAAAACCGCAAGGCTGAATGAGGCTCCATATGCCGGGCTCCATTTTAAGGTTAATTGAGGCCCCATGAAAAGAAACCCACCGCTGCACTGCCACGCCAAGACTGGCAATCTTAAGGGGTTCTTTGAGAGTTGAATTTTGCGGACGAACCCACACCCCTGTTTTTCCTTGTTGGGCAAACGCTTCAATTCCAAAATCTTCGCGCAACCATTCAATAATTATTTCTTCAAGTCCACGCATCAAACCATGAACCCCCCAGCCCAAGGGATGGCCCGACGAATCGAGCAATCGCCTAGAGGGATTTACAAAAATAATTGGGTAAATCACGAGTTGGCCGGGGGCGTGGAGTGTTTCCAAACCACCTCTTTGCACATCATAAACAGGAACTCTTGAGTTGTTCCACGACAACTCATGAACGGGTTCAAAATAATTTAAAGATGGATTTTTTTGGGACCCGCGCCCTCGAGTCACCACGGGCTCATGTTCACAAAAAACTATGGTGTCCGGTATCTCGTCCTTTTTTCGCTTTTCACTTAACTCAAGCTGCCGTTTAAGGGCCTCAACGTAAGGAATCCTTCCCCAAAATTGAAACTCAAAAAAATTATTCTGAGTTTTTTGAGAACTACCGATGTTGAGGAATTTCGCTAGTTCCATGCCTGCGTGGTTTTTTCTCAAAAAAATGAACGGCCATACCATGAACACTCTCGGCCGCTTCGAGCAATGTTTCTGGCAAAGTGGGATGAGCATGAACGGTGCGAGACAAATCTTGTGCGGTTGCGCCTAACTCAATGGCAAGTGCAACCTCGGCAATTAAATTAGAAACATCAGGTCCCACCATGTGGGCCCCTAGAATACGATCGGTCTTTCGGTCAGCGATGATTTTAACAAAGCCCTCACTTTCACCGGTGGTCAATGCGCGTCCATTGGCTGCAAAGGGGCATTTTCCAATGACTGGATCCCAGCCTGCTGCACGGGCGCTTTCTTCAGTGTGGCCAACGGTTGAAATTTCAGGGTCAACAAAAATGGCCCAAGGCAGGGCTCGAATATCCATACTGCGCGAAGGGTCTTTGAGAGACTCCATTGCAGTCATACCCTCAAAACTTGCTTTGTGGGCGAGCATCGGCCCACCTACCACATCGCCAATAGCAAATACACCTGGGGCAGAAGTTTCGAGTTTTGAATTCACATCAAAGAGACCCTTTGAATTCGTAGCCAGCGAAATTTTTTCTAATCCTAAATTTTGTGTGCGCGATTTTCTGCCAACGGTCACCAAAACCCAGTCACATTCTAAAGTCACAGTCCCTGTTTGTGATTCGCAAAAAACCTTCACACCACTTGCGGTCTCTTCATATTTTGAGGCTTTAGTTTGGGTTAAAATCTTTACGCCTTTTTTCAAAAGTTTCTTTTGAACCACATCCACGCATTCGCGATCTGTTCCGGGTAGCAACTGCGAAGTGGCTTCGACCACTGTAACCTCGGTTCCGAGTTTAGAAAAAAAAGTTCCAATTTCGAGGCCAATAAAACCTCCGCCGATAACAACGAGTTTTTTAGGAATTTTTCGAACATCGAGGGCTTCGCGCGAACCTAAAATGGTTTTGCCATTAAACTTAAAACTTGGAATTTCAATTGTTGAACTTCCTGTTGCAATAACGACCTTTCCTGATTCTAAATTTTGAGTCCCTGTCCCGCCCGAACGCGCAGTTCCATCATAGGAATCTATTGCTGTATTCACCTGAATTTTTTTCAAACGCCCATCGGCGCTGAGCCCCGAAAATTCGCCGCGCCCCTGAAAAACCTGAACCCCGTTGGCCTTTAAAAGTTGGCCCACTCCACCAGTTAAAGTTTTTACAATTGATGACTTCCAATCAACCAATTTACCAAGATCAACAGACAATCCCTCAACATGAATTCCCATTTTTTCGCCATGCTTAATTTTATCCACAGTATGGCCTGCAGAGATTAAAGCCTTCGAAGGAATGCATCCATAGTTGAGACACTCTCCACCAAGTTTATGCCCCTCAACGAGCGCAGTTTTAAATCCTAGTTGCGCTGCCCTAATTGCAGCCACATAGCCACCGGGACCTCCACCTAAAATAGTAACGTCGTAGGCGCCTTCAGTAGAATTGGCTGCCATTTAAATCATCTCCATAAGTAGCCTTGAGGGTTCTTGGAGCCGAGCAATGATGGCATTGCAAAAATAACCACCCACAGCGCCATCCACCACTCTATGATCAAACGAAAGTGATAGGTGCATAGTTTTACCAACAACAATATTCCCTTTTTGAACAACAGGTTTTTCTTGAACTCGATAAACTCCTAAAATTCCAACCTCTGGAAAATTAATTATTGGAGTCGCAAATAGCCCCCCAACATTACCCATCGATGTGATACTGAAGGTGGACCCTTTGAGATCATCGGGACTGGCTTTTCCGCTTCTTACTTTTTCACTCAATTCATTAATTTCACGAGCAATTTCCAAGAGGGATTTTTTATCAGCGTTCTTAATGACAGGAACAAGCAATCCGTCTGGGGACGCGACTGCAAAGCCAATATGAAAAAACTTCTTTAAAACGAGCTCCATTCCATTTGCGTTTTCTTCTAGAGAGGAATTTACAATCGGGAATTCTTTCAGGGCACCGATAACAGCTTTAATCACAAAGGGTAAATAAGTTACCTTTACTCCCATTTTCTCGCCGTACTTTTTGGCTTCCTCCCTGAGTTGCACTAAGGCCGAACATTCAAACTCGTCCACATAGGAATAGTGGGGAGCCGTAAACTTACTGCGCACCATCGCCTGAGCAATCACGCGCCTTAAACCACGTACGGGTTTTCTTTCAGTTTCGTCTGGCCCGATAGTTAGAGTGCGCGGAGCTGGAGTAGCGCGCATTTGCCCACTTCCATTTGAAACTCCAGGTTGATTTCCTGATGACAAAAATCGAAGAAGGTCTTCCTCGAGGACTCGTGCCCGTCCGCCAACGGCCGGGCCAGTTGCAGGTACGCTCTCTAAATTGACTCCGCTACGGGCGGCCATAGCTCGCACGATGGGTGCCGCTGGCACACTCGTGGGGTTCAAAGTTTCTAGTGAACTGCCACTGTAGGGTTTTGCTCCAGAGGTTGATGCCGGAGGATTATAGGTCGAAGCCCCAGCTGAAACGGCTCCTAAAGACGTGTGCTGGGTTTGCAGCATTTGCTGGGGCGGATTCGCTGGCTTCACCGGAGCGGGAGGGACTGCTGAAGTCGGAGCGGCAACGCTTGCGCTACCTGAAGCCTCAATCGTCGCCAACACCTGGCCTACCTTAATCATTTGTCCTTCTTGCGAATTAATTCCAGAAATTTTTCC
>CAXNEW010000080.1:0-4472 GCA_964201665.1 Bdellovibrionota bacterium
CCTGCGGTTTGAGTGATTCTTTTACTCCATTAATGTTTTTTATAAGCCTCGGCTTTGTGGTTTTACCTTTAGCCTTTGTGGGTTTTATTGGGTTTAGGTTGTGGAAAGAAAAGCAGGTAAAACGTGAACTCAATTGAGGTCAATGATCTTCATTTTTCATACGCTAAAGAAGAAGCCCTTAAGGGTGTAAACCTTAGTGTTAGATCTGGGATTATCACAGGAATTCTAGGTCCTAACGGAAGTGGTAAATCGACTTTGTTTAAAGTTTTGTCGACCCAAGTTAAACCTCACAAAGGTAAAGTAGAAGTGTTTGGTCTGGATGTTACAAAAAATCCTGCTGAAGTTAGAAGTAAAATTGGAATTTGTTTTCAAAGCCCAAGTCTTGATCCTCACATGAGCATAGAAGAAAACTTAAATCTCCATGGACGTTTGATGGGGCTTGGCACAGACGCCTTAGTTAAGAGAATTCAATGGGGTCTGGATTTTTTTGGGCTGTCGGCCAGGCGCAAAGACCGAGTGAAAATATTGAGTGGGGGCTTGGCGAGAAGGGCTGAACTGATAAAGGTTTTGCTCTCAGAGCCCGAAGTCATGTTACTTGATGAACCTACAAGTGGTCTTGATCCGGGTTCGAGGCTTGATTTGTGGACCGAACTTAAAAAGCTCGTAAAAGAGAAATCGATGACCCTAGTTGTGACCACTCACATGATGGAAGAGGCCGATTTTTGCGAGGAACTTGTTTTTATTTCTGATGGGCAAATCCGAGGGCAGGGAAGTCCAGATTTATTAAAGAAAAATTTTGGCGCCGAAGTGCTGACTTTTAAATTTAATGCCGACAGTGATGCTCAAAATGCCTTGGCAAAAATCAAAACTTTGGCCGGTGGCGAGGACCGAGTGCGTAAAACTGAACTTCAAATCAGATGGGAAACTCCAAGATCTAAAGAGATGAGCACCCTGGTTTTAGAAAACTGGGGCCCTCAAATAAATGAATTCACTTGGGGACGCCCAAGTTTGTCGGATGTTTATTTTCAAAAAACAGGGCGGAGTCTTTCGTGAAAATTATTCCCTTTTTTCGGTGCTCGATAGTTTTATGGCAACGAGAGGTCGTTCGATTCTTTAGGCAACGCAGTCGAGTCATTGGAACTTTGGCGACTCCTCTCATGTTTTGGTTTGTCATTGGTGGGGGACTTGGAAAATCTTTTGCAGACCCCGGCCAGCCTTTGGGCACTTATTTTGAGTATTTTTTTCCGGGCTCTATAGTCTTGAGTGTTTTGTTCACGGCAATTTTTTCAACGATTTCGGTTATCGAAGACCGTCATCAAGGATTTTTGCAGGGAGTTTTAGTTTCTCCCGCGCCTAGAGCCGCAATTGTTTTTGGAAAAATTCTTGGTGGTGGAACCCTCGGTTTGATTCAGGGCCTTTTGCTTTTGTCGCTTTCTCCACTTGTGGGAATTTCTTTAGATTGGATTCAGATTAGCGAAGGAATTGTTTTATTATTTCTTATGGCCACAGCCTTAACGGGGCTTGGTTTTTTCTTTGCTTGGAAAATAGATTCTGTTCAGGGCTATCACAGCATTATGAATACCGTGATGGTGCCGCTTTGGCTTTTATCGGGAGCGGTTTTTCCGCTGGCCGGGGCCCATGAAATTCTTTTTTGGATTGGACGGCTCAATCCCTTGAGCTACGCCGTTCAATCTTTTCGCGAAATTCTATTTTCACCCGAGACTTCCCAGGGGTTTTTGTTAGCCGCACTTTTAATGTTGGCCTTTACGGTACTTTTTACGGCGGGGAATACCCGATTTGTCGCAAAATCCTAGTTTAACTGGGTTGCCTGGAACGGAGACCGCAATTGGCCTTTTTCACGGACGACTATTTAGAGGTTGATTGTGACTTCTAGGCCGAAGTGATCTGAGAGCCAGATACCGTCACGGCTTGGTTTGTCTAAAATGCGTTTTGCAGAAATTTTTGCATTGGATTTTGCCGGATGATTTGATTTCCAAAAAACATGATCGAAGGCGTTGGGTTTGTTGTCCCAGGCGCGCGCTCTGGGGTCAGGTGAGAGCGCTGTGGTGCGTGCGCACAAGGCATTAACTTTGGGGTCCCAACTGATAAGGGATTTTTTTTGTGAATCCAAAGACAGTTCTTCAAAACCAAAATTCAATATTTTTTTAAACTCCGGCAGGGGGGCGAATGAATTAAAATCGCCAACCAAAAAAATAAAATCAAAACTGTTTTCAAGGGGTCCTAGGTGAGAAAAAATCGAATCCAATTCTTGCTCGCGTCTCTTGCCGGACTCTTTAATTTCGGGATTTCCATGGTGTAAGTGTGTCGTGATAAAAGCGACTCTCAATCCCGCCCACTCTCCAGTTACAAACAAAGCGACGCGACGCTCTTTAAGCTGTGCCGAAACAGGCATGTTTAAAATAGGCAGCTTGGATTCAAAAAAAGGACCCGAGAGTACAATTCGTTCTGATTGAGAATTTTGAAGGCTACCCCGCCACAAAACACCCAATCCTTCTTGAAGTAAAAAAGGAAAAGAAAGATTTCCAAGTCTCATTCCCACATTTCCTTCGGCGCAATGGGAACCATCCAAAAGAAGACTTTCTTGAATACGATTTGCCTTTTTATGTAACGGGTTGATTTCTTGAAAACAAAAAACAGTTAAACAATTTTCATTTGGATCTTCAGATTCTAGAATTTGTTCTTTTAAGAGTGCGATAGTCGCCTCGAACCTGTCCTCCCTTTGTTCGACTGTTTCAACAGGAGGAAGAAGTAGTGGCAGGTTGTGATTGAGTCCGTGCCAGAGATTAAAATTTATGATTCTAAGGCGCCGGGAAGCTTTTTCCACAAAACCAGGTTGATTCAAAATTTCATAACCATCAAGGGGTGGTTGGAGCTTTTCTTCTAAAAACCCAGTTCATGAAGCGAGTTTCGATTCCATCTACTCGAAGGGCAAAATCGGCTATTGCCGTTTGGGGGCCACGGGCAAATGAAATGCATGCACTTAAAACCCCGCAGGCAGCCATTGCCGCGTGTCCGACATTGAATGACATAAGCGGCGAGACTCCATCCGGCAGTGATATTCCGTCGAGGAAGATTCCCAAGCCTCCTTCAGGAAGCGTAGCCACTTTGAAAATTGAATCTTGGGCGATAATTGAATAAATATAAAATTGAGTCATGAGGTACGAGGTGTATTTTCCAATAGCCGATCCTGCTTTTCGCATGTCTCGAGGACTTCTTTTGAGTTCCTCGACAGCGTAACGCTCCCAAGACGCAATAACTCTGTTATTGGGCGCCCTCCAGCTTGCATTGAATAATATCGATAGCCATTTCGTCGCAAAAAACGTGCCCCAGGCTGCTCCGTCGACAATACTTGACCACCGAGATGGATCTCCAAAAAAATAAATATTTGAAGTGAAAAATAAAGAAAGACTCAAGTCTTTAGAAAACTGGTCAGGAAAAACTGAAAGAGACCTTCCAAACCAGTTTTGAATTGTAGCCCGCCACCGGCCAGTCCCGTATGAATTAAATCCATTTATAACTGTTGTGGGAATAACTAGAGAAAGAGGCCTCCCACCAAAAAATGATTGTATAGTCATCACGACTGCAGTCAGGCCGCCCGGCACCATTAATTTTTCAATTGCAGCTTTACTTTCTTCAACAGTGGGAACTTGGTAGTCTTCTTTTCGCGGTACTAGATTTCGAACGCGACGGGTAAGATAGGTTAAAAATTCAAGAGGCTGAGTAAAGGCGCGGGTCACCATGGCGCCAACTACCGATTGTTTTTTTACTGAAGTTGCAAAATTATCTCCCACCGTTTTGAAATCATAGTGGGTAAAAGCCTTAGAGATAAAATCGTCATAACGTTTTGAATCAGCTCCGATAACCGGTGCCCCAACAATCATAGTGGGTCGGCCATCGACGAGTTGGCCAGATTCAAGAGCTTTTCGAATTCCCCAGGGACTCGAGTCTGAAACCTTAATCCATTTACCATCAACTTCTTGAAACACGCCTTGTACCCGCTGAGACCATGATACCAACTGCCGAATTGATTGAATGGGCACTTGTCCAAAACCACGATCAGCAAGGGCCTTGCCAACTTGTTTTTCAAGGGCGGCACGTTTGGATTTTTCCCAGGGGGCGCCAACGATGGCAATTTTTGCATCAGGCGGGATCTCGAGTCCTCCAGGCTGAGAATCCAAAAATTTCTCAAAATCCTCGGGGTCTAGTGAAAGAGAAAGCGGCTTTCCTTGAGAATCTTCTATTCCTTTTGAGGCCTGGGCCATCCGGGTAAGATAAATCCCACAGCTGGTGTTGGTTGAACGCAAAAGTTTTTCGCCATCGGCCTGGATCCAAAAACTCCAAAGGGCGAGTAACGACACACCAAAAAAATTATTTAAAGTTCGGAGTCTTCTAATCAAAGACTGACACTTAAAGGAAACCATGTGATCCCCCCCCGCTTTCTGGCCCCCACG
>CAXNEW010000081.1:0-4359 GCA_964201665.1 Bdellovibrionota bacterium
AAAGACAGTCGCTGTGTAAACGGATTGAGGTGAACAAACAACTTCATTAGGGTTGTGAAGATCAATTCCCCTCTCTTCGGCATCAAAAAAATGGTCGTTTCGATCGGCCCGGGGTTGGCGCACAACACGAATTGTTGGATCTTGGGGCAAGCTGTTGTTTGTAAAATTATCAAACCATAAATTTTGGTTGACGTGGCAAATGATATCCTCATAAAGAGCCCCACGGAAATCGCGACCATCTCTGACTAAACCGATGAGGGTGAGAATGGTGTCGTTAAGTGCGACGTCGGGGTTAAGTTCTCGGTTACTCCAGGTAGAAAAGAAGGTTCGGAGTATGATGTTGCTAAATCCCGGATTGGCCATGGCAATTCGAGCAGCACCTTCCAAGTTGTTTGCAATGACTAAGGCTTCCATCTGGTCGAGAACTGCTGAAGTTGGAGGAACTCCCGCATAACGTTGATGAATTCGGAAAGCCGTATCGCGAGGCCCTGCAAAAGTGGTTTCTGAAGCCACGAGGCCCAATACGAAAAGGCCAGTAATCAGTTTTAGAGATTTATCGGAGGCCAACATAGTTTTACTCCACAAATTACTTTGACAAAATTCTCGCTTTTACAAACGTTCAAAACAGACAGAAGCTTGCCTAAAGAGGGAGATTAAAAATCAATTCTCCCAGCCACTTCATTTTACCTTCGGACAGCGGCCAGGCTAATTAAGTTTGTATTAATGAAATTAAGTTATAAGATCGGGATCTTGGCGGGGGGGGCGTTTCCGCGGCCACTACTGGCCACTTCCCTCGCCTTTGGAGGGAGCCCTAAATCCAAGACGGTTTTCTTTGTCGGGGATTATATAAAAGTCGATTCTTCTGTTTTTTGCTCGGCCCTCAGGTGTGCGGTTGTCTGAAACTGGGCGATACTCACTCGCGGCCATGGCTGTAAGTTTGCTGGGGTCAAAGCGATGGCCTTCGACAAAATACCGCACCACGGTTGCTGCTCTTAGGGCCGAAAGTTCCCAATTTGTTTGAAAAGCTGGGTTGTCGGCAGGCAAGTCATCGGTATGCGCTTCAACCATGATGTTGGCGTTAGCGTTTGATAAAATATCTGCGATTGATTTTAAAAGTGGCTCGGCTTCTGGTCTTAGCAAAATTGAACCGGGCGAAAAAAGTGATTGCGCCGTGATGGCAAACTGAATTCGATCGGGGTGCACCCTAAATCCAAAAATATCAGGTTTGAAAAGGTCCATGCCCTTGAGCATTTTTCTTGAAATCAAATGGATTTTAGAGAGTCCGCCTGTTTTGTTTGAGTCATCAACGCCGCCTTTTTCAGGTGCGCTCATAAATTGTGTGCCCTGGTTTCCTTGAAACACACCAAGAAAAGCCCGCTCCGAACCAAACAAATATTTAATTGGGTCGTTAAAATACTTTTGAATTCCTTCTTTAGTGGGTTGGGACATACCGATAATCCACATCACAAGAAAAAATGCCATCATCGCTGTTACGAAGTCAGCGTAAGCAACTTTCCAGGCACCACCGTGATGGCCATGGCCCGCTTTTTTAATTTTTTTAATGATGATCGTTGTATTATTTTCGTCAGCCACCGTTTATCCCCCAAGGGCCTAAGCGGCCTGTTTGACTCCAGCTGCTGCTACGTTTTTCAGTAATTCTTCCATTTCTTTAAAGGTCGGGCGATCAGATGGAAAAATTGTTCGTCTGGCAAATTCAAGTGATACTTGGGGAGGAAGTCCGCGACAGTTTGCAAGAATTCCCATTTTTAACATGTTGAAAAATCTACCTTCGGCATCAAAGTGGTGTTCAATCCTTTTGGCCATTGGACCCACCATTCCGTATCCAACGAAAATCCCAAGAAAAGTTCCTACAAGGGCCGCAGCAACTTTCGCTCCAACCACCTCGGGACCCGCGGCAATACTACTCATAGTTACAATAACTCCAAGAACCGCAGCCACGATACCGATAGCAGGAAAGCCATCGGCCATTGTTTGAATTGCGCCCGGAATTTTATGTTCCTCAGCGTGCATAGAATCTATGTCTCCGGTCAACAAATCGTCCATATCATAGGGAGAAGGCCCACCTGAAATGAAAGTTCGGAGTGAGTCGGCGATAAATTCAATCGCGTGATGATTTTTTAAAATTCCAGGATATTTTGAAAATATTTTAGATTGCTCGGGGTTTTCAATATGGCTTTCAATGGCCTGAACCCCTTCTTTTTTTTGTGCTTGAAAAAGTTCGTACATCAGTTGAAGCCCCTCGATACATTCAGGCTTTCCAGGATCTTTCATCGAAAGAGATTTGATTCCGTATTGAATAATACTTTTGAGATATTTTCCGGGCGTTGAAATCACAAGCGCAGCAAACGAGGCGCCGATAATGATGACGTATTCACCAGGGTGAAAGAACACGCCGATTGAGCCCGCGCCGCCACCCATAAAGAAACCGCCAAACACCGTACCAAATAGAAGGAGTAGTCCGACAAATCCCATACCCTACTTATCGGCAGTAAAATCTAAATCTGTAGTCTTGTTGGGATAAAAACCGAAAATCCTTCGTCTATCTCTGGGTCTATCCCCTAGAAAAAACTGGGTATTTTGGAGGGTCCTCTTTAGTTTTTTTTAAGCCTTGCCACCCTGGGAGTCAGAGGCTACCAATTAAAAAAAACAGCTAAATAAGGGGGAGTTAGGGTGGGGTTAAAAACGTCCAAAATCCTAATGTTCATTTTGTTTTTAGTGCCCTTCTCGGCCCGGGCGAGCTGGATCAACAATCTTCTTTGTGGCCCTTTACTAAGTTTAACTCTTGGTTTTTCTCCCCCCTCCCATCTGTCTGGTGCTTTGAATTCTGGCGCCACTTTAGTCCCTCCGGTGCGCAACGCGATAAATGTCCTAAACCCAAAGGATTCTTGGAACTTTGCTGACAATCCAGGAATTGTGGCCGCTTCGGTCGCAATTTTTAGAAATTCAAAGGGTCAGTTTCTTATGGCAAAAAGAAAGGGCTCCACGGGCGATGGAACCTTTGCTGCAGTTGGGGGCAAGGTGGATCAATATCTCACCGATTACGGCGCTCCACTGGGGTATGGAGATGATTTCTATGCAGCCGCCATTAGGGAAGCTCATGAGGAAGTCGGGGTTGGCCTTGAAAAACAAGATCTAAAATTCATCACGTCGGTTCAATATATCCATCCTGAAAATAAAAAAACCTATGTTGTCGCAGTTTTTGAAGTACTTGAATGGCGAGGTGAACCCAGTATTCAGGAACCCGAAAAAATGACGGATTTAGACTGGTACGACATCGAAGATTTACGTCACAACCTCTACCCAGCCTCGATGGTTTATTTAAAAGCCGTTGAAAATTACTTTAAATTAAAGGACGAAACTCAAAGAGTATTAGAAATGATATCAACTCTCGGCCGCTATAATTAAAAAAGATCTTTAGACAGAAATTTGGGGGATTGGGGTTACATTTTCAAGCTCTGGAATCCATCCCATAGCGCGAGCAATATCTGGAAGTTGACTACAAAAAATTTGCCGACACCCTTCTGCAATAACTCGATGCTCTTCTTGGGTTCCGTGAGCGGTTCGTAACTGAATATAATGTATCCAGCTTCTAATGGTGCCATTCATATATAGGCGGGTGGCCGTGTTGAGTGGCAAAAGTGCGCGAGCGCATTCCTTGGCTATGCCTTTTTCAAGGGCCTGGTTGTACCTTTCGAAGGCAAAATTCCAAACGTCTTGTTGGGCCTGGTGAAACCAAGCCTGTTCTTCATCGCTCAAATCAGCGATGGAGTTTTGCCGGTTTTTTGAATCCTGCCTGCGTGCATCGTAACTTATAAAATCTGAAGCCTTGGCATAGCGTTGCGAAAATTCCTGAAAACTAAATGACCTGTGTCTTAAAATCTGTGCGGCAATTGCCCGAGAGGTGTTGATTTCGACGACCATATTGGCCTGCTCAAAAATCGACCAGTGGCCGTGTTTAATGCAATAACCCAGAAGTTTTGAAACATTGGGATTATCTTGATTCAGAGGGTTTGAGACTCGGGCACAATATCCAATAAGTTTTTCTGTTTCCGGGGTAATTGAAATCAATTTAACGATTTCAGATTTTTGTGAATTTGTAGAGGCACTCCGAGTGGATTTGTCCTGTGGATGATTCATGGAAAACTTTTACCAGCGCGCCCCCCCGAGTGTCGCGAGGGGGGGCGTCGAAAGGTTTTGAGGGCCAAATTCTTTAATTTCCTTGGATTTTAAAGGGTTATCCACATTTTTGTGAAAACTTATCCACATTTTGGCTAACCAAGAATGAAAAATTTTGTTAGGAGAGGGTCGATGAAGCCTCGAGTCAAACCTGAGCAAAAT
>CAXNEW010000082.1:0-4345 GCA_964201665.1 Bdellovibrionota bacterium
TTTAGTTTTCCTAAGCTTAAAGTTGAAATTTACAGATTTCTTGAATCTCGGTCGGGCGAAAATGCGAAATTCTCAACTGAAGAACCCTGGCTACTTCCCCTTTCAGAAGAAAAATTCAATCGCCAACGGGCCCTCTTTATTTTTCTACAGGCTGAATCTATTATTCCGACCGAAAACCCAGGAAATATTTGCAGCCTTAATCAAAAAATTTTGGATCGCATGAAGATGCGGCCCGATTCGGAATCGCTAAAAATCTGCCAAGCCGAAAACAAAAGTTTGCAAACGGTAAACGATCAGGCCATTAAGCCTCTCACGCGAATTTCCCTCAGAAGAAGTTCAGCTCTCAGTCAACTGCCACCCGAAGCCCAGGCGCATCACGAAAATCTGGCTCGCCATTTTGAAGTCATTCTTGGGTTTTTGCATTTTTCAACTTCAGAGGGGCTTAACGTAAGAGAAGTTCAATTTTTTGATCGATTGCAAAATGGACTCGAACAAAATTTAGCTTCTGAAATTATGGGCGAGTTGTGGCCATTTTGGAGGGCCTCGCTAAAAAGTGTCCGCAAAGATGAGGGCAGCGATTTAGAAGCTCGAATTGCCTTAAATGTGGTTGATAAAATCAATCGAGGCGAACGCGTGCGACTCGTGAACGAATCCGAGCGAATAAAAATACTTTTGGATTTAAGTCTGGAGTTTCAGGAAATTCTAAAGGCTCGGCAAATTAAATTTGAAAAAATAAATCCAAAAAATATCCCCGAACCCTTAACTCTCGCTCTGAAGGACCACCAAGCCTGGGTTCAATTCGTGGAGCTGGTTTCAGCCGAACTTTTACGTCGGGGTTTGTGATTTACAGTGCTACGGCGCTTGCCTGAATCATTGAATAAAACAAAATCGAATCGGGGTCATTGGCAGCTTTAACCCATTCGTTTTTGACTTCTTTTATCAAGCTCGGAGTGACACGTTTTGTTTTTAGCAATTCCGGACTCGCACTTTCGAGGAGTTTGAGAAAAAAATTGCAATGCTCTGTTCTTTGTTTTGGAGTTCTTTTGTCGAGCTGAAAATAAATCATTTTTGTTTGTATTTGCTTAAAGCCTGCATCTGAAAGCAAACTTCCCAAATGTGCACCCATAAAGGGATTTCCGCCTGTTTCCCATTGGTGGTCATTAAATTCAAAATAGTATTTCAAAGTCGCGGGGGCATAGGGGGCCAGGTAAAAGGCCGCATTGAAAACTTCAGTGCAGTAAATTTTAGCTCCCGGTTTAAGGACACGGTGAATTTCGGCTAAAACCTCGGCGGGCTTGGGTACATGTTCAAGTAGGTAGCAAACAAAGGCCCCATCGTGACTGGATTCACCCAGAGGAAGTTCAGTAGCCTCGCCTTTGTAAAATTTCACTCGCCCCTGCTTCATATTTTTTTGGTGATATTTTTGGGCTGTTTTAAGTTGCTCAGGCGAGCGATCAACGCAACTCAAATTGAGTTGTGGAAACCTTCTCATCAAAATATCAGACTGGGCACCGACCCCGCACCCGGGTTCCAGAATTTGAAGGGCTCCCTTGGGCCAATCAATATCCTCGTAAACACTTTGTTCATAGAATTGGGCTTGCTCGAAGAGTCTTTTTTGCTCGGTTGAAGAATATCCATGGAGATACTCATAGTGATCTTCGCCGAGGGCCTTAGGGCTATTTATTTTTTGTTTAGTACTTTTTTTTAAATTTTTCTTTTTCATTTTTGACAGAGTCCTGATGACCCTCGATACTTCATTGTACTTTATGATTTCCTATCCGAATATAAAGCCCGAAATTTTCTCAATTGGCCCCATAACGGTTCGCTGGTACGGCCTGATGTACGTTGTGGGCTATGTGTTGGGCTACCTTATGGTTCGCAACCGAGCCCAAAGGGGTTTGCTTAGGGTCAATTACAAGGCGTGCGAGAGTTTTATCACCTACATGATAGTTGGAATGCTCGTAGGTGCTCGGGTCATCTATGCCCTGGTTTATAACTGGGATTACTATAGTGAGAATCTTTTGCATGTTTTTAGAATTTGGGAAGGGGGTCTTTCATTTCACGGTGCTGCCATCGGAATGATTGTGGCCAGTGCCCTTTTTGCCCGTGCTCACAAAATCCCCTTTTATATGGTGACCGATATGTTGGCCATTGGAGCCACGCCTGGCCTTTTTTTTGGTCGTATGGGAAATTTTTTCAATGCCGAACTCTATGGCCGACCCACAGATTTTCCACTGGCCATGATTTTCCCGACGGATCCCGAAAAACTTCCCCGTCACCCCTCGCAACTTTATCAGGGCTTAACCGAGGGAATTTTATTGTTTTTGTTTTTGTGGGGGCTCGAAAAGTACACAATCAAAATTGGAAAATATAGAACCGGCCTTGTCGGAGCGAGTTTTCTAATTGGATATGGCGTTTTGCGATTTATAACTGAATTTGCACGAGAGCCCGACAAACAATTAGGTTTTGTTTTAGGGCCTCTGTCGATGGGGCAGATTCTTTGCGCAATCATGGTTGTTGCCGGAATCGGGGTGTTGATTCACGTACTTCGTACCGAAAAATATTTCATTCCAAAGCCGCAGACCCAAAAAGAACTTTTGAATTAAATTGAAGGTTCAAGATCAACTCTAAAGCTTGGGCCATTTGGGAAAACCAAAAGACCGTCAATAAAGGGTTGGGCTTTGGGGTCCAATCCTAAAATAGGTTTCAGAGTTACTTCAAATCCCATTCGTTCAGCGGGCCGGTTAAAATCAATTGCGTTTTCGCTATTAGGTATGAATTCAGGCTCGCCAGACAATTTTGCAAGCCTACCTGAAAGTCCAAAAACAAAATCACCCGTTTGGGGATTTCTTTTGTAGCTCAGTTTTACAATTTCGGGATCAGGCAATTTTGCGCGGGCGGCCTCAGGATCAGAGCTTTGGCGGCTGGCCTTTTCATTGTTAAAAATAAATTGTGGGGCCTTAGTTAAAACCTTTTTTTGGGAGCAACCTTTTTGAACTGAGCAAAGGGTGTAGTGGCCTGTGAGTTTCACAATAGTTTTTTTTGAAAGGGCATCAGCTTGGTCGATTTTAAAAAGGAGGCTAATTTTATTCGAATGCCCTGTGGTACGAGCCCCATTTTTTTGAACAAAAATTTCGGGCGCAGGATAATGAACGCCCGAAAAATTTAAAGATTTTTCAGCGGATTCGAGCTGAAAAAAGGGAGCCGTTTCAGCCGCGCCTAAAAAAGGGGCACTGGCGATGTAAAATCCTTTGGGAATTTGGGCCGATGCCACAACTGAAGTTTGTGTAGCTCCGGTGTCCAGTCGAGTTTGTTCTGGGACGAGTGTGAAACTTAAGCTAGGCGTCGAAACTGAATTCGAAAATGAGGTTTCGACAAAAACAAAAGCGCTCAGAACCCAAAAGGTTTTGAGCGCTTTTTGAAGTGCAGTAAAATTCAAACCAAACACTTATTTAAACACGCCCTGTTTATCCAAAGTTTGGACATGAAGAAAGGCCGAGCGGGCAGCAATTTCTTTAGTCACGCCACGTTCTTTAAATTTGTTTAGCCAGGCTGTACTCGGGGCGCCACCCAAGCCCAACATTTGGGCATTTATCGTGCCGCCCGTTTTTTTCCAGTCATAGTGAGTCTTTTTGTAGCCCGCATTAAAGGCAATGGCGCCTTTTTGAATCATTTCTGTAAGGGAATCTTCAAGGTTTTTTAAAAAGCCAGCTTTGTCTTTGGCAAAGGCGGCGTCGCCGCCAAGGGCTTTCCAAGATTTCCAGGTTTTAGGTTCAGAAAGTTTTGCAGCAGCCGCAATTTTTCCGCCATTGCCATCGATTCCGTGGCAATAACTACAGGAATTACTTCCCGTTTGCTCATAGAGGCCTTTTCCCATGACAGCTGATGCAGCGGGGGCCTGGGCAAGGGCTTGAGTGCCTAGTCCAAGGGCTAAGGTAAAACCAAGAATTTTGTAATTTCGAAGCATGATCACGTTCGTATTCTCCTTTTTTGAGACCATTCTAGGCCCTGGCCAGCCCCCCTATCAATTCACAGTTGACTGAGTTTAAACACTCGATTACTCGATGCGTTAAACTAGCGCGTAAAGTTAGTGCGTTAAATTTAGGCGCCACCTTGGAGATACAAAAATGAAATTCAATAATTCAAAATTCTTTAGCAAGTTCCTGATGGGTTTGGCTGTGATAGTGGCCCAGGTCGGGTCTCTGGGGCACGCGCGTAAAATTGATTGCTATTTAAATTTAAGTGTCACTACGGGCATCCCAAACGCTAAATTCTATGCACAGCAAAACTCAAGGCGAATCCTGGCTGATTTTGCCCAAGTCGATTCATCAAGATCCCAGTTGAG
>CAXNEW010000083.1:0-4124 GCA_964201665.1 Bdellovibrionota bacterium
GCCGTGTTGAGGTCTATGTACAAGAACGAGACAATATTTTGAGTGTTTTAGGCTCATGGTCGGGAGCGGCTGTACTAGATGCCACCCTTCCACCTGAAAAGGTAGAGGGAAACCTAAAAAGAATTCTCAAGGAAAAACTTGGGTTCGAGAGTTAAAAACCTAAATCGAGGGGTTGACTCGATTGCGAAAAAGCATAGAAGTTTAGGGTCCAAATTCTAGTTCTTCGAGAGGAAGAAAAAAAATGAAAGTTCGAACATCGGTAAAGAAAATTTGTGACAAATGTAAACTCGTTAAACGCGCTGGGGTTTTGCGGGTAATTTGTGAGAATCCCAAGCATAAACAGCGACAAGGTTAATTTTTAAGGAGAAATGAATTCATGGCTCGTATAGCCGGTGTAGATCTGCCCCGTAATAAAAGAATGGATATCGCTCTAACTTATGTTCACGGCATAGGTCTCACGACTTCCAAAAAAATGTTAAAGGATCTGGGTATTGATCCCGGATTAAAATCTGATCAAGCAGATGAAACTATTATTGCTCGACTTAGAGATTATATTGAAAAAGGAATTTCAGTTGAAGGTGATTTGCGAAGGAAGACTGGACTCAATATAAAGCGTTTAGTTGACCTGCAGGCCCACCGAGGAATGAGACATCGCAAAGGTCTTCCAGTTAGAGGGCAAAGAACACGCTCAAACGCGAGAACCCGTAAGGGTCCAAGAAAAACTGTTGCAGGTAAGGCGTCAGTTAAATCTCTCAAATAGTATAAATAAAATTAATTTAAGGATTGAGTCATGAATAAACCTGAAGAAACAACGGTAAAAAGAAAAGCCTTAAAAAAATGCCCTGCAGTTGGAGTTGTTCACATAAGTGCGACTTTCAACAACACCCTCATTACAATTACGGACACCTCTGGAAACGCGATTTTCTCGTCTTCAGCAGGAAAAAAAGGATTCAAGGGTGCTCGAAAGAGCACCCCCTTTGCTGCACAAGTAGCTGCTTCTGAAATTGCGCAGTTTGCTTACGACGGCGGGATGCGTACAGTTTCTGTTGAAGTGAGTGGACCCGGTGGAGGGCGAGAGTCTGCAATGAGAGCTCTGTCGTCGGTGGGTTTGAGGGTTACCCAGCTAAAAGACATTACCCCAGTTCCTCATAACGGATGCCGACCCCCTAAAAAGCGTCGAGTTTGATTTTTTCTTAAGCCTAAGGACAGGAGCCTAAAAAATGATACAAGAAAATTGGACAACCCTTATTCGACCGAAGTTGATCGAAGTAGATCGCTCTTCTTTGACGCCAACTTACGGTCGCTTTGTGGCTCGACCCCTCGAAAGAGGCTATGGACACACCATAGGAAATGGCTTGCGCCGAATTTTGCTAAGCTCCTTACAGGGCTGCGCAATTACAAGCGTAAAGTTTGAAGGCGTACTGCATGAGTTTTCGACCTTAAATGACGTCACCGAAGACATGGCTGACATCATTCTTAATTTAAAGGGCGTAAGATTACGTCTTGATGGTGTTTCTCAAAAAACCATTATGATTGATAAAAAAGGTCCCTGCGAGCTTACAGCTGCAGACCTTGGAATTGATAGCTCCATCCATATTTTGAATCCTTCCCACCACGTGGCGACATTGGGTCGTGACGCCCATATCCGTGGTGAAATAGTTGTAAGATGGGGCAGGGGCTATGTTTCTGCCGATCGAAACAAACAGGAAAACAGTCCCATTGGTACCATTGCCATTGATAGTGTTTTTTCACCTGTGACCCGAGTGAATTATAGTGTTTCTAATGCGAGGGTTGGCCAGCATACCGATTACGACAAACTTACAATTGATATTTGGACAGATGGTTCGTTGTCTCCTGAACAATCTTTGGCCTACGCGGCAAAAATTATGAAGGATCAAGTGAGTATTTTTATTAACTTCGACGAGGGTGTTGAGGTTGTAGAGGTTAAGCAGGATTCACGAAAAAATGACATTAATGAGAATCTCTTCAAAAGCGTTGAAGAGCTTGAGCTTTCGGTGCGAAGTGCAAACTGCCTACAGAATGCAAATATCCGGTACATTTATGAGCTGGTTTTAAAATCTGAAGCAGAAATGTTGAGAACAAAGAATTTTGGTCGAAAATCTCTTAACGAAATTAAAGATATTTTGCATACCATGGGCTTAGGTTTGGGAATGAAACTTGAAATTACGCCAGAAATGATTGCTGAAAAAACTCGCGAGAGAAAACAAGAGAACTAAGGAAAAGGGAAAATAAAACCGCATGCGACACCGTAACCGCAGTGTAAGACTCGGAGTCAAAGCTCCTCACCGTATTGCTATGCTGAGAAATCTCACCTTGGGGCTCATTGAGCACGGTCGGATTCGAACAACAGTGGCTAGGGCTAAAAGCCTTCGACCCTTTGTTGAGAAAATTGTGACTCGATTGAAAGATCCCACTGTTGCAAATATTCGTCAGGCTCGTAAAGAACTACCGCTGCGCGACGCCGTAATGAAAATTGCAAAAGATATTGCTCCAAAATTCACAGGCCGTCCTGGTGGCTATTTAAGGATTTTGAAACTGACTTCAAAACGACCTGGCGATAACGCTGACATGGCGCTCATTGAGTGGGTTGATGAGACTTTGGTTAAAGCCTACCAAGAAGCACCTGTAGCTAAAACAGAGGCTACAAAGAAAAAATCTAAGGTGTCGAGTGCTGCTAAAGTAAAAAAGAAGTCAGCGTCCAAGAAGCCTGAGAAAAGCGAATAGTTTGTGGAGTTAAGTTCTTAGGACATGTCGGGTCTCAGAATTTTCAAGCTTGCAGTCCTAATAGGATTTCCAGTTCTGGGGGGCCTTTATGCCTACCAGTTCAGTACCCCCTTTGACCCTTCAAAAAGAGACTTTGTAGTTCCCTTTAAAGTTTTCAAACCGCCGTCGCTCCAATTTTCAAAGGCTCTACGACCTAAAACATCTGGGCTTAATCAGGCTGGTTTAGATCAGCCTGGATCCGGTCAAATTGGGATAGTGCAGTTCGCAAAAATTGATTTTGAGCTCAAGGCCCCAGTAACTGTTTTTAATTTTTGGGCTACATGGTGCCCCCCCTGTGTCGAAGAGTTCCCGGCCATGATTGAACTTCAAAGAATTCTTGAGGAAAAAGGTGTTGAATTAGTTTTTGTAAGTGTCGACTCAAAATGGTCAGATGTTGAGCTTTTCTATTCCAAGTTAAACATTAACATTGAAGAATCTAGAAGCCTTTGGGATCCCGAGCAAGAACAAGCCAAGTCTTGGGGGTCGACTAAATTTCCTGAAACCTATGTGATGCGAAAGGATGCTTGGGTTGTTGAGAAAATTATTGGGGCCCAGCAATGGACCCGTCCTGCTGTTGTTGAGTATTTCACAAAATTAGGTCAGAAATTTTCTGGTGCTTCGGTTTCTTTTAATTTGATCAACAAGTTTCAAAGTCTCTTTTTTTCGAGAGCCTGGGCACAAAGTGCTGGTAGTGGAGATTTGCCTACCAGTCCCATGATTCATGAGCAGGATAAAAAACAGTTAGAGGCATTGAGAAAAAATATTGAAACCGCAAGCCAGAATGTTCAGACTGCCAAAGGTGCTGAAAAAGATGAGCAACGAAATTTGAGCGAGCAAAGAATAGTGCGCGATAGAAAAAAAATTGACTTAGATTCAGCACAGTCTGAGTATGCCAAAGTAGAACTTAAAAAATCTGAGATTGCCTCGGGAATGACAAAAACTCGCGATGCCTTGGTTGCGGAGCAGTCCGAAAAAAGGAAAGTGGAATCTGAAATCAAGTCGCTCCAGGATAAAATTATTGATTTTCAGAATCGATTAGAAGCTACAAAGGACCAGCTTGTTCAGGCAAATAAAACATTGAATACTCGTGTTACCTCAATTGAAAATCTTGAGAAAGCAAAAGAAAGTACTCAAGAAGAGCTTGAGGAAATTCAGGCAAAGGCAACAAGTGCTAAAAAAATAGTAGAAGAGAAGCGATCTGACCTCTTAGTTTCTGAAAAAGAAGTTGCAGGTCGTGAAAGAAAATTAAGTGAAATTCAGAAACAAGGGAAACAGGCCGAAACAGTACTTGAAAATCAAAAGAAAAAACTCAAACAATTTGAGGATCTTTTAAAGAAATA
>CAXNEW010000084.1:0-4035 GCA_964201665.1 Bdellovibrionota bacterium
GCCTTTTTGAAAGGGCTAGGCTTGATTCAAGAAGACATTTTGAATCCACCTCTTACCAGAATGGAATCTCGAAATTTTGAAAAACATTTTCCAGTTATAAAAAATTTTTGGGGTAAAAGTTTTTAGTCATGAAAATAAATTCAAAAAAGCGCACTCCCAAGGCCGCCATTAAAATTGGAATTTTAGGCGCCACCGGGAAAATGGGTTTAAAGATAGAAGGTCTGATTCGAAACGACCCTGTTTACTCACAAAAATTTAGACTCGCGTTTTTGGCTTCTGGCCCCCAAGACCCTCGGTTTGACTTGCTTTCTCAGGCCCCGCCAGATGTTCTCGTAGATTTTTCGGCACCCCCCTGCTCACTTGAGGGAGCCAAGGCCTGCGGAAAACTTAAAGTGCCTATGATTGTTTGCACTACAGGGTTTACAAAAAAAAATCTTCAGCAGCTTAATTCTAGGCTGAAGCGAGTTCCATGGATTTTGGCTGCCAACACAAGCGTTGGAGTTTTTTCGCTGAAGGAATCACTCAGAAAAATTTCTAAAGTTTTGAATCCCGAAAAGTTTTCGGTCGACATTATTGAATTTCACCATTCACAAAAAAAAGACGCTCCCAGTGGAACCGCACTCTCGCTGGCAGAATGTATAATTTCCTCGCAACCCCAGTTTAATGTGAAACACCATTCTATTCGAGGCGGCACTGAAGTGGGAGAACACCAAATTCACTTTCTTGGCCCAGATGAACGAATCGAAATCACACACCGAGCCCAAGACAGATCACTCTTTGCCCACGGAGCCTTGAAACTGGCAGAACAAATTTTAAGCCTAAAGGCCAAGGGAAGACCCTATTCACCAGATGAAGTCTTTTCCCTGTAAGCCAAACCCAGATTGTCGGTTTTTAATAATTTGGTTTATCCTATTGATATAAAGTCCAGGGAGGACTCAATGCAAACAAACGAAAAATCAAATTTAGAAAACCAAATTCCCATTAAGCCTGCAGTCTCCAAGGAAATTTCTGTTCAGGCCGAAGCTCAAGCAATCGAAAAAAAAATATTTTGGGAGAATCTCGAAAAGGCATTGGCTCAACACGGCTCCCCTCGTCCTCACTGGGTTCTGGAAATGGGTTCGCTCGACAAAAACATCGAACACATTCGATCCCAACTTGGCCGAAAAGTTGACATTAGACTCAATGCCGAAGCTCTACCTAATCCCTCTTTGCTTCTTTATATTTCCGAAAAATTGAAAACAAAAAAGATTTCAATTTGCGAAGCAGGGTTTCTAACTGAAATCTGGCAACATCCGGGCTTTGCAGGATTTGATATTCTCTATTCGTCTTCGCTTCCACCTCAAATGGTGCAGAATCTTTTTACAAAAATTGATTCTAGTCTGATTCCAAGAGCCTTGAATCAAACTGCTTTTCTTGTTGGAAATATTGACGAGATCGTTGCTTGGCAAAAGGTTGCAGCGAGCCTTAAAACTCCAGTAAAAATTTTTCTTAACATGGTTTTCGGAAGTTCTGATTTCGGATTCCGTAAATTTTCAGATTTGGAAAGAGCCTTAAAGCGCATTGAACAGATGAAAAATGCCTTTAGTTTGCAGGGAATTTTTATTTCTGATGGCTTTGAAAAAAACTCTCCGAGCTGGTTTTCGAAATGGATTTCAAGACCCGAAACTCGCTACGCTCGCACTCAAAGCCGAATTTTGAAAGTTAAAGAAATTTTGCGAAATTCGGGTTTTCGTTCAAATCCCTTAGTTTCGGGTGGAGCTTCGTCAACCTTTTCGTTGCATGCTCGAGGAACTCACCTAGACGAAATCAATTTAGGGTCCCAATTCCAATTTTCACCAAACCCTGCAGCCTATTTGAGCGCCCCGGTACTCGGTTTTGAAAACCATTTTTTTCGTCCCTTTTTTGGTTTTTTGGGGCCACTTTTTTCAAATTTGTTTCACCCCAAAGATCGCCTGGCATTGGTGCCCCTTTCAAACAAAGACTTTTTGATTCCACTAAATTCAAGAAAATTAGGAATTCAATTTGCCCCTTTAAATAAAATGATTCGTGAAAACCATTGCCATTCTCAAGTTTGGATTCCAAAGTCGCTCAACAAAAAAGTTGGAGAACCCTTGGTGGCCTTACCTAAAAATTCACGGGCTATGAGAAACTTTAATGAAGTCCTTCTAGTTAGAAATGGCCAGGTTTTAGGCACTTCTAGAAATTTTCAACAACGCTTTTAGGGGTTAACCCAAAAATAGTTTCTGGGGGTCTAGTTTTTCGCGCAACAGTTTAAGGATTGCCGGGCTTGGCGGCGGGCAGGTTTTTAGATCGGATGCAATTTTAAGCGGCCATCCGCAACTCGTTTTTATTTTTTCAAGACTTACGCCAGGATAGGTTTCAGTCAGGGTCATTTCGCCATCGATAAAAGTACAAACTCCGAGGTCTGTAATTGCCGTTAAAGGGCCAGACCCGGGCAAGCCCCACTCTTTCCGAGTTTTTCCGTTAGATCTATTGCCTGGACTTGTAATGAAATCACATTTTTCAACAAAACTCTTAGGATTCATTTTCATAACTAAAAAAAGTTTACGCGCATGAATCGCAATTTCACAGGCCCCACCAGAACCCGGCAAACGAACTTTAGGATTTTTATAGTCACCAATAACCGTAGTATTGATATTTCCCCACCTGTCGACCTGGGCCCCTCCTAAAAAACCGACTTCTATGAATCCCCTTTGCAGGTAGGATTGAAAAATATCGGCCATTCCCACAATTGCTAAAGAATCGGTAACAAGGGCTGGATCACCAATCGACACGGGCAACCGCTCAGGTACGGCGCCTACGGCTCCGGATTCATAAATCAAACACAAATTTGGGGCATGGGTTTCGCGCGCCAAATTGCAGGCCAGATTGGGTAAACCGATTCCTACAAAAACGACGTCTGCGTCTTTAAGCTCAAGCGAAGCCCGATAAGCCATCAACTCTGACGAACTAAAATCCATAATCGACTCCCTCGCACATTCGAGACTTAGCCTTCAATCGGGCAAGAGTTTTCTCGCCCAGTTTTTGGAGATATTCTTTTCGGTCTCGCACCCCAAAAACAAACTCATCTAAATAGTTTTTATAGGTTTTGGTATCACGAGAAATTTCTTCCCACTGTACATAGAAATCATTGTCCCGATCGTAAAAGCCCTGCGTGTAACTCGGGTGGCAACCCCAGGGCTCATGCACCACGTGGTTAACTCTAAATCCTGGAACGAGCGTACGATTGGGGTCTTTTCTAATGACGTGTGTATCCACAATTTCTTCAGCCACAACAATGACTTTTTTTGCGGCAAATGCAGCTTCTTTTTGAGTTCCCATGAGGCCCCAAACTTGGGCGTTTCCATCTTTATCGGCTCTTTGGCAATGAATTATTGCAAGATCAGGATTTAAAGCTGGCACTGTTGAAAAATTCTCACCTGTATAGGGGCATACAATTTCGCGGATGAGTGGATTGGCCTTTGCTAAATCCGATCCCTTGTAATTACTTAGGGGCCAAAAGGGCAATCCGGAACTTCCCGCCAAAAATCGAGCGACCATTCCAAAATGCGAATACTCCTCAAGCTCAATTCGCTCGGTTGATTTAGCTTCTGAACGGCGCCGAAGAGCGTGAAGACTGCCTACACCGGGATTACCTGCCCAACTGAAAACAAGTTTTTTTACACAGCCAGCTTCAATAAGTTGGTCATAAACCAAATCGGGGGTCAGCCTAATAGCCGTCAAATCTTTAAATCCCTGCCGAATAATTTCATGCCCTGCTGCAAAACAAATTAAATGAGTGAATCCTTCAATCACAATTTGGTCGCCATTTTTTAGTGAACTCGAAATTGCCTCACGCATTGAGCAAAGTTTTGCTGCCATAGGACGGAAATATATCAGAGCACCTGACAGATAGGAACGGCACTGCAAGATTGAGAAATCGGCGGGTTTTTTGAACTTGGGTAGTTAGACAGTCAGGGGCCAAGGAGCTCCCCGCGGAAGAACCCGAGCCAGTCCGCGGGGAGCTCCTTGGCC
>CAXNEW010000085.1:0-4026 GCA_964201665.1 Bdellovibrionota bacterium
GGAGGAATCCACAACACTCACAAAGCCACACTTGGAATGATTGAATCTGATCCCCTAAATTTTTCAAATGTTTTAGAATCCCAAGTCAAAAAACAGTTTGATAAAGGAATTTCAGTTGTCGAAATTAAAACAGGTTATGCGCCAACCGCAGATGGAGAACTTAAGCTTTTAAGGTTTTTAAAAAATTTTAGAAAAAACCTTCCAACAGAAAACTATCCAAAAATTTTAGTTACCTTCTTACCCCTACATGCTTTACCCAAAGGAAAACCTGAATCTCACTTTGTGGATGAAATGATTTCAATACTTCCTATTGTCAAAAAAGAAGGTCTTGCCGATTTTGCTGACGCCTTTCCAGAAAGAGGGTTTTTTTCGCTCGAAGAAAGCTTGCGGTTTGCGAGTTCGGCACAAAAAATTGGCCTTGGGTTGAAAATTCACGCTGATGAGCTTTCAGACTTAGGTACAAGTGCGGCTTTTGCCCATAAAAAAGCCCTTTCAGTAGATCATTTGCAAAAAATTTCAGTAGAAGGAGTCGCGGCGTTGAGTAACTCAAAAACGGTTGCCTGCCTGCTTCCGGCGACATCTTTTTTTCTAGGCTTAGATTATGCCAACGCCCGGAAACTTTTAAATTCTGGGGCCCAAGTTGCCTTAGCTACGGACTTCAATCCTGGAACAGCTCCTGAATTGGGCATGAATCTCACGATGAGGCTTGCCGCTTCTCAAATGAAAATGGATTCCTGGGAAATTTTTGCTGCCACCACCTTCAATGGGGCTGCCGCTTTGGGCCTAAGTGAAAGTATGGGGACCCTAGAGCCCGGCCAGAGAACGCCTCTAAAATACTGGAAGAGCTCGGCCGCAAATGCGACCGAGCTCTTTGAAGAAATAATTATAATGAATTTAGATCCGATTACTTATCAAAATTCCAAGTAGTGCCTTCAAGAACGAACGACTTAACAATTTCGAGGTAGCCTTTTACGCCTTCTGAAATTTCTGCAAGTGTTTCTTCATCACCCTCTTGAATAAGACCCAAACCTTCTCGCAATTGCTCAAAACTCGACAAAACTTCTTTGGATCCCACCGTAGAGGTGAAGCCAACTGAAACCTGGCCTCCGACTTTTTGAATTTTCACAGCAACTTTAATTCCGCCTAGGTAGGTTTCGTGTCCTTTATCCAAAAAATCAACGGCTTCAATTGAGATGGCTTCGAGTTTACCTTCAGCATCGCTTTCGTAACGAAAACGAAACTTGGTAAGCATTTCCTTGTCAGTATCTTTGCCATATTTTTCGACCGCATTGTTAAAGCCCGTAAGAAATGCGCCGATGTCTTCAAGTGACTGTGCCGATTCCAATGTTCGTAAGAGGCGCGCGAGTTCTTCTTCAAACGGGTTGCCCACATCGGCTTCAGGAATTTTTGCTCGTTTAACGTTTTCTCGAACAAAAGCCAAAAGGTCTGTGGTGAGGCCAAGATCTAAATCAAACTTAACTTTAATCTCTTCACCCGCAAGATCACCCGCTTCAGCGGAGGCCTTAATTTTTAAAGAAGTCCCCTCATTTGACCAATAACTTTTTGCTACGGCGGTATTGAACTCAAAACCCAATCTGCCTTTTTCTAAATTTGAAAAGGCTTCATCAAATTTAAGTGAAAAGCCCTTAAAAAAAGCGTCATCCTTGATCGCATTTTTTGATATGATTTCTAACTTTTTGTTGATTTCCTTAAAATCAGGTTCATTGAAACGATCAAAATTCCCCTGGCCTGTAAACAAACTTAGCGCAGCTCCTAGTGATACAAAAAAACTCATACTTTCCCCTTTCAGTTAATTTTCTCGGAAAACTTCCGATGCCACTAGGTTTAATGGTGAGAAAAGCCCAACACAACTATCCTTGCCTTAAAAAAGGGTCTCGGTTTGGATTTAAAAACCGAGACGATCCCAATTTACGGCCCGGTTTTTTAACCAAGCAATTTTTGTTTGTACTTTGCCCGGTGAGTCAAAACCAAGTTCGGCCCCAATTGAAAAAGGAAGTGAATAAATTTCTACCTCCTTCAAGAAGTATTCATTAAGATCAAAATAGGTTTTGAGCTCTAGACCTTGGGCAACGAGCCAAGCTTTAACTTCGGGTATGGTTTTTTGTGGAATCCCGCCGTCGTAGTTGAGAAGTACCACCTCAATTCCTTGCCCCTGAAGTTCAGTTTTGGAATTTTTTAAATCATTGAGTTCTTCGATACAGGGCTCACACCAGGTGGCCCACATAGAAACAACAATCTTTTTGTTTTGGTTTCCTGTTTTTTGCTGAGAAAAAAGACTCAAAAAATCAATTTGATTTTCTTCAGAATCCCAAATCTTGCCATTGGGTAGGGGTTTCCCAATCCATTTTCCAAAATATTTACTATCTGAAAAATTACCTTCCTTTTTGAAAATGAAAACTCCGCAGAGCACAAAGAATGCGCCGACTACCAATAACCTCAAAACAGGAGTGCTCAAGCCGATTCGACTTTTACTTCCCAAGTTTGGGCCCCGGCTTTAGATTCTTCTATTGAAGTTTTAACTATTGCCCCGTCTGCTGGTGCAAGTTGATGAATTTCTGTTTTCTGGGGCGTAAGCGTCGGGCGAGTATTGAACGTTTCGATAAAATCAATTCCCTCGGTGGTTTGCACCTCTACCCCAAAAATTTTGGACAAACTTTTGCAATCTTCAACCGAAAGGGCACCTTCTAGCCCAAAATATTTTTCTGGATTAGAGGCCTTAAAAATTGAAATTTGAACAGGATCTAGGTGAGCCGAGGCCAAAAACAAAAGTGGTTTTTCGCCTAAGGGCCTCACAAGCAAATGAAATGATTGGGGCTTAAAAAAACCAAGCCACTCCAAAACTTCTTTAAAGAACCCGCCAATACCGGGGTTTTTGGCCACCACTGTCGGAAAAAACTCGAGTGTTCCGCCCTGAAAATCAATTTCTCGGTATCCATCGAGCTTGTGAAAACGATAGGCACCAAATCCCTCCCCAACCAATTTTTGAATGTCTTTAGACAAACAAAAAATTGGAGTTTGTGAGGAGCCTGCCCATTCAACTGCGGCGGCGAGTCCCTCTTGGCTCATGGAAAGTGGGAACAAGACCAAGCTGGCTTGTTCAATCTCTTCGATTGGAGCCGTTTGGGGCTGCAAAATAATTTGCCCCATGCCTTTACTAAAAAGAGTTAAATTTCGAACCGGAGATTCCGACATATATATAATGGAAATTGTAGGACCAACCACCCCCCTTAGCCAAGTCATTAAGTCGTCCACCTCCAATTTACGCGTCGCACAGCGCTCTAAATTGTTGAAATTTAAAAGAAAGTCTGGGCAGGCGGTGGTTGAATATGTTTTGCTTTTAGCAATTTCAACCCTAATTTTTGGCTTCCTTTTTACGGCCGTTCGACAAAGCATGTACCGAGTCTGGATTTGCGAAATGGCCCCAAGGGTTCAGGCGCCTGCTGGCTGCCAAAATGGACTGCGCGCTTGTTTCGCTGGAATAGGAGAGGGTGCTAGCCCCGCCTGCCCCGCAAACTAAGAGAGAAGTACGACGGCTTCGATTCTCTTTTTCCAAAGATCTCTTTCTTTTTTATTTTGGGCCGGTTTCATTTTTGGTTTTACATGAAGGTCGGGGGGATTAAATTTTACTAAATCCTTTTCAGATTTCACCCACCCCAAAGCCAATGCGGCCAAACTTGCCACACCCCGAACAGTGCTTTCGGTATCTTGAGGGCGAGCGATTTCAGTTTGCAGTTGATTGGCCTGTAGCTGCAAAAGAAGTGCGTTTTTGGCTGCGCCACCATCAACTCTGAGAATTTTGAGTTTCAATTTTGATTCTTTCAAAAGCTCACCGAAGGAATCTGAAATTGAATGGGCGATTCCTTCAAGGGTGGCCCGGGCCAGGTGTGCGCGGGTACTTCGTCGGGTGAATCCCCCCATGAGTCCTTTTGCAGTGGGTGTCCAATAGGGAGATCCCAAACCACTCAAAGCAGGTACAAAAAAAACTCCATCTGAATCAACAACGCT
>CAXNEW010000086.1:0-3849 GCA_964201665.1 Bdellovibrionota bacterium
AAAAAAGTATCCAGAAAAAAATATACACACTTCCACCTCGAACTTTAGTTATTCCCGGCCATGGTCCGGTTACGACTCTAGAAGAAGAAATAGATGAAAATCCTTTTGTTCAGGGAGAGATTTGAGTACTGAGCCATTTCCACGAAGAATCGGGTGGGGTAGTCGCAATCGCTTTAATTTTTTTTGCGGGATCTGAAAAATAAAACAGCATGCATCCGCCACCGCCGGCTCCGCAGGCCTTGCGCGCCTCGGCACCCAAGGATTCAGCCCAATCCCAGGCCTGTTTTAAAACAGGGGGGCAAATGGCAGGGCTAAGTTTTTGCCTTTCGCCCCACTCGTAATTGATAAGCTCAGGAATATTCAGAGACCAGTCTTTGGCGTCTGGCTTTAAAAGGCGCCCCGCTAAATCACGCGAAATTTCTCCAATCCTTAGAAGCGAATTTTTTACAATCGGGTCTTTTTCGTGAAAAGCTTTAAACACATTCCAGTTGTTTAAACCCGAATGGTGGGGCTTGCCGGTATAAAGAAGGGCTAAATGTTTAGAAAGCTTTTTTCCAACCTGAAGCGGAAGTTTCTTTACACTCCGATGGTGGGTGTTGAGGTGAAATGCAATGAGGCCGCCAAAAAGAGCAGGAATATAATCTTGTTCACCAGCGGGATGTTCAATTTCTTGGGCTTCAAGGTCACGGACCCATTGCTGTAAATTGAGTTTTTGAATCTCAGTTTTAGGCAAAGGCTTTCGAGTGGCTTTAAACAAAGCTTGAACTAAGGCAACCCCCAAGACCGATGATCCTCCGAGTCCTGATCCCGGAGGGGCATCAGATGAGGTTTTAATCTCCCAAAAAAGTTTTTTGTTTTCTTTTTGACTTTTGAGAACTTCGAAAACAACTCGATTCACCCATCGCAGCGGATTCTGAGCGGGGGTTTGATTGAGGGATTCGCCGAGTTCAGCAAGAGAGGAATAGTCTTGCGAAACTTTAAGGTCGTCACTTGTAATTCGAAAACTGGGAGAATTTAAATTCTTTTTTGATTTTTGCGTAACCGAGATTTCTGCTTTTGCAAAAACCTGAATGGCCATGTTCACGACTGTGGCGCCTTGGGAATAAAGAAAAAGAGGCCACAAATCAAGGGTTCCCCCGGCGAGGTCGATTCGGGCAGGAGCAGAAAATTTAAAAGTTTTAGCTTTTGGCACTACTGGATCCATCCTAAACTGATTCTAAGAAAGAGTGCAGACCCCTCACCCAGCAAAATCATAACTGATAGGGCATATAAAATTCCGGTTGCCGACTGGGTGGATCTCATTTTGACTGTCTGAAACGCCATGGCTCCTAAAATCCAAGGAGCCAAAATTCCCCAGAGGCATCGAGACGTCAAAATAATGACACTGAAGGTATCAATTGAAGGTCCGTCCTCATTTGGAAACAAAAAAGCCTTCGATAAAAACGGCAGAATCAAAATTGTTTTAATGAGGAGTCCCGCAAAGAAAAAATAAAGTACCCTTTTGAGTTCGCGAATTTCCATTCCTGGCACATTTAAAAACCAGTGGCCTAAAAACTGAGAAACAAAAACCCCGCCCAAAAGGAGGCCAGCGCTCACAAACTCAACGTAAATTAGAATACTTTGAGGAGGCGGAGGATTGCCCCAAATGAAATAGGCAAGAGGGGCCAAAATAGACAAAGCAAATCCTAAGGCTCGAAGTTTTACTTGGTAGAAGTAGGTGTAAAGAAAATGGCCCAGGGTTATGAGCGCCAAAGTCGCAGAAGAACCCCAGAAACCTGCTTCGACTCCGAATTGGCTCAAAGGAAGTAGAAAAGTGACTAAACTGGTGCCGGCTACAATTCGAAACGAGATTTTTACAAATTTTTCAGAAGATTCGGTACGACGAATCCAGATTAGGACAAAAAACCAACCCCAAAGAAGCTTAAGGAGCAATTCAAAACCCAGGACGGCCATGGTACCTTGTCTATAGCAGAATCATCAGGAGGTCCCATCAATGGAATTAGATTTTCGTTTTTTCTACACGCTGACCCTTATGCTCCTTTCGGGAGTTTCGGCTGGCATCGCATTTAGGCGCCTTTATCGGCTGATAAGACTCGGAAAAAACGAGAATTTATTTTCGGAAATTCCAAAACGAATTGGAATTTTTTCTAAAGTGGTTTTGGGCCAGTCAAAACTGTTTAAAGATTTCGGGCCAGGCCTTCAGCACGCCATAATATTTTGGGGATTTATTATTATCACAATCGGAACCCTCGAAATGATTATCGAAGGTTTTGTTCACGACTTTACGTTTGCCTTCCTGGGTCCCGTTTATGACTACACAGTATTCATACAGGATTTTTTACATCCCTTGGTTCTGGCTGCAGTTCTCTATGGCTTGGGTCGAAGACTTATTTTTCAACCCAAGCGTTTACCCGCTGAATGGGCCAAGAAAAAAGAAGCCGTTTTTGTTTTGATTCTCACGGGTACACTCATGTTTGCCAACGTTATGTCTTTTGGTGGTTTTGTTTTGGGCGAGCACGTTTTGGGCCATGCCCATTGGCGACCCTTTTCGCGAATGATTGCGGACATGCTGGCTGCATTTGGAATGACATCTGAACAAGGCATCAGTTTAGGATATTTTTTCTGGGGCGTACATTTACTCACAGTCTTTTCGTTTGGTGCCTATATTCCTCGCTCAAAACATCTTCATATTATAGCGGCTGGCCCCAATGTTTTTTTTACCCGTACTAAGCATCGCGGAACATTTGCGCCGATAAATTTTGCTGACGAAACACAAACTGTTTATGGGGTTTCAAAAATTACCCAATTCACGTGGAAAGATATTTTAGACACCTATTCTTGCACCCAATGCGGTCGTTGTAATGAATATTGCCCAACGGCTACTACCGGCAAGCCCCTTAAGCCTATGTATTTGATTGAAGACATCAAACATCATTTGTTTGATGTGGGCGACAAACTCATTGCTGATTCAAATGCCGAAACCGAAGCTATGGTGTCTGAAAAAACAGGGCTTTCTGAGGAAACCATTTGGGCATGTACAACTTGTAGGGCCTGTGTCGAGGCTTGTCCGGTCATGATTGAGCACGTCGATAAAATTGTGGATCTTCGTCGGAACCTTGTTTTGATGGAAGGCAAAATGCCTGCAGAGCTTCAAGTAACCATGAAAAATTGGGAAACCCAATCGAACCCCTGGGGAATGTCACCTGATGTGCGCGATGAATGGGCGAAGGGGCTCGATATCCCGCGGCTCTCAGAAAAACCTGATGCTGAATACCTTTTTTATGTAGGCTGCGCCGGATCTTTTAACGATCGCAATAAAAAAATATCGACCTCATTTGTGAAAATTCTAAAAAAGGCCGGTATTGATTTTGCCATTTTAGGAAAAGAAGAACTTTGCAATGGCGAAACCGCAAGGCGCGCCGGAAATGAATATCTTGCCAAAACAATGATCGACGCTAACATTGCTGTTTTACAAAAATATAATGTGAAAAAAGTGCTCACAACGTGTCCGCATTGTTTTAATACTTTAAAAAATGAATATCCTGATTTTGGCTTTAAAGCTTCAGAAGTTTTGCACCACACAGATTTTATTGACCGATTAATTAAGGAAAATAAGATTGTGGCCTTAGAGGGCTCGGGTAAAGATAAAATCAAAGTGGCTTTTCATGATTCCTGTTATCTCGGTCGATATAACGACATCTACGAAGAACCCCGCTCGGCACTTCGCGCCTTTGGTGGCGATGTGATTGAGCTACCTCGAAATAAACAAAAAGGATTGTGTTGTGGCGCAGGTGGTGCGCGAATGTGGATGGAAGAAACCATTGGCAAACGCATAAACGTTGAACGCGT
>CAXNEW010000087.1:0-3692 GCA_964201665.1 Bdellovibrionota bacterium
AGTACCGAAAGATCAGATTTTTCGAGTTGGCTTCGAGTGGGATTTAAAACAAATTTTCCATCCAACCGACCCACTCGAACAGTCACTATGGGAGTCGTAAAGGGAGCATCTGAAATGAGCAGTGCCGCTGAGGCGCCCATTCCAGAAATAGTTTCAGGTTCATTTTCGCCATCATATGAAAGCAAAGTGATAACAACTTGTGTGGGATTTCTAAATCCGTCTGGAAAAAGGGGACGGATAGGGCGATCAACTAAACGGGCATTTAAAGTTGCCCAGTCAGTGGGTCTGGCTTCTTTTTTAAAAAACCCACCAGGGATTTTTCCGGAAGCGTAGAATTTTTCTTGAAATTCAATTGTTAGAGGAAAAAAATCAAGTCCCTCTTTAGGTGAGTGTTCACAAACTGCAGTGACAAGAGCCGAGGTTTCACCAATTTGAATAAAAACCGATCCGTGAGCTTGCTTGGCAAATCTTCCGGACTCGATAATAAGTTTTCGACCATCAATTTCAGTTTCAACACGAACAGGACTGTTTAGTTGTGACATAGACTTCTCCACTCAATGTGAATTTCGCAGTTACAAGAAAAGAAAAAAGCCCTACGTAAAATTTATTTACGAAGACCCAAATCTGTAACGAGTTTGTTGTAGCGGCCTACAGATTCTCTTTTTAAAAAATTAAGGAGCCTGCGGCGCTGACCTACCAAAACGAGTAGGCCACGGCGTGAATGGAAATCTTTAACATGAGCTTTAAGGTGCCCCGTTAAGCTATTGATTCTGTTTGTCAAAAGGGCTACTTGAACTTCGGGTGATCCCGAATCAGCATCGTTAAGGCGAAAATTTTCGATTACCGCCTGCTTTTGCTCTCGTGTCATTGTCATTTGCAACTGATACTCCTTGGTTTTTTCTGACTTTTATTTTTAATGGGAAAGACTTAGCAGGTTTAGTGCCCCAATCAATCGGGATTCTTAAAAAAATCGAGGCTATTTAGGCCCCTAAGCTAGGGGATTTGAGAGAAAAACTCGCCCAACTTCGCCATTGGGCTTAAGCCATGCCTGAATTCCGTCTTCATGAGTCAAAAGAAAGGGCATTCCTGGGTTTGCCTCAGATAAAGGCATTAATTTCAGGCGGTCTATGATCGAGGGCAAAACCCTCCCCCCGGATTCAAGGGCGCCCGCTTCTTCGTATGAAAGCGTTGTTTGACAGAAAAATTTCGAAAGTTGAAGGGGTTGATTTAGCAGGTAGGGTTTTTCTTTAGAATAGCCATCGGGCCAATCCCAAGGACCCACCTGAGTTCTCACAAGGGAGCCAAGCATTCCTGGCCCTAGACCCCAAATTTTTTCAGGAATGTCCCGGGCGAGGGCTCGGATATAGCTCCCCTTACTGACTTTAATCGAAAAATCCCAAGTCCACTTTTGAACTAAATTTCCACGGGAATTTTCCGACAAAGGCCCCTGCACCTGTTCAAATTCAATTTTGTTGTGGCGGCATTCTAAAATCTGAATCTGTTTAGATTTTTTTAGAATTTCTTTTTCAAGTTGTTGCCTTAACTCGGGGCTTTCTTGAGATTTTCGAAAAAGCTCATGGCCCCTCATTCCATTTAAATGAACAGCACTTGCCAAGGGTGGAGTCTGGTCATGAATTCCAACAAGTTGATCAAGGCATTTTTGAGATTGAGCGGCATCTTTGGACAAAGGAAACAAAAACTTTTCAATATTGGAATTCAACTCAGGGTCGCCTTCGCTTAAAACTCCAGTCGGGTCGCAACTATCTGAGCTCATCCCAAACACAAATTTTGCTCGGTAGGTTTTATCGAGTCCCTCGAAGGCGTTAAGAAGTTTTGTTCCTTCGCCCCAACCCACAAGTAAAATACCTGAGGCGAAGGGGTCAAGGGTTCCTGTATGGCCCATTTCAGATCGACCTCGCTTTTTGGGTCCCAATGAAACAAGGTCACGACATTGGACCAAAAATTCCTGACTACCAAGACCTGAGGGCTTCCAAAACAAACCTACGCCCATAACTATGGCGTTGCCGAAGGCGAGAGTCGGGTTACAGATTCTTCAATAAGGAAGGCCTCAATCAAATCACCCACTTTTACGTCTTGATAATTTTCGATTGAAATTCCGCATTCAAATCCTTCAGCGACTTCTTTTGCATCGTCCTTAAACCGCTTAAGACCTGACATCTTGCCGGTGTAAATCACGCGCCCGTCTCTAAGCAAACGAACCTGGTTATTTCTTTGAATTTTTCCTTTAACAACATTGCATCCGGCGACTGCGCCCACTTTTGTAATGCTAAAGACGTTTCGAACTTCAGCTCGCCCCATAACGGTTTCTTTAAGCGTCGGAGCCAGGAGTCCTTCCATCATCTTTGTGACTTCATCGATAAGTTCATAAATGATTGTGAAGGTGCGAACCACGACGCCGCGTCTTTCGGCTTCTGATTGGGCTTTGTTGTCGGGTCTCACATTGAAACCCAGGACAAGGGCTTTGGAAGCCGACGCCAGCAAAACATCGCTTTCTGAAATCGCACCCACGGCTACACTCAAAATCTTTAACCGAACTTTGTCGGATGTGACTTTTGAGAGGGCAGCCTGAATGGCCTCAGCTGATCCTCGAACATCTGTCTTGAGAATTACAGGGAGTTCTTTTTGCTCTCCAGCGGACATTCGACTCATGAGGTCTTCGACTGAAAATGTTTTAGGAGCTGAGTAACCTTCTTTTTTCTGGTCTACTCGGTGCTCTGACAAGGCTCGCGCTGAACGTTCGTCAGCAACGGCATTCAGAGCGTCCCCCGCTTCGGGAACTCCGCCTAAACCTAAAATTTCGACCGGAGTGGAAGGCGTTGCGGTTTTAACCTGGACGCCCTTGTCGTTGATTAATGCCCTGATTCTTCCAAATTGGGTTCCCGCAACAATGTACTCGCCAACCCTGAGGGTGCCTCGTTTTACAAGCACCGAGGCGACCGGACCTCGACCCTTGTCGAGTTTGGCTTCGATAATGGCACCTTCAGCGGGTCCCTCAACGGGGGCTTTTAGCTGAAGAACCTCAGCCTGAACCTGAATCATTTCTAAAAGTTTATCCACGCCTTCGCCCGTTTTTGCCGACACGTGGACAAAAATATTTTCACCGCCCCAGTCTTCAGGGATGATGTTCAAATCGCCGAGTTGTTTTTTGATTTTATCGACATTGGACTCAGGTAAATCAATTTTGTTTACTGCAACAATAATCGGAACCCCTGCTGCTCGAGCATGGTCAATAGCTTCACGCGTTTGCGGCATGACTCCATCAACTGCGGAAACCACGAGAACCACAATATCGGTAACTTTAGCCCCGCGAGATCTCATCGATGAAAACGCCGCATGGCCGGGAGTATCTAAAAAGGTCAGTTGCGAAATTGTAAGTTTGGATTCTTTGGCCGGTTTCGCTTTGTCCTTGGTTTTAGCTTTTGGCGCTGCAGCTTTGGCGTCTGCCTTAGACTCCGACTTTTTGCCAGCAATGTTGGGATTCTGTAAATTCTTAACAGCCTCGGCAACATCGACCACGTAGGCACCAATATGCTGAGTGATGCCACCGGCTTCACCAGCTGCTACCCGAGCTTTTCGAATAACATCCAAAAGTGAGGTTTTTCCATGGTCAACATGCCCCATGATTGTCACAACGGGTGATCGAGAGGGAATATCGGCATCGGCTTCTTTTG
>CAXNEW010000088.1:0-3643 GCA_964201665.1 Bdellovibrionota bacterium
AAAACATCTTCGTGAAGTTTAATTTCAAGGTCCTTTTCGTTAATGTCGTAGCAGGGATTGGGGAGGATTCCTGTGAGGACAATTTCTAAAGGATTTCGAGTGTCGTGCTCGTCAGCAACATAAACACTGCTGACTTGGGCATAGAGCAACTCATCGATCGTGGTTTGGGTGGCCAGGGTTATGTTGAAAGACCTGACTTTATCGAAGGTTTCAGGAGTTTGTTTTTTTATATCGCTGCGAAAATAAATTTGAAATTTGCCTGCAGCACCGAGTTCTTTAATTTGTCTCAAAACAACTTCTTTTCTAAAGGGCCTTTGCGCAAGCAGATGTGCGTTCTCAGGGGCTAGTAGCGCCCTTTGTGAACAAGGCCCATCGGTAATTTTTTCTGCCCACTGGCGATACTTGAAAATGATTTCCGACGAATCAGGAACTTTTTCCATAAGCGCTGGTGTGTCGATAGGCTTGTGGCAACCATCAGGCAAAACACTGTCTACGAAAAAAATGACATCGTCATTAGAGTCGTAGCCATCTTTTTGAATGAACCCGTGTTGTACAGCGACTTCGACAATTTCTCCCTGACTGGGTTTGTTTTTTTCGCCCCCTTGTGAGCGAAAACCCTGCGCAAAGGTGTTTGTCAAAGACAAGGCACTTAATCCTATTGCTAAAAAAGACAAATAAATGTTTGAGAACTTTTTGTTTGGTTTCATGATTTCTCCTCTTAATCTGCGAAACAAATTTAGGTTAGTCCTATTGAGCGCGATCAACAATGATGTGGGTCATGGGCTATTCACTTCACCCCTTTTTGAAAAATTCGAGATAAAAAATCTTGAGTGCAACAAAAAAAAACGCAAACGCGACGCGTAAAATTTATTGCTGTGTTAATTTAGGCACTTTACTCTGCGCGTAATATTGCGGATTTTTTCAATCAGAAATACAAGCCAAATTTCATTGAGATTCCAAGGTTCGCTCCGAAGATTTAACTGTGACGCAAGCGATCTAGAATGTAAGTGACTCAAGCGTCGCAAGAGGGGCCACCGATCGGCCCCTTCAAAAATAAAACCGCCGGCAGCGGAATTGTTTTTGAGTAAGTGGGAAAACCAAAACAAGGAGGTGAATCAAAACCAGAGGAGACTTTGCAATGGGACTTAGGATCAATACAAACTTAATGGCGGTAAACGCCCAGCGAAATCTGCGCAGCAACCAAGCTGTACTTGCAGGTAACGTTGAAAAGCTGGCTTCAGGTCAGCGAATCAACAAATCTTCCGATGATGCTGCAGGCCTCGCGATTAGCGAATCCTTACAGGCAAATATTCGAAGCTTCCAACAAGTTGGAAGAAACGCTCAAGACGGCATCTCTTTCATTCAAGTGGCTGAAGGCGGAATGAATGAAATTTCAAACATGATTGTGCGTCTACGAGAATTAAGTGTTCAAGCGGCATCTGACACTGTCGGAACCCGTGAACGCGGCTATCTCAATAACGAAGTTGGACAACTAAAGCTTGAGATGCAACGTATTGCTGAAAGCACAGAATATAACGGCACCAAACTCTTAAACGGTGCTGGTGAAAGTTTAGATTTCCAAATTGGTAATGGTAACAACGAATTTTTAGATCGAATTTCTTACGAACCCTCTAAAACGAACGTAACCTTAGACGCTCTAGGTCTTGCGGGTGTTGATGTTGCTGAGAAAGCCAGCGCACAACAGGGTTTAGAGGCTCTGGATAACTCGATTTTTGTACTTAACGCTAACCGCGCTGTTTTGGGTGCCTTGCAGAACCGAATGTTCTCAACCATTCAAAACAACGAAGTTTCAGTTGAAAATTTTACAGCCGCTCGAAGCCGAATTCGGGATTCCGATTACTCCACTGTCACTGCTGAATTAGCTCGTGACCAAGTGAAGTCAAGCGCATCAGTAGCTGTATTAGGTCAAGCTAACTCGGCAACTTCTGCAGCATTGAAGTTGCTCTAAAGTCCTCTGGTTCTCTCTGGGTTTTGCATCAGTTTCTCGTGGGTGTCTCCTCGAGAATGTTTCTCACCCGGGGGCAGGGGCATGAATTGATTCAAGTTCCTGCCCCCACCGTTTTTAAAACGGTGGGGGCTTGGTCTATGATTTAGGGATTCTTTTTTCCCAGCCGGGTTTGAGGGGACGATCATTTTCGATTTCAAACGTAGGTGTGAAGGTTAAATTCAAGAGGTCCTTCACCTGCTTGTCTCCAGGACCCTTCATTTCCAACCAGGTTTTGATTCCATCTAAGCTCAAAAAAATCGGGCTTCGGTCGTGACCTACTTTTTGAACCTGAGGGTAGGGGTCACGAGTGATTACAGAAAAAGACTCTAAAACTTCGCCGGATTTTTTATTTTCCCAGGCTTCCCAAATACCAGCAGCAAACAGAATCCCTTTATTAGGAGCTGCAATTTCAATGCAATATCCGGCGTGCTTCCCGGTATAAATGGATTCTATAAACCCACTCATAGGAACCACGCAGTGTCTTTTTAAAAAGGCCTCTTTCCAGGTGGGTTTCTCAAGTAAGGTTTCGATGCGCGCATTGTGGGTGGCAAAGGGGACTTTTTCTTCTTTTGCCCATCTGGGAATTAACCCAAACCGCATCCACTCAGGATGGCCGGCTTGCTCAGATTCTTCTTCGTGTTTTATGGCCAATGTTTGAGTTCCGGGGAAGGCACGAGAGGGGAGTTTCCCTTCAAGTACAGAAAAATTAAATTTCAAATTGGCCAAATGTTCAAACAAATCAGCTTGAGAAAATTTTACTGTAAACTGGGAACACACTTTCTGTTTATGCTGCCTCTTTGAGTTTGAATTGACGCATGAGTTCGTCGGATATCTTATCAAGAGCTAGGGACCTATCAACCGCGCCCATTTCAACGGCTCGTTTAGGCATCCCATAAACCACGCAGCTCGCTTCATCTTGGGCTAGGGTATACGCGCCCGCCTTTTTCATCTCGAGCAGTCCAGCAGCCCCGTCATTGCCCATACCCGTTAAAACCAAGCCTGTGGCATTGGCCCCGGCATATTTGGCCACAGATTTGAACAAAAAATCAGCAGCAGGACGCACCCCATGTAAAAGGGGCTCCTGCTGAAGTTTGATATGGTAGTAGGCCCCGTTTCGAATCAGTTCCATGTGAAAGTTTCCGGGGGCAAGCAGAGCCCTGCCCGGCTGAACGCGGTCGCCATTTTCAGCCTCTTTGACCTCAAAGGGGCAAATTTTATTTAAAGCCTCAGCATAGGCCTTTGTGAAAACGGCTGGCATGTGTTGGACAATGACCGTACCAGGTAAGTCAGAGGGTAAAAAAGGAAGAACCTGTTTGAGGGCTTCGGTTCCTCCTGTCGACGAAGCAATGGCCAAAATTTGATGAGTCGTTTGAGTTAGGTGCAATCCAGATTTGGTTTTAAGTCCTTGAGCCGGAGGCGCTCTTCGATTGCCCAGTGAGATATTGGAATTTAACTGTGCCCGAGCCGCATTTTTTATGTGGGTGGTTAGAATCTTTCCAAATTCCTCAAACCCCGTTTTGACATCAAAAACGGGCTTCGCCAAAACATCCACGGCTCCCAAGGTCAGGGCCCTGAGTGCCATGTCGGATCCTTCGGTTGATAGGGAGCTAATCACTATTGTTCGAACGGGCTTTG
>CAXNEW010000089.1:0-3396 GCA_964201665.1 Bdellovibrionota bacterium
AAACTGCATGTTGAAGAGTATGAAATTTTTTCTAGAGAATCGAATTAGACTTCTATCAGTCCTTTGGGTTGTGACTGCATGTGCGACTTCAAAAAATGAACCCCTTACTCTCAACCAAAATTCACCCACGAATGTTTCTAAAATTCTCACACTCAGAGAGCTCGAAGACCTCGAGGCAAAGAATCCGAATGATGCTCAACTCAAATTGAAAATTGCCCTTCAATATTATTGTTCAGGAAACCGAGGACAAAGTTTAGAAACACTAACTTGGATTAAACAATTTTCGACCGATAAAAAACTTCGCGAAGAAGCTTCTGCTCTATTTGATGAGTTTCAAATTGAGCTTCAGATTGATGAGTTTCAGACTCAGGAATTTCAGAGTCCTGGACCTTCGGCAAAACGTTGCAGCCGTTAACATTTTTTTTCGCGGGCAATGTCTTTCATTTGTAGACTTCAGTCAATAACTGCAAAAGATTTCATTGAAAAAAATCAGGGTGGATAGGGCTTTGAAGCGCCGCCCTTTGGAATGCCAAAAAATATTAAAAACAACCAAAAAAAGCCAAAAACAGGCATTCACCAGTCAATAACTTATCCACAACTCAGTGTGGATAAGTTGAGCATAACTTTTTCAAAGATGCCTTTTTTATCCCTACAAAGCAGAAAGATAATGTGGATAACTTTTCCTCACCCGGCCAACTCCAACTTTATGGCGCGTTTCGTTAATTCCCAAAGTTTTCAAAAGCTAAAACCAAAAAGGGTTAGAACTGCTTTGGGCGCGATTGCACTTGAAGATTGAAACCAAAATGGCTGTCATTTTTCGCAAATCAATCTTCAAGTGCAAACACGCTTTAGCTTAACTGGGGAGTTAACAGCAGTTGTGACACAAGGCTTGTTCGAAGGTACGTCTGTCTCTTTAAAACAGGGTTCTAGCCTTGAATCCCCCGCGCCTTTTGCTCAAAGAAATTCTCCTAATTTAAAACCCGTTACATTTAGCCAAGGCCGCTTTCAAAAAGAATCGCTGTCTCATTTTCCAAATCTCATAGCAGCCTTTGACCGCTATCTGAGTACTGCGATTTGGGAAAGCTCACCTCAAGGGCTACGCATTGCCTGCCCCACGAGTTTTCACATTCATGCACTTCAAAAACTTAAACCCGAAATAGAGCAATTTTTGGGCAAAGAAATCATGGGTTTTGATGTGAAGCGGATGGCAACCCCTCCGCCGGGACCTGTGGTCCACGCCCCCAGCACCCCCAGCGACACTCAAAACTTTACGACGGGACCGAAGTTGAGCCAGCCTCAACGCCCCGAAGAAATGCGTGACTATCACCCTGATTTTGGACCCCGCGGGTCTCCCCAGAATTCCGCGGGATGGAATGCCTCCGCGCGACCTGAAAATGTTTCTCCACAAAGAAATATTTTTCAGGCTCCGCGCGGGGGCGCCAACTTTGGCCACAATGCACTTCAACCCGGACTCCCAATTTCAACTTTTTTAAGAGGCGAAAATTCTCAGGAGGCCGAAAGAAAAAAACGTCTCCAAGCTCCAATGTTTTTAAGCTCCCAAGCTTATGACAGCGTCTACCAACTCACAAAAAGATGGAGTCAGTCGTTTAACCATGGTGCCCGCGGCCAGGCACTTTGGATTCATGGGCGACCAGGCTCCGGAAAAACCACGCTTGCTAGGCAACTGCATGAGTGGGTGGACCTTTCGAAAAAGTTTGTGGCAACAGACATCATGGCTTTTTTTCATGAATGGCGCAGATCCATGGAGGCCCAAGACCACCTGAGTTTCGTGCGCAAATATCGTAAAGATGCCGACATTTTGTTGCTCGAAAATCTTGACGAGCTTTTAGGTAAAACCAAAACACAGATTGAAATCCTTTACACCGTAAACGCCATTCTTGATCGCGGCGGCGCCATTGTGGTCACCAGTGTTAAACACCCACTCGAACTTAAAGAAATGATGGAGCCCTCGCTCTTTAGCCGTATTTTTTCGGGACTTCTTTTAGAAATGCCCGAACCCGATTTGGGTTTTAAAGAAAAATTGTGGCGTAAAATTGTTGATGACGCCTCTCTTTCGGATTTCCCAATCGACATTTCCGTTTTTGAGCGGCTCATGAAAATTCGCCTCGATACGGCCCGTAAGGCACAATCCGTTTACATTAATGCCAGTGCCCGTATTTCAATTAACAGACGGCTCTCGATGTCCGATGTCGTTGACCTTGAGTCCCTCCATGCGACGCCAGGAATGGCTGTAGGGCACCAACGCACCCCCAATGACCTTATTGAAACTGTAAGCAGGCTCTGCGGTGTTCCGGCTGCTGCTGTTCTGGGCAAAGTTAGAAGAGCCAATATCACTTTGACTCGAAAATTCGTGTGCCTTTCGTTGGCTCGTTTCCTGGGACTCACGAATGCAACAATTGCCGGCCTACTTGAAAAAGATCCCTCGACGGTTTCTCACGCCATTCGTTCCTTGGAAGATGATCTTCAATGTGACCGAGTTATTGCGGAGCAGTGGGCCTGGATTTGCTCACAAATGGGCATGCCGCTAGCCGTCGCCGCCAAACAGGTTTAATCTAACCAGATAATGCAGAAGGTCTTCGTACTCGACACCAACGTTCTACTTTTTGACCCCCAAGCCATTTACAAATTTGGCGACAATCAGGTTTTAATTCCCATCACGGTTTTAGAAGAACTCGACAGATTTAAAAAAGATCTTAACGAGAACGGTCGCAATGCGCGGCAGATCAGTCGCATGATGGACGATTTGCGCCGCAAAGGTTCACTCGCTAAAGGCGTTGGAATTAACAAAGCTGGGCTTTTGAAAGTTGAGCTCTATCATAAGGCCGAAGGCCTTCCCTCTGATCTTTTTATGGATCGAGCCGATGATCGCATTCTTGCAATTGCCTACCACTCTGCAAAAGAACATCCGGGGCGAGTAAGCTTCATCACAAAAGACATTAACCTTCGTTTACGAGCAGACGCCCTAGGGGTGCCAGCAGAAGATTATGAATCCTCACAGGTCACCATTGAAGAACTTTATTCGGGGCTTACAGTTATTGAAGTTCCTGAAAATCAAATTGAACAGTTTTATTCTGAAAGACGCTTGCCCATTGAGGACCGAGAAATTTTTGCCAATCAGTTTGTTATCTTAAGAGATCAAGCAAATCCGAGTCACTCAGCCGTGGGTCGCTTTGATGTTCGATTGGGCGCTGTGGTTCCCCTCATTCGAAGCTCTGAGGGAGTTTGGGGCCTACACCCTAAAAATGTTGAGCAAAGTTTTGCACTCGATCTTTTGCAAAACGAGGATATTCAACTGGTTTCGCTTGTTGGAAAAGCCGGTACCGGAAAAACTCTCTTAGCAATCGCTGCTGGCCTTCAAAAAACTCTCGAAGAAGA
>CAXNEW010000090.1:0-3332 GCA_964201665.1 Bdellovibrionota bacterium
CAAGTTTTGCAGCCAGCACCTGCCATCGGAGTAAACTTACCAATTGATCCTTCTGGAAATCCAAGTGCTTTAAGAGTTTCTTTTGTTTGACGTTTATCTGGAGCCTTACAATCAGCACAAATTCTTCGAACTAATTTTTGTGCGACTACAAGATGGAGTGCCGCATTCACAAGAAACACATCAACCCCCATGTCTCTAAGTCGCATCACCGTGCTTGGAGCATCGTTGGTGTGGAGGGTGGACAAAACCAAGTGGCCTGTAAGTGCAGCTTTAAAGGCGATTTGCGCCGTGTCTCCGTCTCGAATTTCTCCGAGCAAAATGATGTCGGGATCTTGCCGCAATAGCGCGCGCAAGGTTTCAGAAAACGTAAGTCCAATTTTTTCTTGAACCTGAGTTTGGTTAATTCCGTGAAAATTATATTCTACGGGGTCTTCGATTGTAGAAATATTCACATCGGGTTGGTTAAGGGCATTGAGGGCCGCATAAAGAGTTGTGGTTTTTCCTGAACCCGTGGCACCCGTTACAAGAACAATCCCCCAAGGTTCGGAGATAGCCTTTTTGAATTTCTCCATGTCTTCTTTTTCAAAACCCAGTTTGTCCATGGCAACAACGGCATTGGCTTTATCTAAAATTCGAAGACAGACTTTTTCGCCATAGGCGGTGGGCAAGGTGTTAACCCTAAAGTCGACACCTTTACCATCGGATGTTTTCAAACGAATTCGACCGTCTTGAGGTAAACGTTTTTCGTCGAGTCGCATTTTGGACATAACCTTGATTCGGGCAATCAAAGCCGCTTTAACCTGAGGGGGCGGCTTTACAGATTCAACAAGGTCGCCATCAATTCGAAATCTTACACGCAAGTCTTTTTCGTAGGGTTCAATATGAATATCTGAAGCTCGTTTTCGGATGGCTTCCACTAAAACTTGCTGAACAAACTGAATGATCGGAGCATCATCGGTACCTTTTAGATCGTCTTCGTCTTTTTCGGAATTGGTGCCTATCTCGACTGAAAGACCGTGTGCCATTTGCGAAGCATCGCTACCGTAAGTGGTTTCAATAATTGATTTTAAAACTGAATTAAGTGCAAGCACTTGTTCAACGCGAAGTCGTACCTGGAATCGGATATCATCGAGTAACTGAACATTAGTTGGATCCGAAACTGCAACAACAAGGGTGTCCCCTCTTCGACCCACAGGTAGACAGAGGTGCTTTGAGCAAAGGGCCGGTGGCACCAGGTGCACGAGATCGGGATCTGCCCGAAAGTTAGATAAATCCATTATAGGCAATCGGTACTGTTTTGAAAAAAATTCTAGAAGTTGTTGCTCATCAGAAACTCCAGAGCGCGCAAGTGCGTCCACTAAGTTTCCTTTGCCATCTTTCAATGTGCTAAGAGCTTTGGCTAAATCTTCGGCCGTGATTAATTTTTCACGGATTAGGAGCTCACCAAGGCCACGGGCCTGCGACATGAAAACACTTCCTTCCTCGAAGTCACTTATCGACCAAAAGTTGATTAAACTGAAACTCCCTGACCACCCGCATTATTCCGCTCTTAAAACCCATAAAATGCTGGCGGTTTGATTGAGGAAAGCCACCTGCGTAGTTATTCTCCAGAGGCTTATGAAAATTGCAGTCATTGTAAAACAAGTCCCTGACACCGAAACCAAAGCAAACCTTGGCCCCAAGGGTCTTGAAACTCAGGGGGTAAAATTTATTTTGAATCCCTACGATGAGTTTGCCGTTGAGGAAGCCATTAAAACTCGAGACAAAGTCAAAGGAGAACTCACTGTTTTCTCTTTAGGCCCTGATCGCGTAGTCGAGGCCCTGCGAACTTCGTTGGCCATGGGTTGTGACCACGGCGTTCACATTCAGTGCTCAGAAGACGACATCAAGGCTTGTGATTCTTTTGTAGTCGCCAAGGGTTTGGCTGGAGCGCTTAAACAAAAGGGGCCCTTCGATGTCATTTTCGCTGGAAAACAAGCCATCGATGATGACGCTTTAGCAGTTCCTCAAATGGTGGCTGAATTTTTAGGAATTGGCCGTGCCACAGTTGTTACCAAACTTGAATGGAGTGCTGACAATAAAAAAGCCACAGTCCGTCGCTCGGTCGAAGGTGGCGCCGAGGAAGTCATCGAGCTCACAATGCCCGCATTGATTGCGGCTCACAAAGGTCTCAACACTCCTCGGTATGCAAGCCTTCCTGGAATCATGAAAGCTAAACAAAAAAAATTGGATGTTTTGCCTTTAAGCTCCTTGGGAACAAGTCCGGCAGAAGCCAAAGTTGAGTTTGAAAAATTTGAACTTCCACCCGAAAGAAAAGCGGGAGTTAAATTTACAGGGACTCCCGAAGAAATTGCTCAAAAAATAGTTCAGGCACTTCGAAACGAAGCCAAAGTCATTTAATTTTTTTTAAAGGAATTTAAACAGCCATGAGTAAAGCACTTGTATTGACCGAAACCAAAGACGGAAAAGTAAAAAAGGCGAGCCTTGAAGTTATTCATGCCTTTAGCTCGCAAGGAATCGAAACTCACGCCATAGTTTTTGGCGACACCGCCACCGGTGCTGCTGCAAATATTGCCAAAGAAGTTGGTAGCCAAGGGGCAAAAAAACTTCTGACGGTTTCAGGCGATACCTTTAAGTTTTATCAGGCTGATGCCTATGCAAGCACTCTCGCTGAAGCGTACAAAACCGGCGGATATACAATTATAGGTGGCGCCGCTTCGATGGCTGCAAAAGATTTATTCCCCACCCTTTCGGCCCGACTCGAAATTGGTCTGGCCGTTGATTGTGTCGAAATTGACTGCAAGGGCGGAACTTTAAGAGCAAAAAGGCCTCTTTTGGCCGGAAAATATTTTGGCTGGTCGAAATTTAAAGCGCCTAAAGGAATTCTTTCTATTCGCCCAAATGTTTTGGCTCTCGGTGCACCCCAAGCCACTGCAGCGACAGTTGAGGCCTTTGCCGGAAAAACAGAACTTAAGGCCAAAACACTTTCTGTTGAGGGTGGCGGATCTGCTGCGCGCCCTGACTTAACAGAAGCCGATAGAATCGTAAGCGGCGGGCGATCCATTAAGGACGCCAAAAATTTCAAAATTTTGGAAGATCTTGCTGATGTCATCGGCGCCGCCGTCGGAGCGTCAAGAGCTGCTGTTGACGCAGGCTACGCCCCCCATTCTATGCAGGTGGGCCAAACCGGCAAGACTGTGAACCCCACTTTGTATCTGGCCTTTGGCATTAGCGGAGCCATTCAGCATCTTGCAGGAATGAAAACCTCTAAAATCATTGTCGCCATCAACACAGATCCTGAAGCTCCGATTTTTCAGCGAGCTGATTACGGC
>CAXNEW010000091.1:0-3316 GCA_964201665.1 Bdellovibrionota bacterium
GTTGTCTCTTTCTTTGTTAAAGGGTCTTAGCGTTTTGATCGCCGTCTTTTTGGTTAGCTCAGGGCTTCTGTTCTAAAAAAAAGTCGGTACAAAAATAAAATGAATATGGATCCGATTAGGGCTCCAAAGAATCCGGCGGCTTCGCCATATTTGTAGTAGCCTAGAGCCTGACCTAAATAGGATGCAGTTATACTCCCTGCAATCCCGAGAAGCGTGGTGGCTATGAGTCCGCCTCGCCCGGAGCCTGGAGTCAGAAACTGAGCCACAAGGCCTACTAAAAATCCGATTAATATAATAAATAAAATTGTCATTGCTGGGACCTCCTTGAAATTTGGTGAAATGCGTTTATCAAAGCTAGCGTTGTTGGTTTTGGAAAACCGAATCTCAGTTTTGAGTTTTGAAAGCGCTGCTTACGAGGGTGAAGTTATTCGTTCTTCTGGGGTAGGTACATTGGGGTATTCACCCCTAGTCGTTCGTGAAAAGGGCCGATTGCGTATGCATTAGATTCAAAAAATCTTTTTACGCAGGATTTGAGGGGGGAAAGAATTGCCTTGAATGGCAATTCGTACCCGAAAAGCCCAAGAAATTGCGGCAGCAATTTCGCGGTGAGTGCCTCGCGTCTTTACATTACATTGCCGAAAATTTTGGTGTTTGGAATTGAAGGTAGCCTCCGACTCGCGATCCGATTTGCTGGGGCTCCTAAAGGGCCCCAACAAATCTCACGCGCGCATCGCAATAAATTGCTTTGCAATTTACCGCGCTTGCGCTACCGCGCTTGCGCTACCGCGCCGCCCTCGGCCCTTTTGACGAACGCCTGTATGCATCGAAACTGTGAAAAAGGCCGATTGCGATTTAGCGGGATGAGTCGATCATGGCGTATTCGTAAATAAATCGGGCGGCTAAACGTGATGTGGCATTGTCGACATCAACGCGGGGATTGGTTTCATAAATTCCAAGATGGCGGATTTGATTGCCGAGAGATTTGAAAAATTTCAATGGGAGATGGGGGTCAAGGCCAAAGGCCTGGGGTGCCGAAACTCCCGGTGAAACTGACTGAGGGAAAGCATCCATGTCGACGCTTACTCCGTATGTAGTATTGTCTGAATTTCGAATTTCTAATTTTTCGACCAGCAGATTCCAGGCTTCTGCTAGGTCAGTCGGAAGGTCTTCAATAAAATTTAGAGAAGCCCGGTGGCCCAGCGCCCACTGAATGTGGCTGGGAGCATTGCAAATTTCCTGCAGCCCTACGCAACTAAATTTGTGTGTAGAAATAGCCGAGCGCTCTTCAAGAATTCTTCTAAAGGGGGTTCCCGAATGGCCACGGCGATTGGGGTCTTCGGGGTTAGGGCGCATGTCTAGATGAGCATCGAAATTTATCAGGTGGCATTTATGATTTGGACTGGCCGCCGGTGACCCTAGAGATGAAGTTAAGGATGACGATAAATCAACAAAATCAGAGTAGGCCCAATCGTGCCCCCCACCGAGGGTTATAATCCTGCAGCCCCGTGCCCGAATTTGGCCGACAAGTTTACGGGCAGCATCATGGGCTTCTTCGAGGCTTAGGCTCCAACTGCGAAAATTACCGAAATCAAGAATTCTAAAATTCTTGTGAGTTCTGCGGCAGGGGGTCATTTTGTAAAGTAAACCCCGAATTTGATCAGGCCCCTCGGCGGCGCCGGTTCTGCCGCCATTGCGGTCAACTCCACGGTCGTCGGGGTATCCCCAAAGAGCCAGGTCGTGGGGCTGAATTTGGCTCACAAACTCTTCAAGGTTTCCGCCATCAAAGGCTTTTACGAAAGCGGCCAGTCTTTGATCAGTTGAATCATCTTCGCGTTGACGAAAACTTAAAAGATTTTTTGAAACGGGAACGAACATGGTAGACAACAGCTTATCATGAAGGATCCAAAATGGATTGAGATCCAGGGTGCTCGCCAACACAACCTCAAGAACTTGACGGTGCGCATTCCAAAAGAAAAATTGACGGTCGTTACCGGCCCCTCGGGTAGCGGTAAATCTTCGCTTGCCTTTGATACCCTTTTTGCTGAGGGGCAGCGCCGATACATGGAAAGCCTCAGCACCTACGCCCGGCAATTCTTGGACAAACAAGAAAAGCCCGATGTGGATGAAATCAAGGGCCTTTCGCCGACCCTTGCTATCGAGCAAAAAAATCACACTAAAAATTCAAGGTCCACGGTAGGCACTTCTACAGAAATTTATGACTACCTGAGGCTCATTTTCTCAAAGCTTGGAATTCAAAAGTCACCTGAGACGGGTGAAATTGTAAAGCGAAACTCAATTTCAGAAACAGTGAAAGAAGTTTTTGAAAAGGCGCACAACCAAAAAGCAGGAGTGATATTTCCGGTCGAGATTTCGCCAAAATCAAAACTGGCCGAGCGGAAACTTCTTTTGGGAAGCTTTATGGAGCGTGGTTACACGCGGGCCTTGTCGGCATTTCCGGACAAAAAAAACAAAACTCTCGAGTTTTTTGATTTACAAGATGAACTCACTAAAAAAAGTTCCACGGCATTAAATGGGCTTTTAAAAAGTTCTCAAATTTGGATTCTCATTGATCGTTTTGTTGTGGACAATGAAAGTCGCGGTCGCCTCGAGGACTCTTTGGTTAAGGCCTATAGCGAAGGTTTTGGACGAGCGAGAGTTCTTAGTTGGAACGACGACAACGAACTTATTTTTGAAGGTAGGTATACCGATTATCCTTCTACCGATGATGGCACCAAAAGATATCCCGAACCCACACCTCTTTTCTTTTCTTTCAATTCGCCAGCAGGCGCGTGTCCTTCGTGTAAAGGTTTTGGCAATATCCTACGGATTGATCCCGCTTTGGTTGTTCCGCATGATCTCCTGTCGATTTCACAAGGTTGTATTGAGCCGCTTTCAAAACCTTCAGCAAAACATTTTTTAAAAAAATTGCTGTTGTTTTGCCAGAACGAAAAGATTCCTTTGACGGTGCCGTGGAAGAACTTAAATGCCAAGGACATTGAAAAAATTTGGAAAGGCAAAGGAGATTTCGAAGGCATCGAGGGTTTTTTTGGCGAAATGGAGGGAGAAAAATATAAAGTTCAAGTTCGAGTTTTTCTTTCTCACTACCGAAGCCCTAAAGTTTGTCCTGATTGCAATGGCGAAAGACTAAGGCTCGAAGCACGGCATGTATTTTTTCACGGAAAAAACATAGGACAACTTTGTAAACTGCCCTTAGGCGAGCTTCGTGAGTGGTTTTCAAAAATCAAATTGAATGCTTTCGAAAAAGAAGTCGGAAAAGATATTTTTCCGCAGGTTGAAGCTCGCTTGGAATTTTTGT
>CAXNEW010000092.1:0-3278 GCA_964201665.1 Bdellovibrionota bacterium
TTTCGGCTGAATAATTTAAAAATTCAAACTCTTTAGGTTTTTGCTTTAAACCTGTTCGAATTTTTTCAAGTGTTTTTGGCCCAAGGCCTGGAATTTTGGCTGAAAAAGTTGAAGCCGAGCCGCTTCCTCTTAGGAGGGCCGAGAGTCCCGAAAGTCCTAGCTCACGAACTGCTGTTGCAGCGAATCGACTCCCTAAACCGTCTATTTCGCGTAATTTCACAAAGGCCATTCGCTCTTTGGAATTTACAAATCCAAAAAAAGTTGCCCCGTCTTCTTTTAAAATTTCAGCAACAAAGATCCAGTCCGGGTTTGAAACATCAGAATCTGGCCAGCGAGCACTGACTTTTTCAATTTCAAAGGCCTGACCAAGCTGTTCACACCAAAAAAAATCGTTTTTCCAATAGCCTTTAAGGGCAGCCAGGGGACCTAGTGTTGCACTCATTAAATGTTTACCTCTCGAAGGGGACGGGCCGAGGGACTTTTGCGCAGGACCCATGCAGTCCAAGCAATGGCTACAGCGTCAAAGGCATCAATGAGGATATTTTCATCTCTAAAAAATTCATTCACTGATTCTTGAAATCTCAGCCCAAGAATTCGTTTTAGATCTAATTTTTTTGATTGGCCAAAACCAGAACTCATTCGCTTGGCTTGAGTCGGACTCATTTCAATCCAACGTTTGTGACTTTCGGCCAAAACTTTTTGCGAGGCCAAACGAATCACTCCGCGTGCTTCACTCAAGGCCAACGACGAGGCTGGGTTTTTAAAAACCACCGCCTTTTCAAGACCAATAATTGTGGGATTCCATTTTTCAAAAAGAGCCGCTGAATTTTCGTACAAAAGCTCGAGTCTTTCAGCCATTGCCGGGCGATCACTCGATTTTTTTAAAGCCCGAATCAGATCCCAAACGCCCAGATCAAGAATTCTTGGTTTTTCTTTTAAGCCGACTTCTAAAACTGCGAAACCCACCCTTTGAGTTCCTGGATCAATCCCCACCACTTTCAAATTTTAGGCCTCCTGAGTTCCCGTAGCTTTTATCAAAAGTTGTCCGACTAAAAATTCAATCGCACCAAACAGAAGTAATTTAAGTTCAAGCCTTGCATCCTGAGTTTCAAGTCCCATCCATAGGGCAGCACCCACCTGAAAAAGTGCCACAACTTGCAAGGATCTTCCCACCCACCACAAAACGAGCTTCATACAAATTTAAGTTTATCAGGCCCTAGGGGTTGATCCAGTTAATTTTTTTTCTATACAGAGGATTTAGTGGTATTGAGTCGACCCTCAATCAGTGCGCCTTCTTCAACAATTAATTTTTCAGAATTGATGCGGCCAAAAATACGCGCCCCTTTTTTTGCAATTAATTTTTTGGCTTCGATTTCAACATCACTTAGAAATCCAGAAACAATAAGGGTTTCTGCTTGGATTCGGCCGGCAACCTGCGATGTCGACAGAAATTCCAAAATGGCATTTGGATCTTTCGAGCGAATGGTTCCGCTCCACTGACCTCCAAATTGAAGGACCCCCGAAAATTCAAATTCACCACTACCCTTAAAACTTTCAGTTACACGGTTTGGGGTTTCAATAACTTCTACCTGCGACCAAGATTGCCCCTCCGGAAACTGCGCCATTTTAACCACCCCCTAAGCCCGCATCTGATTGCCGAATGAAGGGCTCGACCCTTTTTCGAATTAGCAAATTCCCTTTGAGATCATAAATAAGCAAAGTCATAAAAACGGGCTCAACCTGCCCCTTTTCGATAAAATCACCCAAAGCAAAGGTTCGGGTGACTCCCCTTCGAGACCTGACATCCTCGAGCAGCTCTCCTCGGTGAAACAAAATGGGATCTCCCCCGCGACTTGCAAAGGCCGATGGAAAACTTCGTACCCCTTGGGGTCCATGAAGGAGTCCTACCCAGTAGTATCCCTGGGCCTGACCACGAGGTGGCTTTCGCACGAGGTCAAAGCGAAAAGATATTTGTTTGCGGCTAAGCAAAATTTCTACCGCAATGTCTGAAAGCTCGGCCCCCCCTGAAACCATCTCGTCGGAGTCCAGCGAAGGTAAAAGGGTGTTGGAACTTTTTGCTCCCTGGCTAACTCCCGCAGCCCCTATCAAATCACTCGAATTTTGACTTTGGCCGCGCTGCAAAACTGAAACCTGGACTTCAAGGGATTCCGCCCTCAACCGTTCCTCACCTAGCTTTTCCAGAGTCGCCTGGAGCCTCCATCTAGAAAGCAGCCACCCCGACATGGCCACCGAGGCTAGCAAAACAAGCAGCCCCAACCAAAAACCCCCTCGCCGCACCAAGCGATCTTCAATCAAAAAACTATGTTTTTTCCCCTCAAGTGCCATTTTCTTAATGAAATCTTCACATTCAATGGCCGTCAAACGAGATATCCTTAGAACGTAGCGCTATGAGTCAAATCAGGACTCGAGCCTAAACCGGAAGGACGTAGAAAGAACTATGGCTGAAGAAGAAAAACAAGCACCCAAGAAAAAACTTCCTTTGGGACTCATTTTATTGGGAGTCCAGTTAGTCTTTCTTCTTGGAGGAATCGGCTTTGTTGCCAAAACGGCACTCAATCCGGGTGGCCCAAGCCTGAATGACCGGGCACTCCTTGAAAAAGCCATTATCTCGGTCAAAGAGGACAGCGCAAAAATTACTGTCGTTAACCTCGATGACTTTTCAGTTAACCTACCCCAGTCTGCAATTTTAAAGGCCCAAATTCAGGTTGAAGTGAGTAATCCCGAAACTGCAGAGCTTGTTAAAACTCGGATTTCTGCGATTAAAGCGCAGGTTCTTGAAGTGCTCGCCTCGCAGTCAAAAGATCGCACCTCAACGCTCCAGGGAAAACTTCTTCTCAAGGATGCCATTCGCGAGGCCATCAATACCGAAATTCGGTCTGAGGCTCAGGGGATTGGCCTGGTGCGAGATGTGTACTTTATTGAATTTCTTTTAATGTAAAAAACCCAAGCGCCTCCGACTCCTGATTTGAATCTGTTACAATATAGGCATGCGTCGTCCTGACCGTAGATCCAAAATAGTTTGCACCCTTGGCCCCTCAATTCAAACCGAGGAAGCTCTATCAGATCTGATTCTTGCTGGAATGGATGTTGCCCGAATAAATTTTTCTCACGGAGCCCACGAACAACACAAAATTTGGGCTGACTGGATTCGAAATGCCTCAAATAAACTTAATATTCCGGTAGCTATACTCGGTGATTTGCAAGGCCCTAAAATTCGAACAGGAAAAATTTCGACTGACCCTAAAGAAATGAACTCC
>CAXNEW010000093.1:0-3205 GCA_964201665.1 Bdellovibrionota bacterium
CGGACTGGCTCGGGTTCTTCCGCTGTGGGAATCTAAAGCCATTTTCAATTCGGTCCACCCAAGCCCGAAATTTTTGACAGAGGTTGTTACTCCGGTGCTACCTCAAAGCGTGGCGGATCATTCGGCGCAGGAGTTCGCCCTCGGTGATACCGAGGTTTTGCGCCGCCGTTTTGCGATTCCCCCCAGCTTTCATAATTTCCGAAAGTGTGTGTTTTCTTTCTTCAAAATCTTCGGTGATGTCAGTGGTTTGGTGAATTTTAAACGAACTCTGATTATTTTTTATCTGAAACCTTAAAGGGAGATGCTGAGGTTTCCACTTCGAAGGATCGGCCTCTTTGATAAACATAAATTTTATGACCGCCTTGAGCTCGTCAATATTGCCGCCCCAAAGCTCAGTTCCTACGATATTGTCGATAAACCATGCAGGAACATCAAATTTAGAGGCCTTACCCTTCAGCTCAGTAATAATTTCATAAACAAGATGTATTTGGTCTTCAGGACGCTCGTTGAGACTCGGAATAAAACAGGCGGCTCCACTAATTAGCGCAAACAAATCCCTACGAAATTCGCCTGCAATTACGCGAATCGAAAGGGCTCGAGTTGTAAGCAAAAGAATACGCGGGCAAGCCACTCCTGCATTTGAAAGTTCAGCTCTCATGGTCAAATAGGCAACAAGCTCTTCTTGAAGCTCAAGACTTAAGCGTTCAATGTCTTCAATAATTAAAAAGTCATGCGATTTAATCTGCGGAGACAAAAAATTCTGAGTGAAACCTTTTTTCAAAAAATCAGGAAAATAAACTCGGAGGCTGCCCATTTCACCGCCACTTAAGCGATGATAAAAATTTGAAAGGTATAAAAATTCATCTACAAGTCGGCGCTTACCCGATCCCTTTTCACCAAATACAAGAATTGGTGCGGCCGAATTGTCGAGCTGACTGGCGAGCAGTGTATAAACCTGAATGAGAAGGGATTTGCGAGTTTTAAGGCTTCCGAGAACACCCTCACGAGCCATTTCTATAGCCCGCGTTTGAAATCGTTTTGCCAACGAAGGGCCTGCAGAAAGGGGTTTTGATTGGGTTTCAGTTCCGCTAACGTCTTGCTTTGAATCCATGGCTCCCGACCTCCCTGTCGGACTGCAACTTGAGGCTTCAATCCTGAAACCTCACCCTAAGACTCTTTGAATAGACTTAAGGTATTGAGTTCTAAGCAAGATGAGTGCCAGCAATCAAAACACGTTAACTAACTGAAATTTATGGACGCTGTAGACGAGTCAATGAATACAATTTAGACAAAGCGTTGATTTTTGTAAAAAACTTCTACAGCAAAAAGTGTGTTTTTAACTATCGGTGCCGGTTGCGCCGCCGGTTCCGTCGTCCTCACGAGGGTATTTACGCTTATCGAGGCCGAATTTTTCGACTTTGAGAATGAGTCCAGCCCTAGATATGCCTAACTCTTTGGCAAGTTTTGATTTATTCCAACCCGTGCGCCTGAGACCTTCTCGAATAAGTTGTCTTTCGAGCTCTTCAATAGCGTCTTTTAATTTACCAGATGTGCGCGCACCCTGAGTTTTAACTTTTTCAGTAGCATCACGAATTCGGGGTGAAAGCATTTCAGGCGTGATTTTGGTTTCTGTACCTGAAAGCACGGTTACACGTTCCATTTCGTTTTCGAGTTCCCGAATATTACCGGGCCAATTATAATCATAAAGTTTTTCAAGGGTACGCTTATGGAGTTCGCGAGGGTCAACGCCCTTTTCCTTAGCGGATTTTGCCAAAAAATGATCCGTAAGAATGGGCAGGTCTTCTTTGCGATCACGAAGCGGTGGCACCGTCACGTTGATAACATTGAGTCTAAAATACAAATCTTGCCTAAAGCTACCGGCTTCAACCATCGACTTTAGGTCTCGGTTTGTGGCCGCAATGATACGTACTTTTGTTCGTTTAGGATCGGTCCCACCCACAGGCGTAAATGAACCGTCTTGCAGCACGCGAAGTAATTTGACCTGCATGGCCTGAGAAATGTCGCCGATCTCGTCCATGAAAAGAGTTCCGCCATCGGCTTGCTCGAAATAACCCTTACGGTCACGCACGGCTCCGGTAAAGGAGCCCTTCATGTGACCGAAAAGTTCACTCTCAAGCAAGTTGTCATTAAAGGCCGCACAGTTAATGGGAACAAATATTTTTTCTTTTCTTGGCGAACTGTAGTGAATCGCTTTTGCAATAAGCTCTTTGCCCGTTCCGTTTTCGCCCTGAATCAGAACTGTTGACTCAGACCCCTGAATTTTATCCATCAGAGAATAGAGATCCTTCATGGGTTTACTTTTCCCAATCATCGAGCCGTAGTTAAAACGATCACCGAGTTGGTTGTTAAGTTCCTGAATACGATTTTCTCGAGATGATATTTCTTTATGAAGGGTTACGATTTCTTGAGCAACAATATCTGTTAACTCTTTGAAATAATTTAGCTCGTGATTTTGAATAATTTTGACAGATTTGATCGCCTTTTCAGCGTCTGATGCCGACAAACCAAAAGCCTCAAGCTGAGAAATCGCAGCAGGATCAGACTTGTCAGATCCCTCTTTGCGGTATCCGATTGCCACAACCAAACCAAAAAATTCACCCTCAGAAACGATGCTAAAGGCAACGCCCTTAACTCCGGGAATAAAATTGAAATCAATTGACCTGACGTCGCTTTTTAAAATTTGAGAATTAATTTTTTCAATGGTTTGAGCTAGGTAATCGAAGCCTTCAGGGCGGGCTAGAACCTGGGATAGCAAAGTATTGGCCCATAGCTTTTTTTCGCCCCGCTCGAGGTTCTTTATTCGCCCCTGCTCGTCAGCCAAAAAGATATCAACATGAAACCAAGACCCCACGACTTCGCGTATTTTGCGAACCACGTGGATATGTTCGAAGTCTTCCCATTTGATCATGCTGTATATCTTTTCGGCACAACTGCCCAAAACTTTAACAGTAGGGGCTTGGTCTTTTCCGAATCTCGTCGTATCAATTCCCTCGTCGTGTCCTCATGTGGCCTTCCGGCCACACTCCGGGACTCCTCGAAAATTGCCACGCCGATATTCGAAAAATCCACGGCGCCCCCAACGTATCGATTGCCTTGGTCTTTTCCGAATCTCGTCGTATCAATTCCCTCGTCGTGTCCTCATGTGGCCTTCCGGCCACACTCCGGGAGGACCCAGGACAGCCTT
>CAXNEW010000094.1:0-3107 GCA_964201665.1 Bdellovibrionota bacterium
AGCTGCCGCAGGAGCAGCAGCTTGACCGCCGCCTCCGCCGCCGCCAGAGGCCGTTGAATTCGATTTATTTGAACCTGATCCACCCGAATCACTGGATGCTGCTGCAGCTGGAGCTGGAGCTGATTTTTTATCGCCCCCGCCGCCGCCACCACTGGCTTCAGCTTTCTTTTCAGTTTTTGCTTCAGATTTCTGTTCAGACTTAGTTTCTGCCTTAGCCTCTGACTTTGTCTCAGATTTTGCTTCGGCCTTAGCTTCAGACTTAGCCTCAGATTTTGCTTCATTTTTAGATTCAGATTTTTTCTCTTCAGCTGCTACCTGCTTTGAATCTGATTTCTTTTCTTCAGTTTTTGCTTCGCCGCCAGCTTTATCATCCGACTTAGCTTCAGCCTTTGATTCACCTGAATCAGTTTTGGAATCAGATTTTTCAGCCTTTGATTCTTCTTTAGCGCCAGATCCACCAGAGCCTCCGCTATCGCCAGAGTCTCCTGAATCTCCACCACCAGAATCACCACTTCCACCCAAACTAGAAACAGCGGCTGCGAGCGCGGGATTTGATTCTACAGAAACAGGCGGTGTTGGCGCCGCTCCAGCTGCTGCAACCGAGGTAAAATTACCTGGCGTCACAATTATGGCCTTAGCACTCGTAGGCACACCGTTAACGGCCGCCGACACGGCCACTGACCCTGTATTTGTAACCATGGTCATTGCCCCAGTTTTTGAAAGGCCTACATAAAAGTTAGTTCCCCTCACACCCGCCACCGCGTTGTTGGTTTTTACTTCGAAACTATCTCCGCCTTTACCTGAGTATTTTGCTTTAACGTCAGATCGCACTTCACCTTTTGCAAGATTAAGTGTTGTTCCTTTTTTATCTCCGCCCGAGGAGGCTCTTTCAATTAAAAGTGAGGTATCAGCACCAAGAACAACCTCGTTACCGCCCTCAACGAATTTTAGTTTTACGCGCCCACCTGATTTTGTCTGCACAGTTTCGCCTACAAAAAAGACCGAGCCGACTTTAGTATTTCTACCTTTTTTACCTTCAGGATCAGCCACGACTTTAGAACTCGCATCCAAAATAAAAACCTCACCCTTTACGAGCTGAATGTCTCCAGCCTTATCGGCTGACAAAGCCTGAGCGGCATAAGCCACAAGAGCAAACACAAAAAGGGATTTGAAAAACCTAGAAAACCCCAGGCCTTTCGGATTGGTGTCGTGCGAGCTTACGTCCATAACTAAAGATCCTCCGTTAACTCCAAGTTACCGATCTTTACGAAACCGCGCCTAAGTTTTTTGGCAACCCAGACCCAACAAACCAAGTAATTAATTGTTATTTATGAAATAAAATTTAACTATAAAGTTTGAGTTAAGAGGAGTAACCGCGAATTGCGGCGGGTCATCCCGCAGGTCATCCCAAACCCTCCCATCAATCCCGAACCTACCTGTCATCCCGAACGGAGTGAGGGATCTCCAACGTGCTTGGCTGCCAAGATACGGGGGGATCCCTCACTCCGTTCGGGATGACTACCCGTTCGAGATGACTGGACGGCTCGGGATGACTGCCAGATCCCTACCCCTTTTGGAAATGGCCAAGAACCTCTACATGTGGGGTTTGCGGGAACATATCCACCGGACACAATTCTAAAAGCTCAAAGCCCATTTTCATCAAAGGGGCCGTGTCGCGAATAAATGTCGAAAGATCGCACGAGACATAAAGAATATTTTGGATTGTGTCTAAACTTTCAACAAACCCGGGTAGCGACGAGAAACCTTCCCGAGGTGGGTCAAGAACCAAACAATCAACCCCACCCTCAAATTCTCGATTAAGTCTGGCCGCAAGTTTTTTAACTTCAGCTACCTGAAACAAATCAAACCGCCATGCCTCAACTTTTGGCAAGTTTAAAGACCGAAGACTAACCAGAGCCTCTTCAACAACCTCAACGGCAATAATTTTGTTATTTGCATGAGCAATAACTTCAGTAAAATTTCCGCTTCCACAAAAAAGCTCTACACAGCGAGAGGATTCAATCTGAGAAAATCTCTCTGCAAGCCATTTTTTTAAAAACAAATTTTGAGAAGTGTTGCCCTGCCTAAAGGGCAAACGACGATTGGGCTGAAGCTTTAAAACATCAACTTCGTCAGAAAGATCAAAAAACACCCAAGGCTTGCCAGGGACTGGAGTCCATTCGGGATTCGGCAGCTTCGATCTTAAAAACTGAAGCTGCTCTGCCGTTTTTTCATTTAATATTTTGCAATCCGAAATTTCAATCAAATCGTGGCTTCTCTCTCCAACAAAACCCAACTTAATTCCATTTGCTTTTACTTGGGCACGATTGCGAAAACCCAATTCCTCTGGACTCGCCACAATGGGGCAAACTTTGGCCTCCCCGCCCTCTTCAACCAGCTTAGCTTTTTTTAGTTGAAACAAAACCCTCTCGAATTTTACGCGCAGCTGGGATTCGTAGGTTCCGATCATCCACGGGCACCCCCCGCATTTTCCGGGTTCATGCCCCTGAAAGGCACAGGGCCTTTCTTTTCGCCGGTCGCTTGAAGGTCGCACCAATTCCACAAGTCGAGCCTCACCGTATCTATTCTTTTCAGAGATTTTTTCAAAAATTCCTTCATCGCCCGGCCAGGTGCCTGGAACAAAAAAAACTTTGCCTTCGGGATGATCTACAACGCCATACCCCTCACTTGAGAGAGATCGAATGTGGCCCTTAAAGACTGAGTTGCTCAAGGCCAGACTTTCTTTTGTGCTCGCTTACAAGTTGGCCACAGGCTGCTGAAATATCTCGCCCTCGTGATGTTCGTAAAAAATTAAGCAAACCTTTTTTTGAAAGCACCGCGCGAAATTCTTCAACCCGATCCATGGTTGGCCGCTTAAAGGGAATATTTGGATTCTCATTGTATAAAAGCAAATTAACCTTTGCATCAATTCCGTGTAATTGACGAACCAATTCTCGGGCATGTTCGGGAGCATCATTGAGACCCGCAATCAGAATATATTCAAAGGTCACGCCAAACCGTGAACCCGCAGCTTTTTTAAAAGTTTTTTTTGAAATTTCTCGCAAAGACCCCAAAAGCGCATCCATGTTGTAGGCACGATTTATAGG
>CAXNEW010000095.1:0-3082 GCA_964201665.1 Bdellovibrionota bacterium
GGAATATCGGCATCGGCTTCTTTTGAACCAGAAGCGGCCTCAATAATTTCCGCTTCGTTGAAATTGACATCTCGAATGTCATTTTCGAAGGCCTCAACAACAACGGCAGCCGTATCAAAATCAAGTTCCCAGTCAGTAAGATGTTCTAAATCGTCGGGCTGTTCAACGCCAAGCTCTGCGAGTTTTCTGATTAGGTCTCTAGACTTTATCGCCATTTGTTCGGCCAAATTCTCGACTGAAATTGAATCGCCTTCAAATTCTACTGTGCGCTTGTGATTGAGACTTGGAGCTTGTTGGGGTTTCGATCCGAGTCTGCCTCCAATTGAAATCTTTTTCTTTTTGGGTTGATAAACCCGCTCGCGTCTTAAATAGTCCGTTGATTTGAAACTACTGAGGTCTTCGCCTTGGGAACGAGTCCGTGAAGCTGCGCCACTTTTTTTGCGTTTTAACTCTTCTTCAGCCTCGATTTCTCGAATGAGGGCTGAGGCACTTCGAGCAAGCTCAGGATCGGCAAATGTTTTTGGAACAGAGGCCTTGTTGCGAGGCTGAGCTATGCCTCCTGCTGGGGCTTCCTCAATAATTCGAGGTTTTGTTCCCTCTCCGGTCGCTGGTGATACCACTCGAATAATCGAATAGCGGTTTCCACGCCTTACGGGTGCAACCACTGCGGGGCCTTCCTCGGGGCCGCTCGCAACCTCGACCACTTCAGAGAGATTCTGCAAACCAGGGCTAGGCACAGTATCTGAAACAATCCCTTGGGCTTCTGTAGATTCAACCAGTGTGTTTGATCCACCAAATTCTTGAAGGGTTGCCTGCCCCTCCAGCGCACTGTCGGATGCAACTGGAGCCTCCAAGGGTTCCTCTGTTGCCAAATTTACGGATGCCAAATTTACGGATGCCGAATTTACGGATGCTGACATCACTGAACCTGCATCGGTATTTTCTTCTGATTCCATTGCAGAGGAAGAATCTGCATTCAAACCCAAGCCAGGAGAATCTTTTTTAACGATAATTCCTGCTTTTTTAATCATGACTGACGAAGCCTTTTTCTCAAGAGACTCGGCTTCATCGGTAACTTTCTTTTTACGAACAAGAATTTTTTTCTTTTCAGGTTCACCTGTTGCAGGAGGATTTAGGAAATTTTTTATTGTTTCCACCTGCTCGGGAGAAAGCTCGGCCATGTGATTTTTAATTTTGAGATCTAGAGGCTTGATTCTTTCGATCAATTCAAGGGCCTTAAGGTCGAGTGCTTTAGCCAGTTCAAAAACCTTGATCATTTCAGACATTTGGGCAGGTTCCTCGTTCTTTCGAGATTCCTGGGCTTGAGGCTCAGGATTCCCCTTTTACTGATTGTGCTTTTTCGTGAGCAGCTAATTCTGCTCTTAATTTAGCCTCAATGGAGTTATCGGATCCGGATGCAGGTTTAGTTCCTGCGCTCTCTCCGGGAGCATCAACAGAAATCATGGATTCAGGAAGCGGCTGATCAGCAAGTCCGCTGGCAACAACTTCTTTTGCTTTAGCGATGATTTCAGTAGCTTTGTTTTCATCAAAACCTGGCACCGAGGCCAGAGACTGTGGGTCCATTTCAGCAACATCTCGAACTTTAGAAAATCCGGATTGAAAAAGGGCCATCGCAAGGGTGTCCGAAACTCCCGGGATAAGACCCAGTTGATATTTTGCTTCTGCAGTTCGTTTTGCCCAGGCCGTTTCAGAAAGAATATCAAGTCTCCAACCTGTAAGCATACTTGCGAGTCTTACATTTTGTCCTCGTTTACCTATTGCTAGTGAAAGGTGAGCGTCACCCACAATGACTTCAATAGAATTATTATCATCATCAAAAATGACTTTTTGAACTTCTGCGGGTGCTAGCGAATTACAAACAAAACGCGTGATATCTTCATCGAAAGGAACGATATCGATTCGTTCGCCGCGAAGTTCTTGAACAACGTTTTGAACTCGGCTTCCACGAACTCCAACACAGGCCCCGATTGGATCCACGTCAGGATCTTTCGAAACCACGGCAATTTTGGCGCGTACTCCAGGATCCCGTGCTGCATTTCGAATGAGCACTAAGCCTTCACGAATCTCTGGAACTTCATTGTGAAACAAAGCCACTAAATATTCAGGGCAGGCGCGGGACAGAATGATTCGGGGACCTTTGGGAGTCAGTTGAACGTCACTGAGATAGGCTTGAACCCGATCTCCAGGATTATAATTTTCACCAGAGATTTGTTCTTTTTGAGGCATATAGCCTTCAGTGCGGCCTAAATCGACAATGACTGCGCCGCGATCAACCCTTCGAATGAGACCGGTGATAATTTCACCCTTACGGTGTTGAAACTCATTAAAAATAATTTCCCTCTCAGCGTCGCGAATTTTTTGAACAATAACTTGTTTAGCTGTTTGGGCTGCAATTCGAGAAAGCAAAGTGGAATCCATTTTGACTCCAATAACATCGCCCGACCCCACTCCCTCATAGAGCTTAGAAGCTTCAGCAAGGGAAATCTCTTTGTTGGAATCCTTTACAGAATCAACAACCGTCATGAGCTGAAAAAGTTCAACTTCGCCCAATTCATCGTTAAATCGTGCTTCCACGTCTCGTGAAAGTCCAAATTTTTTGCGGGCTACCATGACAAGAGCTTCCTCTAGGGCAGTAACCAAAAGTTGCCTATCGATTCCCTTGTCCTTTCCAACCTGTTCTAGAACTTTTCCGAGTTCACTCAAATTAGCAGCCATTTTTTAACTCCTTACTCTTTTTCAAAACTTCTTTTTTTCTTTTGATCCAAGATCAATTTGCTGAATCCAAACGGCGTCGCGTACTAACTTTACCGGAATCCAGTGATTTCCATAATCATCGGTCAACAAAATTCGGTTACCTGATAAATCAATTTCCTTTAGCTGGCCTTCCCAATTTCGGCGAGGCTTCAAGGGCTCGGGCATCGGCAAAGGTTCTAATGTTTGAAATCGAATTTTTTCGTCTATAACACTTTCAAAATGTTCCAAGGTTCGCAAACTCGGCTTGTCACCCGGACTGCAAACTTCCAGGGTGTAGGATTTTTCGAAGGGGTCCCATACATCAAAA